>JAEUOJ010000157.1 GCA_016789495.1 Accumulibacter sp. | reverse complement strand
ATTGGCGGTGAACCAGTCGGCAAGATCCGACGTGACGGCGGATTTCCTCCGGCTTCCTGCGCGAACAACCGACTGTTCGCCTGAGACCCGCCAATAACTGCACCCATCGCCCATTTTTTCGTCGCGACCAATCCAGCCGAACTGGCGACCCATTGGCAATTATTCTAAATCGCCAAGTAAATCACGTCCCTTTATTCATCGACCCAATACACTTTAGACGTCGGCTGAGCAAACCGCTCTGATCGTCAAACGTTACAAAATGGTCGAAAACCGAACACTGTTCTTTCACGTTTTTTACGGTTTTCACGTCGGATAGAAAGTCGTTACCCAATTCACTCATGCGCTCACACTTGCTTAAAACAGTACTCGACGAATTGAATGAAGCCTCTGCCGATATCGACACGGCGGCGATCGTTTCGTCCGACGGTCTGATGTTGGCCTCATCACTACCCAGTGAACAGGATCAGGATCGGGTCGGCGTGTCGAGCGCCACCCTGCTCTCGATAGGTTCACGTCTGGCTAGCGATCTAGGCTGCGGGAAGCTCCAGCAATTGGTGATCAAGAGCGAACTGGGTTATTTGATCGCTGCGCCAAGCGGGCTCGAAACGATCCTGGTCGCCGTGGTCAAAGCCGAGGCCAAACCTGGCATGGCGGTCATTGATGTTCTCCGAGCCGCGGAAGCCGCTGAACTGATCCTGAAATGCGCGGTCGCCAGTCCAAAAACTTCTCAATAAAGTAAGCGCTTGATTCGACAACCCAAAATTTGCGAAAAATTCGACGACATGCTCAAAACACGAATTGATTCAAAAGTTTTATAGTGCGTACTGATTAAGACCTTACAGATGCATGCCCAGCCGTTACAGATGATGTCTCCCCCTTTCCAGGATGATCAGCCCATGGAGTCGGCAACCGTCGAAACCGAAAGCAGCACCTTTCGACAGCCTTCACTTTTTGATAGGCAGGACAAACTACCGATTGCTTTATTTTTGCTCGAGGTCAGCCACCTGGACGCTCGATTGTTGGAACTGTGCCTCAGCCGCTCGACAGCGCACAGGATTCGCCTGGTGGCGGACATGGCCAGCGCAGAGGTGGTATTGATCGACTGTGACCGACCCAAAGCCGAAGGCGCCGTTCGCTTGGCCCTATCCGAACCGCGACTTGGAATCATCGGCTATGCGTCCACCCCCAGAGAACGCCATACGCAATTCCCAGACCTGTTGATCCTCGGCAAACCGTTCAAGATCGATCAATTGACGCAGGCGCTGACCTTGGTCAGCGCCTTAAAACGCAACGTTTCGCCGGCTCCGGCCGTGAAACCACCCGCTTCCGCCACGAAAGGACCGTCTACGGCTCAACCCCGGCCGGAGCGGACCAGCAGAACACGCGCTTACGAGGAGTCGCATGGCGCTTTTGGCGACAGCGTCTGGGGCGATGAAAACGATTTATGCGGCAATTTGCCGGATCTGCCACCCACTCGTCCAGCACATTTGCCGGAAAAGCTGTTTTTCAACCCCGACAACTATCTGATCGGCGCTTTGCGCAACGCCGTCCAAAAAAGTCGGGCCTCGGGCGAAGCCTTGGCGATTCTTGGCTTGTCGAGATTGATCAGAGTCCATAGCCTTCCGGAAAGGGTCTGTCTGTCGAGTTTCAGCGGCACGCGATTGCGTCCGGCCTCGATGACCCAATTGCCCAGTGGGACGGTCAAGATCCTTGCCGACCCCGGACCGCAACAGGACGTGGGCCGAGAAGTGCGCTATACCCACGAGGATCTGTTGTGGAATGTCGCCGTATGGGGTGCGCGTGGTCGTCTGCCCAAGGGTTGCGATCCTTATCAACCGGTTCGATTGCGGGTCTGGCCCGATTTCGCCCACTGTTTTTCGCCGCCACACGCGCTGCGTATCGCCGCCTTATGGGTCGAAAAAAATGCGTCCCCGATCGACATCGCCACGGAGTTGCACATCCCGCAACGTTATGTGTTCACCTTCTATACCGCCGCCTACTTCGCCGGCCTGCTCGAGCGACGGGGCGACCCGCAGCTGACTGACCCGCGCAGGGACCGGCGCGCGCGTTCTGAAAAATCGCTGCACTCTTCAAGGCTCGAGCGCATGTTGAGAAAATTGCTCGATGCACTCTAAATCCACTCCCCATAACAAAATCATCTTTTCTGGTACGGTTGGAGCGGGAAAAAGTACGGCCATCGCCGCATTGAGTGATATCGTCCCGGTGAGCACCGAAGCGATCGCCACCGATGCCACCGCCAGAATGAAAAAAACCACTACGGTAGCCATGGACTATGGTTTGTTGATTCTGCCCAGTGGCGAAAAGGTGATGCTTTATGGAACACCCGGACAAGAACGTTTCAGCTTCATGTGGGAGATCCTTGCCGAAGGCGGCATCGGTTTGATTTTACTTATCAATAACAGCGCCTCCGACCCGCTCAAACAACTTGAGAGGTATCTCGGCGCTTTCAGAAATTTTATTGAAAGTACCGCGGTGGCCATCGGCGTGACTCACATGGACCGCTCATCGGCGTTTACTCTGAACGATTATCGACAAAAAGTCGCCACCCTTGACTATCAGGTAATGCCGGCCATTTTCCGGGTCGATGCCCGTCGCCATGGCGATGTCGCCATGCTGGTCAAAGCGTTGCTTTACACGCTCAACCCGGGTCTGATGGCCGTCTGAACGCCTGTCCGCCCCGCCAATCCCGATCAAAAAGCCGCGCCCCCGTCACAGATCGGTCACAACCGCGGCGGCATGAGCATTCCAGCGGTTCACAGTTGAAAACGGCTGATCTGGGTCCGCAGATCGTGCGCCACATCTTCCAATTGCTTGGCCGTGTCCGCCGCCTGCCTGATAGCAGAGGTCGTTTGATCGACGACATGAACCACTTCTTCGACGCGCTGCGTCAAAAATGTCGCCGAGAGACTTTGTTCCTTGGTGGCATTGGCGATTTCGATAACGCTTTGCAGGGATTGCTGGGATTCATTCTTGATCGACTGCAGCGAATCCGTCGCTTCGATGGTTATCTGGACACCGCGTTCGACCTCGGGCAAGGCATCATTCATCGCCCTGACGGCGCACGCCGTTTCCTGCTGGATCATACCGACCATCTCGCCGATACCGGTCGTGGCCAGCGCCGTTCTTTCAGCCAGTTTGCGCACCTCGTCGGCGACGACGGCAAAACCGCGTCCCTGCTCGCCTGCACGGGCGGCTTCGATCGCGGCATTAAGCGCCAGTAGATTGGTCTGCCCGGCGATGTCTTTGATCGTGTCGGCCACTGTCGAGATAGCCTGGATACGCTTGTCGAGGGAATTGATTTGCTGAGCAACAATAACCACCGTGGCAGACAGTTTTTGCACCGCCGCCGTTGCCTGGGTCACACGTTCGCTGCCTTCAGCAGCGAGATTCATCGTCCGCATCGCCGTTTGCTCGGTGCCGCCAGCATTGTCGGCGATCAGTTGCGAAGCGACGGTTAACTCTTCAAGCGCCGCCGCCATCGACGAAGTGGTTTCCGATTCTTGGTTGGCCGATTTGGCAATACCTTGCGAGGTCTGGTTGATCTGCTCCGAACTGCTGACCACTTGTTCGGCACTGTTTTCGATTTTCTGTACCAGCTCACGAACCGAGTGCACCATGAGGTCGATAGCTTCCATCAAGCTGCCCGGCCGAGGCTGGCGAATGACTACCGCCAAATTACCTTCGGCTACCTGACGCATGAGCGCAACCGCCGTATCCGGTTCGCCGCCCAACTGACGCAGGATGCCGACCCCGATCAGCCAACCAAGCAGCACGGAAAATACCAACAATCCACCGGCAATCCCCGCCAGTCGCCAAACTTCATGCATGAACTCGCGATCGACATCGTCGATGAAAATACCGGTGCCGACGATCCACCCCCAAGGCTGAAAACCCTGAACATAGGCAATTTTCGGCATGTCAGTTTCGCCGGCCTTTTTCACCCACTGATAATCGACAAAGCCAGCTCCTTGTGCTTTGACCACCTCGACGAACGCCAGATACAGCAATTTGCCCGCGGCGTCCTTGTTCTCCGACATATCCTTGCCTTCGATCTCCGGCTTGATCGGATGGACGACCGATCGGGGATGAAAGTCGTTGATCCAGAAATAATCGCTGCCGTTGTAGCGGGCGGTGCGGAACGCCTTTTTCGCCATCTCCTGAGCCTGCTCGACGGTCATCCGACCCGAACGAGCCTCCTCTTCATAGAACCGGAGTTGCGTGATCGCGTACTCCACCAGGTTTTTGACTTTCTCCTTGCGGTCCTCGATCATCGTGTCGCGCAGTTGATATAGAGCCGCAGCTGAAACCAACAACAGTCCGAGTAGCGACAGGCAAACCAGCAGTTGAATGCGTAAGGCAACGCGCCAGGAGCCGATAGATAA
>JAEUOJ010000147.1 GCA_016789495.1 Accumulibacter sp. | reverse complement strand
ATCCGTAAAAGCCCGCATTCGGTCCAGGATGAACACCCGTTCCACATCGTCAAGAACCTGTTCCACTACAGGAAACTGCGTTACAAGGACTTAGCCAAGAACACGGCGCCGCTCCATACCCTATTCGGCCTAGCCAACCTGATGATCGTCAAGCGGCGGCTATTGGCGCTCAACGGTAAGCGTCCAGCCCCCCCATCTGTAAAACACTGGCGATCTTGTTCACTCTTCGGGTTTTCGACGGGAGGCCGAGATGGACAAGGGTGGGGAACTGGAAGCGCACTGGCGCGGGCATGTGGAAGCCTGGCGGGCGAGCGGCGTGACGCAGAAGGCGTACTGTGACGAACACGGGCTGAAGAGTCCTTCGCTGAGCTACTGGCACCTACGCCTGACGAAGGAATCGGGATCGGCGGTCGCGGCAGGTCCCCTGACCCTGATTCCCGCAGCCAGGGTTTCCGGTGCAGCGGCCTCTGCGCCGAGCTTGTCGCTCCACAGCCCGCAGGGCTGGCGACTTGAATTTTCCACCCTGCCGCCAGCCGGGTGGCTGAGCGCCCTGTGCGGAGAGCGCGCATGAGCCCGCCCCTCGGGGCGGCGCCGGAGCGCCTCTGGCTGGCCGTCGAAGCGGTGGACATGCGCCTGGGCCTGGATGGCCTGTCCGCCCGCCTCCAGGCCAGTCTCGGGCGTTCCCCCTGTGACGGCACCGCCTACGCCTTTACCAACCGGCGACGCAGCCGGCTCAAACTGCTGGTCTGGGACGGTACCGGCGTCTGGCTGTCGCAGCGCCGGCTACACCGCGGCCACTTTACCTGGCCGAGCGCCAACGACTCGGTCTTTGCCCTGACACCGGCGCAATGGCGTTGGCTGATCGCCGGCGTCGACTGGCAACGCCGCGACGCTCCGGCACCCGCCGACTGGCAGGTTTAGGGCTGCGCTTCCTTTGTAGAAAAGCATGCAAAATCCGTTACTTCCACGTTTTGAGGAGCATCTTCCTGGTATAATGTGCCATGGATTTAGCCAGCGAACTTGCCCCCTTCTCGCCCTCTCCGGAACGGCTGTCGTGGGCCGAGAATCGGGTCGGTGGGCTGCTCGAACAGGTCCAGACCCGCGCCACGGAGATTCACTGGCGCGATGCCAAGATCGAGAAGCTGATCCTCGAACTGGCCTATTTGCGGCGGATGAAATTCGGCGTCAAGAGCGAGTCCCTGGCCGCCGCCGAACGCGACCTCTTCGACGAAACCCTGGCGGCCGACCTGGCCGCCTGCGAAGCCCGCCTCGCCGAACAGCGCCAGGCGGCCGAAATGGGGCCGCATCTGCCTCAACCCGAGAAGCCCAAACGCGAGCGCGCCGGCCGCCAACCCTTGCCCGAACATCTGCCACGCGTCGAGCACCGGCACGAACCCGAGAGCTGTACCTGTGGTCAGTGTGGTCAGGTACTGGAGCTGATCGGCGAAGACGTGACCGAGAAACTCAACCTCGTCCCCGCCGAGTTCTTCGTCGAACGCCACCTCTACCCGAAATACGCCTGCCGCCCCTGCGAAACCATTACCGCCGCACCGGCGGTGGCTTCGGTCATCGATGGCGGTCTGGCGGCGCCGGCCTTGTTGGCCTGGGTGATGGTCAGCAAGTACGCCGATCACCTGCCGCTCTATCGCCTGGAACGGCAGGCCGCCCGCTCGGGAGTAACCCTGTCGCGCTCCACACTGGCCGATTGGGTCGGTCGCATCGGTGTCGCTCTCGAACCGCTCTGGCGGCGCCTCGCCGAGCGGCTACGCCAGGATGGGGTGCTGCATGCCGATGAAACCCCGGTGCAGCAACTCGATCCGGGCCAGGGGAAGACCAAGCGGGCGTATCTCTGGGCTTATCGCAACAATGTCCTGGGAAGCGACCCGCCCATCGTCGTCTTCGACTACCAGCCCGGCCGGGGCGGGAAGTATGCGGTGGCGTTCCTCGCGGACTGGCAAGGCGCTCTGATGGTCGATGACTTCGCGGGCTATCAGGTGCTATTTCGGGGCGAGGTGATCGAACTCGCCTGTATGGCCCATGCCCGGCGGAAGTTCTTCGATCTCCACCAAGCCAATGGGAGCCCCGTCGCGGCCGAGGCCTTGCGCCGCATCGGCGAGTTGTATGCCATCGAGGACGCGGCGAAGGGGAAGACGGTAGAGGAGCGGGCCCGACGACGAAAGGAAACCAGTCAGCCGCTGCTCGAAGCCCTGCACCTGTGGCTCCAGAACACCCGCAGATCGGTGGCCGACGGCAGCGCTCTGGCCAGGGCGATCGATTACAGCCTGCGCCGTTGGCCGGCCCTCGCTCGTTACGCCACGAACGGTTTCTACCCGATCGACAACAACCCGGTCGAGAATGCCATTCGTCCCATCGCCATCGGAAAAAAGAACGGGCTGTTCGCCGGTTCCGAGGCGGCCGGCCAGCGCGCCGCAGCGATTCAATCGCTGCTCGAAACCGCGCGCCTGAACGGCATCGAGCCGATGGCCTGGCTGACCGACACCCTGGAGAAACTGCCCACCTGGCCGAACAGCCGTATCGACGAGCTCCTGCCTCTGAAAAAACCAGCGTGATCGTGCGCGCCCAGAGGTGGGTGCGCTGGACGCTTACGCTCAACGGCCAAGTGGCGTCCTGATGAACGAAGAAGGCCCGGAAACGGGCGGGAAAAAGGAAAAGTCACCTCGGATCGATCGAAACCCATGCCCCACTCATCACCAGACCCGTTTGGCACGGTCGCGGATGGCTTCGCGCCCCCGCGTCTGTCGGAAGGAGGCGTTAATCAGCGGTTATCGCCAGCCGCTTCATCGCAATTGCGTATCCCATCAGCCAGGGGCGGGCTGTCACCCTGATTCAGCCAGCTGTTCGTCCGTCGAAGTGACGGTAAGGCAAATGAAAAAGCCCGCAGAACGCGGGCTTTTTCGATAGGGCTTTCGCCCACGGACGACTCAGCAACTGTAGTACAGATCGAATTCGACCGGATGGGTGGTCATGCGCACCTTGTTGACTTCGTCCATCTTCAGCTCGAGGTAGGCGTTGATCCAGTCGTCGGAGAAGACGCCGCCGCGGGTCAGGAACTCGCGATCCTTGTCGAGCGAGGCCAGCGCTTCCTCGAGACTGGCGCAAACGGTCGGGATTTTGGCATCCTCTTCCGGCGGCAGGTCATAGAGGTTCTTGTCGGCCGGGTCGCCGGGATGGATTTTGTTGACGATGCCGTCGAGCCCGGCCATCAGCAGCGCCGAGAAGCACAGATAGGGGTTGGCGATCGGATCGGGGAAGCGCGTTTCGATGCGACGGGCCTTATCCGAAGCGACGTGCGGCACGCGGATCGACGCCGAACGGTTTTTCGCCGAATACGCCAGCTTGACTGGCGCTTCATAGTGCGGCACCAGACGCTTGTAGGAATTGGTTCCTGGATTGGTGATCGCGTTCAGCGCCTTGGCGTGCTTGATGATTCCGCCGATGTAGTACAGCGCCAGTTCCGACAGCCCAGCGTAGCCATTGCCGGCGAAGAGGTTTTTGCCATCTTTCCAGATCGACTGGTGCACGTGCATGCCGGAACCGTTGTCACCGACGATCGGCTTGGGCATGAAGGTGACGGTCTTGCCGTACTGATTGGCGACGTTGTGCACCACATACTTGAGGATCTGCGTCCAGTCGGCCCGCTTGACCAGGGTGTTGAAGACGGTACCGATTTCGCACTGGCCGGCGGTGGCGACTTCATGGTGATGCACTTCGACCGGCACGCCGATTGATTCGAGGGTCAGCACCATCGCCGAACGGATGTCGTGCAGGCTGTCGACCGGCGGCACCGGGAAATAGCCGCCCTTGACGCCCGGACGGTGCCCGGAGCCGCCCTCACCATCGGACTTTTCGCCGTTGGTCCAGGCGGCTTCCTGCGAATAAATCTTCAGGCTGCAGCCGGACATGTCGACGTTCCAAGCCACCGAATCGAAGATGAAGAATTCCGGTTCGGGACCGAAGTAGGCGGTGTCACCGATGCCGCTGGACTTGAGATAGGCCTCGGCGCGCTTGGCGATCGAACGCGGGTCACGGTCGTAACCCCGTCCGTCGGCCGGGTCGACCACATCGCAGGTCAGCACGACGGTGGTCTCGTCGAAGAAAGGATCGATGTAGGCGGTGCTCGGATCGGGCATCAATTGCATGTCGGAGGCCTGGATTCCCTTCCATCCGGCGATCGACGAGCCGTCGAAGGCGTGGCCATTTTCGAATTTGTCTTCACTGAAGGCACTGACCGGCACCGTGACGTGTTGCTCTTTGCCGCGGGTGTCGGTGAAGCGGAAGTCGACGAACTTCGCTTCGTTTTCCTTGACCATTTTGACTACATCTTTCGGGCTTGCCATTACAAAGTCTCCTGAGCGGATGCCGGCGGGCGGCGATAGAGAAATGGGGGTGCGATAATGAAAGCAGAAAATATGCCAATGCTGATCCTGCTGGATTTTCATTGTGCCACAAGGGTTGGGCGGAGTCGTGACCATTGACCGGTTTTTTAGTCGCACCTGAACGGTGCGTGGCGGTTTTCGATGCACCGTTCAGGTGCGTGGTCAGCGGCCGCCAACCGGCCAGGGCAACTGTTTTATACTGTGTGCCGACCTACTTCTCACTTACCGGATCGAGCGTGCCATGGGAATACTGACCGACCTGCTGCAACTGGCCCGCGCGCGCGCGCAGGAATTGAAGCTACCCTATGCCGGCGCGCTGACTCCGAAGGAAGCGTACAAAGTATGGCAACTGGCGCCGGGCGCCAAGCTGGTGGACATCCGGACGCAGGCCGAGTGGGACTGGGTCGGTCGCATCCCCGGGGCGATCGAAATCGAATGGCACAGCTATCCGGGCAACCGGCCCAATCCCCATTTCGTGGTCCAACTCAAAAAACAGGTCGATCGCGAATCGCTGGTGCTGCTGATCTGTCGCAGCGGCGTGCGTTCGCATCACGCGGCGACGCTGCTCAGCAGCGAGGCGCGCTACGAATGCTACAACGTCCTGGAAGGGTTCGAAGGCGACAAGGATGCCGCCGGACAGCGTGGCAAGATCGGCGGCTGGCGGCATGCCGACCTGCCATGGCATAGCTGACCGTGCCGACACCGCCGACTGAACCTTTCGCCGACCGCCCGGTCTTTCTCCACCCTGGCCCGATGACGAGGCAACCATGCAAACCGCCACCATCCATTTCGACAAATTCAACCAGATGCCGGACGCCGACTGCCATCGGCGCATCCGAGCCGCCCGCGAGCGGCTCGGCAAGGAGGCGGTGCTGCTCTGCCACCACTATCAGCGCGCCGATGTCTATCAATACGCCGATTTGACCGGCGATTCGCTGAAGCTGTCGCGTCTGGCGTCGCAGACCGACTCCCGCTACATCGTTTTCTGTGGTGTGCATTTCATGGCCGAAGTGGCCGACATCATGTCCAAACCCGAGCAAATCGCCATCCTGCCCGACCTGGCCGCCGGTTGCTCGATGGCCGACATGGCCAATCTGGCCAAGGTCGAACGCTGCTGGCGTGAACTGGGTGAAGTGCTCGACGTCGAGCAACAAGTGTCGCCGGTGACTTACATCAACTCGGCCGCCGACCTCAAAGCCTTCTGCGGCGCGCACGGCGGCATCGTCTGCACCTCGTCGAACGCCGGCACGATCGCCAAATGGGCTTTCGAGCGCCGCGAAAAAATCCTCTTCTTCCCCGACCAGCATCTCGGGCGGTGGACCGGTTGGCAGATGGGCATCCCGCTCGACGACATGATGGTCTGGGACCCCGACCTGGAAATGGGCGGCCTGACCGAGGAGCAGATCCGCCGCGCCAAGCTGCTGCTGTGGAAAGGCCACTGCTCGGTGCATCAGATGTTCCAGCCGGCGCATATCATCCGCTTCCGCAACCAGTATCCGGACGGACTGGTCATCGCCCACCCCGAATGCAGCTTCGAGGTCTGCAAGCAGGCCGATTTTGTCGGTTCGACCGAGCATATCGTGCGCACGATCAAGGACGCGGCGCCAAACACCCGCTGGCTGGTCGGCACCGAACTCAATCTGGTCAACCGGCTGGCCGAAGAAGTCCGTCCGCAAGGGAAAATCGTCCAGTTCATGGCGCCGACGGTGTGCATGTGTTCGACGATGCAGCGCATCGACCCGCAGCACCTGGCGTGGACGCTGGAAAATCTGGCCGACGGCCACGTCGTCAACCAGATCAGCGTTCCCGAGCATGAGCGCGAACTGGCCAAACTGGCGCTGGACCGGATGCTGGCGGTCTCCTGAAGCTGACAACGACAAGACCGCACCATGACCGACACGCCGCCGTCCCGTTGCCGGATCTACGGGATCAGTAACTGCCAGACCATGAAGCGTGCGTTTGCCTGGCTGACCGCGCACGGCATCGCCTACGACTTTGTCGATTACCGGCGTCAGCCGCCTACCGACGAGCAACTCGCCGATTGGCACCGCCGCGTTGGCTGGTCGGCTCTGCTCAATACCCGCGGCACCACCTGGCGCCGGCTGGACGAGGACGAGCGCGTCGCGGTCGACCAGAACAAGGCGCTGCGGCTGATGGCCCGCCAGCCGACGCTGATCAAGCGTCCGCTGCTCGAGACCGGCGACCAGTTGCTGCTCGGTTTCGAACCGGCGCGCTACGCCGAGGTCTTCGCCGTCGACCCCGCCGCCGGCTGCTGAGCGATGACCGGCATGGACCACGACACCGCCAGCCGCTTCCTGCTCGACGATCTCGACATCACCGGTACGCTGGTGCGTATCGGACCAGCCTGGCGGCAGATGCTCGCCGGCCGCGACTACCCGCCGGCGGTCGCCCAACTGCTCGGCGAAATGACCGCCACCGCGCTGCTGCTCGGCGACAAGCTCAAACAACCCGGTCGGCTGACGCTGCAACTGCGCGGCAATGGCCCGCTCAGCCTGCTGGTCATCGACTGCAACGAGCGTCTGCAACTGCGCGGCATGGCCCGCTGCCAACCGCTGCCACCGACCGCCACCCCCGACGAATTGCTCGGTGACGGCCAACTGCTGATCTCGCTGGATCTGGCGGCAATGCGCACGCCCTACCAGAGCATCGTGCCGCTCGAGGGCGGCAGCATCGCCGAAATTTTTCAACACTACCTGCGCCAGTCCGAACAGCAGCCGGCTCGCTTTCTGCTCACCGCCTCGCCGACCGCCGTTGCCGGGCTGCTGCTGCAGAAAATGCCTGACGCCGACCGCCGCGACGCGGATGGTTGGCGCCGCGTCGAAGCCCTGGCCGCGACCCTCACCCCGGCCGAACTGCTCGATCTGCCGGCCACCGAACTGCTGCCGCGTCTTTTCCACCAGGAGACGGTGCGGCTGTTCCCGGAACGCCCGGTTGACTACCACTGCCCGGAAGACTGGGCCAAGGTCCGCGCCATGTTGCGCACCCTCGGCCGCGACGAGGTCTATGCCGCGTTGCAAGAGCGCGGCGAAATTCTCATCCGCGACGACATCTGCAACCGCGAATACCGTTTCGACGCCTTGGCCGTCGCCGAACTGTTCGCCGACGACATGCCGTCGTCACCGACGTTGCATTGAAATCCCGGCCCAGGCGTCACCAGCGCGCCGGCCGGTAGCCAAACATAGTTCGTTCACCACCTATCGGCGTCATCCACCACTTCATCCCTGTCACTACTCCCTTCCTCATCCCCGCCATCATCCACCGCGTAGGCCTCGACTTCAAAGCAGTTGCCGCGATACGGGCACAGGCCGCGCCGCCAGGCCAGCACACTGGCCAGCGGATAGGCGATCAGAAACAACACGCCCAGCCGCTCGTACTGCTGGACATGCACCCGTTCGTGCGCCCGCACGCGGGCCAGTTCGTCGTGGCTGACACCGAGAATCACCTGCCCGAATGTGATCGCCGCGAACGGCAGCCAGCGCCCGAAGGCGCTCGCCGCCAGCCGTGGCGACAAGGCAAATTCCAGCGTTCCCTCCAGCCGGCGCAGCGAACCGCCGCCGAGCAGCATCAGCCCGCCGAACAGCGCGCCGATCGCCGAGCACGGCGAGGCCCACAGCATTCTGCCGACCGCCGGCCAGCCACGGCCGGATGACTGGGCGGATGACGCGGCTCGGCGACGGAAAAAATGGGCAACGCGCATTCTCAAACGGACTCCCTTTCTCAACCTTCAACGACGGCAAGCCGCGCCGCGGACGGAAAACGACACCTTATCACCAACGGCAACGACGATTGCCGGCGCCACCGCCCGTCGGCCGGTTGCCGCCGGCTGGCCCGATATATTAGACTTCGATTATTTATCAACGAACCGACCGACGGAGTAACCCATGGCGCGATCGCCGCACCTTTCCCACCTGCTGCTCGCCGCCCTGACGCTGACCGGCGTACTGAGTGGCGCCGCAAAAGGCGCCCTGGCCGACACCGGAGCGGCCGACGACCCCGCCTTGCGCGAGGAAACCCGAAAAACCGCCGTGCCGCTGCTGCCGAAAGTCGTCCAGGCGATGCAGGAGGCGGTCAAGGAAAAAGGCACCGTAGACGCCATCCCGGTATGCAAGGAAAAAGCCCCGCAACTTCTGCAGGAGCTGCGCCAGCGCACCGGCTGGCAGATCCGCCGCGTCAGCCTGCGTACACGCCATCCCGAAACCGGCACCCCGGATGTCTGGGAAGCACGGCAACTGGCCGAGTTCGACCGTCAGGCGGCCAACGGCGTCAAACCGGAAACGCTGGAAGTCGGCCAGATCGTCGACACCGCCGACGGCCGGCGGGTTTACCGCTACATGAAAGCCCTGCCGGTCGGCGAGGTGTGTCTCAGTTGCCACGGTGCCCTGGAGACCTTCTCCGACGACTTGACCGCCGCGCTGCGCAGGGACTATCCGAAAGACCGCGCCACCGGCTACAGCGTCGGCCAGGTCCGCGGCGCGCTGTCGGTGACTCGCCCGCTCGCCGCACCGCTCCGCACACCGGGCGACGCGGCTCACTGAATCGTCCGGCGGCCAGGCGGCCGGACGCCACTGAAGTTGTCGCGTCGGCCGCTCACCATCTATCGCGTTTTGATTTCTGGTTGCCAAGAACCACTGCAGGCGACCCCATATTCGAAACGCCCGCTTTCGGACGCCTGCAGAGTGTGTCCAGATCGGGCTGGGAAAGGATGTAGGAACCTCCAGGTCTGAACGAAGTGGGGCAGGCTTCGCGTACGCGGTCCGTTGACGGGAAGAGACCCCGGCTGACACGAGCCGAGCCTGCGGGCTCCCGGGTAGCTTCCTAACAAGACGGAACGGGCCGGTGCCGAGGGCCGGAGCCTTCCTGCGACAGGCCGGCGAGCCAGCGGCGAACGCCGCGCCCACCCCGCTTCAGCACCGGCGGGTCGATCATCGTCGTGCTGACGTCGGCTTAGCTCCGCAGATCCAGCGCCATGCGCATGGCGCGGCCGCTATTGTGCGGATCGGTGGCGAAAGAAAACCACCGCCTGCACGGGGTCGCTGGCTTGTCGATGCCGGAGGCGATGAACGCGTTCTTCATTGCGCGATAGCTCCATTTCCTCCAGGAGATGACGCCTCTCCACGCCGCTGCGCGGATGGAGCGAGTAACTTCGCGAAACGAAAACATACCGCCAGTTCCAGGATGTGCTTGCCATCGGCTTCTTTCGCTTCTACTTCCGGCAGATGGACGCTCGACTTGCCGATTCGCAGATCAACCTCGGAACCAGTTTCAGCCGCTGCCGGTACTCGCGTGGCTCAGCGCTTGCTCCCTGCGGCCGCATCGTCACTCGACTCTTGGTGCCCGACGCAGATAAGCTTTCGCCCTGAGCCGAAATCCTTTACACCCACAGGCGAATCACATCCTGGCGCACTCCACTGCCGTACGCCAGAGCCGCGAGCAGGCCGTAGCCCCCGTCCCTCCGCCGCGACACGTGTGGAACCGCTGCGAGAGAAGACGATCGGCAAGCGTTGTAGGTGTTTGGCACGCCCCATCTCGTCAAACTAAAGCAAGTCGATGCCGAACACCTGACGGTAAAGAAAGAGTGGCGCCGACAGCACCTGATTCTGCGTGGCCGACGCCACCGGCCCTTCGACCGCCAGATGGCTCGGAAAGGCCTCGCCCTCCGGCGCGCCCATCTCGCGCGGGTGGTGTTTCCCATGAAACCGCACGAAGCGCTTGACCCACCGGACCTACTGTGATTCAGTTCTTGTGAACGGCGCAGTCTGCTCTGCGCGAGAACCTAGTCAAGTAGCCTGCGCTCGGATGGGCTGTTTCCAGGTGCAAAGATGAGCGTTGGCGGTGCGTTTCTCGGGTTGACGGGGGGGTTCATGCTCAGCGAGTCACTGAAGATCAGTACGATGCGCAGAAGGTTTCAAGGTATACACCTGTTGAGACTCCAGCTGTTTGAGAGATAT
>JAEUOJ010000144.1 GCA_016789495.1 Accumulibacter sp. | reverse complement strand
CATCGGCCTGTCCTTCCCGCTCAAGGCCAAAGCCGACAAGCACCCCGTGTAGGCAGGCACCGCTTTTGCAGCTCCGCCTTTTTCTTTAACAAAAACCCCTCCTTAAAGCGTAGTGGCGCCTACTGGCTAGAGGAAGATCCGCCTGACCCTGGCGTGGTTCCGCCGCCGATCTGCGCCTGTTCTGATACCTCACACTCCGATCGCAGCTGCCAGCACGTCAGCCTCGCGTTTTAGAACAAGCTCAAGGTGTTTGGCAGGGTCTGTTCGATGGGCCGCCGGGGCAACTGCTGAAATAACGCGCTCATCGAGAGACGGTTCAACAGTTTCGAGCATGAGCAGGCGCATGGTGCATGACATAGGTCATACGATCATGAAAGCCTTCAGCTTTGCCGACATCGGGGTGTTCCGCTATCGCCAACGACAACAGTCGACTTCGGGCGAGCGGCCTCCTGTTCAGCTCATAAAAAATGAATCAGCAGGCAGAATCAGGCCGCATTAATGCCAGCCTTGGGATAACGAAAAACCGGAGGGATTTCTGTGGTAGGTTCAACTGGATTTGACCGACTCTGACTCTTCTTCTTGAGTCTCGCTAGCTGGTTGACCGGTCACTAGGCTTTCCAACTCATTGAAAGTCGATTGCGGTGACTTTGCCAGGAGCGCCAAGCGTCGCATCAGACGTTGTTGGGCAAAGGCCTGACGCGGATCAGGTTTTCCCAGCAGGTACTCCGAACCACGACGCGTGGTGACTATCATCGAATTGGCGTCAAGACTGTAACCGTTGATCGGAGACGTTCGCACATGCGATGAAGAGGGAAAACGGGGATTACTGCCATAAACCCGGCCTTCGATGCATACCAGGATTTCGCCTTCACTGGTTTTCAATTCCACTATTTTCCAGTTGTTGAGAATATTCATAGTGTTTCCCGATTTTGCCAAGGACGCGAATGACCAAGGGTACGATGAAAACGAAAAAATTTTCGACCTTGGTTGCGCAATTCGGTGGTAATGGTCGCCTTCAGCGCCGCGCTCTTACCAAGTCTTGTTCGACCATACGCCATTTAAAACAAACGTAAGGGAACAAAGCCATCTGAGGCAAGAATATAGTAGCCGTATCTCGCCACAATGCCAAGCAGTGCATATCGTTCGCTAGGCTATCAGAGCAGGATTCATACGGTCAATCCTTCTGTGTCGATGAGTTGTCACCCGGTGGGATCTGAAACGGTCGGGTTTCCGTAGGAACCCTGGAACGTTGACGGGCAGCCGCGGCGCGGCTGGAGGCGGTGATGGCGACGGCGGCGCTGGGCGAGACGCAGTACAACGCTTGCTGCCGGGAACAGGAGGTGTATCCGAGCGAGTTGGTGCGCTGGCGGGATGAGGCGATGCCAGGCGCTGGCCAATATTCATTGAAAAAACCGTTTGATCATCAATCAATTGGTTGCTTTATCGCGTTTCCATAACTTAAAAGCCTCTCGCAATAGCGAGCGATGAGATCGATTTCGAGATTGACGCCTTGACCGGGTTGCAACCGGCCGAGGGTCGTCGATTGCAGGGTGTGGGGAATGAGATTGATGCTGAACTCATTTTCCTGAATGGAGTTGGTGGTCAGGCTGACGCCGTCAACGGTGATCGAACCTTTTCGGGCGATATATCGGGCCAGGTGATCCGGCGCACGGATGGTCAGAAGGCGGTTGTCACCGAGAGCATCAAGTTTCAACACCTCTCCGACGCCGTCGACATGGCCGGAAACGAGGTGGCCGCCAAGCCGGTCAGCCAGTCGCAAAGCTTTTTCGAGGTTTATCGGTCCTAAACTTGTCAAGCCGACGGTGCACCGCAATGTTTCAGGTGAGACATCGACCGAAAATTGTGTTGCATTCCTGTCGATCACGGTCAAACAGACGCCATGACAGGCGATCGAATCGCCGATTACGACGTCATCGAGTTCGAGTCCACCGGTATCGACGGTCAAACGAGTGGTTCCGGCCCCGTCCTGACGTGGCTCGATGTGGATGATATGACCTACGGCAGCAACGATTCCTGAGAACATGACGAATACGTGATCGCTAATAACCAGCGAAGATTCTAACAGCAGGTCGGACTGGATGGGGTGACGCGAAAGACCTGGGAGACGCGCAGCGTGCTCCCGGTCTTGCCGCCAGCTCGGTCAAATCCGACAAGCAAGGCGCTTAGTATGTGGACTCACTGTCGTCGGTCGCAAGCGATGATGCCGTGTCCAGCGCATCGGTTTCGTCAAGAGCGACTGCGGGCACTTCGTTCAGCCAAGCTTGCAACAGGGTAAAGCTTACTGCCAGGACGACGGGACCGACGAAGATGCCGACCAGGCCAAAAGCGAACAGCCCGCCGATGACGCCGGCAATGATCAGCAGCATCGGCAGGTCGGCGCCCTGTTTGATCAGGACGGGACGCAAAAAATTATCCAGGGAGATGACGATCAAGCTCCAGACGAGAAGAAAGATGGCCCAGCCGGTATTGTCGTTCCAATACAACCAGAGAATCGCCAGCAAGAGAACCGGCGTCGGACCGATCTGGGCGATGCAGAGCAGAAACATCACCATCGTCAGTAGCGCGGCCAACGGTACTCCGGCAATGGCCAAGCCGATGCCGCCGAGCAAGGCCTGCACCAAGGCGGTGATCCCGACTCCCAATGCCACGGCGCGAATGGCCTTGCCGGCCAAGACGATGGCCTGGTCGCCCTGCTCGCCGCCCAGGCGATAGCCGAAACTCCGCAAACCTCTGGCGTAGCGCTCACCGGAGAGGAAGAAGACCGCCGACAAAGCAACGGTGAGCAGAAATTGCAGAAGTAGCATTCCGAAATTACCGACCTCATCGACGAACCATCCGGTCAGCCTGCCCGCATAAGGGGCCGCCTTGGTCGCCAGTTCGGCCGTCCCGGTGTTGGCGACACGTTCCCAGAACTGCGTTGCCAGTCTGCCTATTTGGGGGAGTTCGCCAATCCAGCCGGGGAGCGGCGGCAAGGTGACATGGGACAACGATTTTCCCCATTCGATAATTCGATCGCTATTCTGGATCGTGGTGGTGATGGCCATCGACAAGGGAAGCGCCAGCAACAGGAAAATGAGCAAGGTCATGAGCGCCGTCGCAACTGAACGGCGATTGCCGAAGCGCTGTTGCAAGTGCAACATCAAGGGCCAGGTGGTGACGACGATCATCGTCGCCCATAGCAACGCGGGCAGGAAGGGACTCAAAATCCACCCCGATCCCCCCAGCAATGCGCAGATGAAAAGCACGCCGAGGGTGGTGCGCGCCAGTTGCCGTGGAGGGTGAGAAATTCGCATCATCGTTGATTCGTTGGCGAGGAGAAGAGTCGCCATCGGCCTGTCACCGATCACCGCCGATCATCGAAGCCGATAAGCCTGGCCATGGTAGCGTACTTCAGACAATCACGCCGGAAGCGGCCAGGATTTTCAGAGAAACCCTTCCACGGAGGAGAGTCAGGAAAGTTATTGGCACCGCAAACGGGTGCCCGCCTGATCATCCAAGCCGTCGAATATCGCCGGTGGCGGACCGTGCGCTGGCGGGCTGGCGACCCGAGTGGGGTGATAAGCGGCTCGGCGTTGCGCTCCGCTTATCGATTGCAAGCTTCAGCGGTCGCGGTATTCGCGCCGTGCGGTGCTGCTGCGCTCGTGAGTGTTGTGCGCGGAATCACGATAATTGGTTCGCTTATCGCCCGCGCCGCCATGGCGAAGCGCCGTCGGCTTGTCAGGATGAGCGCTATTCCCACGGGCCGCCGGGGGATTGCCGTGCGTGCGCTTGTCGCCATTTTTCCACACCGGTTTGTTAGCCGGACGCGGATTCGTCGGCGGCGCACGGCGCGTGGGTTCATGACCGGCGACTACTTCGACCGGAATCGACTGTTTGGTGAATCGTTCGATTTTGCGGACGTTGAAGTGCTCGGTGTGGTGCACCAGCGAAATCGCCAAACCACTGCGACCGGCGCGGCCGGTACGACCGATGCGATGCACATAGTCTTCGGCGAATTTCGGCAGGTCGTAATTGAAAACGTGGGTGATCGCCGGAACGTCGATCCCTCGGGCGGCGACATCCGTGGCCACCAGGATGCGCACCTGTCCGCGGCGCAGCGCGGTCAGAGTGCGATTGCGCGCGCCTTGCGGCATGTCGCCGTGCAGGGCGGCGGCATTCAAGCCGGCAACGTTGAGCCGATCACTGACCGTATCGGCGTCGCGTTTGGTGGCGGTAAACACCAACGCCTGACCGATCGAGGCATCGCGTAACAGATGGTCGAGCAAGCGGTTCTTGTGTGCTAGGTCATCGACGAAATGCATGCGTTGCTCGATGCACTCGTGACGCGTCGTGACGGAATTGACCCGGATCGACAGGGCGGAGCGGGTCATCCGTTGGGCCAACTCGCCGACCGTGCCTTCGAGAGTCGCCGAAAAGAGCAGGGTTTGCCTCGTGTCCGGCGTCGCAGCGACGATTCGTTCGATGTCCTCGATGAACCCCATGTCGAGCATACGATCGGCTTCGTCCAGTACCAGTATCTGCAATTGTGAAAAGTCGATCTTGCCGGCGGACATGTGGTCGATCAACCGGCCGGGTGTGGCCACCAGGATTTCCGGATTACGGCTCAACAATTCCATCTGCTTCGGGTAGGGCATGCCGCCCAGAATGGCCACGGCGCGGAGACGATGCAGGTGCCGGCCGTATTTTTCGCTGGCGGCGGTCACCTGCAGCGCCAGTTCGCGGGTTGGAGTCAGCACCAGCATTTTGGGTCGGGCAGGCTCGAAACGCTGCCGGCCGCGCGAGGCCAGCGGTCGGCGATCGTTGCTGGTGGTGGCGCGTGGGAGCAGAGGGCGCTCCTGGTCGGCAAAGCGGTGTAACGCGGGCAACATGAAAGCGGCGGTTTTGCCGGAGCCGGTCTGCGAACAAACCAGCAAGTCGCGGCCGGCGAGCGCGGCGGGAACGGCTTGGCGTTGAACTTCCGTCGGCTGGACGTAACCGGCGTCGGCAAGGGCTTGGAGGATGGCCGGATGAAGGCCGATTTCTGCAAAGGTCATCTATTTCTTTCGGATGGAATCGCCGCGCACTGTCAGTGCGTCGGGCGATCAAAAATCAAATGCAACGCCAACCGAGGAAAAAGCCGAGAGACAGATGCTGTCCAATGGACAGAATTCAGCAGCCATCGACACAAAAGCTGGATGCCAGGAAGGCGCTGAATGAATCGACACCAGGAGGCAGGGAGGCTTGAGAGTACAGCCAGGTTCGCGATGCTCGTGCCCATTGGCGGGGGACGCCAAAAGGGGCGCGAATTATAACACCGCCCATTTCGTTTTCGCCGAACTTTCTGAGGTGTTTCGAATAATGGGGTGAAATTTTGCCATTCCGGTGGGAAATACGCATTACGACCGGCTCTCCGCTCAGAAATGCCGCGCGTATGGCGTCGTATACCTCGAGAGGACAGCGCAAGCGCTTGGCCAGATCGCTCCCGGAGGCATCGGCCCGGCGTTTGGCGAGCGGTGAATGGCGGCGCAGAGTGGCGACGATCCTGCCAGGCGCTGCCGCGCCGCGTTGGTCGTACAAGCCGAGATCGCCGGGAGTGAGCCGCCTGCCGGCGACACCGTCGTCGGCCGATCATCTCAGCGCAGCAACAAAGCCGACAAGGTCAACGGTTTGCGCAGCGCAAGAGTTTCGCTCTGGGCGAGAAACAATTCCGCAGCGGCGATTGCGTCCGACAAGGCATGGTGCATCGGATAGCGCGGCAAGTTATGACGTCGCCGCAGCGCCGACAATCGCAGACTGCCGCCGGCGCGAGCGACGGGGTCCTGGCGTGCCAGTTGCAGGGTGTCGATCACCGGCGCCAGGAAAGCGCCGCCGTAACAGGCGCGGCAAGCGGCGTCCAAAAAGCCGACCTCGGTCGGCGAGTAATGGGCAATCAGCACCCGACCGTGCAGGTCGGCGAGAAAATCGCCCAGCACGGTGCGCAAAGGGTCGCCAGCGGCCGCGTGATCGTCGGTAATGCGATGAATGCCGACATTGGCGCCATCAAGCGCTTGACGAGGCCGCACCAGCCGGTGGCGCGCCGTGGCCAAGTGAATTTCGGCACCGGTCAGGCCGACCCAGCCAAAGCTGAGAATGTCGTCGCGGCGCGGGTCGCTGCCGGAGGTTTCCAGATCTAGCGCCAGATAATCGATCGCCCGCCAATCCAGCTGGCGCGCCGGCAAGGGGCTGTTGAGATAAGCGAACAACGGTCGCGCCGTCGGGCGGTGGCGCAGGCGGCGCGCTTGCCAGCGACGGCGCAAGGCCAGGCCGAAGAAGGCCGGCAAATCCGGCACGACCGCTTCCATCAGCGGATCCGGCTCTGCGGAAAAGCCTGCAACAAGCCCTGCTGCTGGGTGGCAATGGCCAGAAAGACGTCACGCAGATGCTTGCGGTCGTGGACGGTCAGCTTCTCGGGAGCGATGAAATTGTCGGTCGGCAGCCCGGCATTCAGACAGTCGAGATGATGTCTACTGCGCAACTGCTGGAGGAATTCGAAGGCCGCCAGCAGCGCCTCGGCGCCATGCCGGCTTAACAAACGACTCCCCCGCGCCGCCTGCAGTCGCGCCACGGTGCTGATTTCACCTACGCCGGCGGCGAGGGCGCAGGTTCGCGCCAGATCGACAATCGGCATCAAGCCGTGACACTTGATGTCCAGCTCTCCGGCATGTTCGCCGGCGCGATCGACGACGAACTGGCGGAAAAATCCCAGTGGCGGCGACTTGCCGCAGCCGTTGGCGACCAGGTAGACCAGCAGACTCTGCTGTCTCGGCCCTTCATCGCCAATCTGTCGGCGAAGCGGCTGGACCAGCGTCGCTTCGCCATGCACCAGCCGCAGGTCGAACAGGTTAGCCGCCAGGCGGGCTTTATGCGGATCGGTGAACTGGAACCAATCGCTGAATTCAGCATGCCATGCCGACAAGCTCTGTCGCCAACGTGGGTTGGTGGCCATCATTTCGCCGGGACAGGGGATAAAGCCGCAGGCCGCCAATCCGTCGCAGACCAACCGGGCCAGCTGCGCGAAATAATCCCTGCCGGCCGGATCGATCCGGTCATCGAACACCAGCGCATTGTCCTGATCGGAATGCAGCGACAGCTCCTGCCGCCCCTGTGAGCCGAACGCGACCCAGGCGTAAGCCGAGGGCGGTGGACCGAGGCGGGCTTCGCTCAGCGTCAAAAGACGACTGGTCAGCGCGTCGGCGACACCGGCGACGATATGCCCGAGCACCGTCGGCGATTCCCCGCGACGCGCCAGATTCCGCCACAGTTCGGGCAACTCGCCGGCCAGCGACACCAGTTCGCCACAGTCATTGGCGCGTCGCAGGCGGTCGATCAGATGCGTGGCGCTCAACCCCTGGGCGCGCAACAGATCGGTGGTGCTGACCAGCCCCGACAACTTTCCGTCGAGAGAGACCGGCAAATGATGGATGCCGCGACGGGTCATTTCCAGCAAGGCCTCCAAGCCGGTGGCGTCAGGTGGCAGGGAGAGTGGTTCGGTGGTCATGATCGCCGACAGCGGTGTGTGGTCGGGCAGTCCCGTGGCCAGGCAACGGCTGCGCAGATCGCGGTCGGTCACGATTCCGCGCAGCCGGTCATTCCGATCGACGATCAACAGCGCAGACACGCGTTGCTCCGTCATCACGCGGGCGCCTTCGCGAACGGTGGCGTCGGCGCGGGCACAGACCGGTGGTCGGGCGATCAACGACGACAGCGGCAAGGACGCGAGATCCTTGCCTGGCGGCGGGACGGTGGCGGCCCAGGGCCCGTGTCGCAGCCGCTCGCCGAGATCATGCAGCGCCCGCTGACGCATTTCCGGATGCGTCGCCCACAACTGTTCGAGCTGCGGTAACGGTAGGCAATAGAGCAGGGTGTCCTCGACGGCGAGCCCGACCCACTGTTTCTCCGGCGAATCGGGCAGGCAGTCGCTGTCGTAAACCTCTCCTTCGCCCATTCGTCGCGCCAACTGACCGTCGGCCGTGCGCAACTCGATCGCTCCCTGACGCAGCAGCCACAAACAGACCGGGCCAGGCGGCGGAAAAGCGGCGCCACGGCGCAAATACCGGATGACCAGTGTGGTGGCAACCTGGCGCAGGGCTACGTCGTCCAGGTGATCGAAAGGAGGGCAATCAGCGAGGAAATCGCTGATTTCGCTCAATTCGTCATGCATGCAAGATCGTTCTCCAAACAGTTGTCGGGCACAGCTCATCCGGTGGCGGGTTGATCAGGACCAGAAAAGTACGCGAGGTTCGTGACCCGGGGGGCGAAGCGCCGGCCAAGGGTGCCGATGCCCGCCTGGATGCACGATCGCCATCCCCGGACCGGCAAGCATAATTATGAATTTTGGCGAAAACGGCAATGCATTTTGGTGTAAAATTTTCGGACATTCGCGATGCCGATTCGAGGTCGCGACCTCCTCCAGGATCCCCGATGCCGCTGCCGCAACCGACCGCACAACGCACCCGCCTGCACGTTCGTAGCGTTCAGATCGACGGCTATAAACGTGCGGATGGTCGCTGGGATATCGAAGCGCGCCTGATCGACAGCAAGGATCATGATTATCCCTTGTCATCCGGCCTGCGCAAGCCCGGCGAGGCGGTGCACGACATGTGGGTGCGGGTGACGATCGACGCCGAAACGAACATTCTCGAAGCCGCTGTTTGCACTGACGCCTCGCCATATACCGGCTATTGCGAACGCATCACGCCTGCTTATGCGCAATTGGTCGGGCTGAATCTGATGCGTGGATTCCGGACCGCGGTCAAATCGATCTTCCCGGGCACACTCGGCTGCTCGCATCTCAGCGAGCTGGCGATGATTCTGCCCACCGCCGCGTTGCAAACCTTCGCCAGCGAGTGGCTGGATGACGATCACGCGGAAGACAAGCCTTATCAGCTCGATCGCTGCCACGCGCTGGATTCGCATTCGGAGACGGTGAAGCGTTATTACCCGCGCTGGTACCGTAGCTCGGAACCAGGTTAGGACCTTCGGCCAGTGGTTCATCAACAACGGACTCCGGTTGGAAACCTCTTCCTTCAAGGGGACAATCTGGCTTGGGAGAAGCTTAACCTCTGCCAAGCTGTCCCGCCCGGTCACGGGCGTGGATGAAGCATTACCTTTCGCAACCTTAACTCAAGCAAGGAAAGCGCATGAAAATTCACGAATATCAGGGAAAAGAACTCCTGAAGAAATTCGGCGTCGTGGTTCCGCGCGGGGTGTTCTGCCCATCCGTCGATGACGCGGTCAAGGCAGCCGAATCCCTGGGCGGCAAGGTCTGGGTCGTAAAAGCCCAGATTCACGCGGGTGGTCGCGGTAAAGGGGGTGGGGTGAAGGTCGCCAAGTCGCTCGATGAAGTCCGCCAGTACGCCAGTCAGATCCTCGGCATGCAGTTGGTGACCCACCAGACGGGCCCGGTCGGCCAGCAGGTTCGCCGGCTGTTGATCGAGGAAGGCGCCGACATCCGCAAGGAATACTATGTCGCGGTGTTGACCGACCGCGCCACGCAGAAAGTGGCGATGATGGCTTCCTCGGAAGGCGGCATGGACATCGAGGAAGTGGCTCATAAAACCCCCGAGAAAATTCTCAAGGTATTCATCGATCCGCTCGATGGTCTCAGCGACGAGCAGGCGACCTACCTAGCCAAGGGCATCGGCGTACCCGACGGATCGATCGACCAGGCGGTCAACGCCTTCAAAGGGCTGTATCGCTGCTATATGGAAACCGATGCCTCGCTGGCGGAAATCAACCCGCTGATCCTCGAAGGCAATGGCAACATCAAAGCCCTGGACGCCAAGTTCAACTTCGATTCCAATTCGCTTTATCGGCAGCCGGAGATCATGGCCTTTCGCGATCTCGACGAAGAAGATCCCGATGAAGTGGAAGCCTCAAAATTCGACCTGTCGTACATCTCGCTCGACGGCAATATCGGCTGCTTGGTGAATGGCGCCGGTCTGGCCATGGCGACGATGGATACCATCAAGCTGTTCGGCGCCGAACCGGCCAACTTCCTCGATGTCGGCGGTGGGGCGACCACCGAGAAAGTCACCGAAGCCTTCCAGATCATGCTCAGGAATCCGAAAGTCAAGGGAATCCTGGTCAATATTTTCGGCGGCATCATGCGCTGCGACACCATCGCCACAGGCGTCGTGGTTGCCGCCCGCACCACTCATCTCTCGGTGCCGCTGGTCGTGCGCATGAAAGGAACCAACGAGGATATCGGCAAGAAAATCCTCAGCGAATCCGGCTTGCCGATCATCACCGCCGATTCGATGGCCGAAGCCGCCACCAAGATCGTTGCCGCGGTCAGTTAAGGAGCCACCATGTCGATTCTGATCAACAAAGACACCAAAATCATCACGCAAGGTATCACCGGCAAGACCGGTCAGTTTCATACCGAAAAGTGCCAGGAATACGCTAATGGCAAGAATTGCTTCGTCGCCGGCGTGAATCCGAAAAAGGCCGGCGAGAAGATCTTCGATATTCCGATCTACGCCTCGGTCAAGGAAGCGGCGGCCGAAACCGGCGCCACCGTTTCGGTGATCTACGTGCCGCCACCGGGTGCCGCCGCCGCTATCTGGGAAGCGGTCGAAGCCGACCTCGATCTGGTGGTCTGCATCACCGAAGGCATTCCGGTTCGCGACATGCTGATGGTGCGTAACAAGATGCACCGCAAGGAAGCCGCCGGTGGTAAGAAGACCCTGCTCCTCGGTCCAAACTGTCCTGGTCTGATTACCCCGGATGAAGTGAAGATCGGCATCATGCCTGGCCACATCCACCGTAAGGGACGGATCGGCGTCGTTTCCCGTTCGGGGACGCTAACCTACGAAGCGGTCGGCCAGTTGACCGAAATCGGTCTCGGCCAGTCGTCAGCGGTCGGCACTGGCGGCGACCCGATCAATGGCTTGAAGCACATCGACATCATGCGCCTGTTCAATGACGACCCGGATACCGACGCAGTGATCATGATCGGCGAAATCGGCGGTCCCGACGAAGCCGATGCCGCGATGTGGTGCAAGGCGAACATGAAGAAGCCGATTGTCGGTTTCATCGCGGGCGTCACCGCTCCGGCCGGCAAACGGATGGGGCATGCCGGCGCGCTGATCTCGGGCGGTGCCGATACCGCCGACGCCAAACTGGCGATCATGGAAGAGTGTGGTTTCAAAATCACTCGTGACCCTTCCGTGATGGGCAAGATGATCAAGGCGATGCTTTAGGCGTCGATTATCCGTCCGGCAGGAAAGGCAGACTGCGGTCTGCCTTTTTTGTTTGCTCTCGATTGGCACAATTTACCGTTAGAATTCATATTGCAAGGCGTTTGAGTGTTGGCAGTGCCTGTCGATGCCCGAAAAGGTCTGCAGTTCGGTCGAATCCTGGCCGCCGATCCCGAGGAAAAAATGGCTTTGTTCTTGTCCGAAGCAGACGTCAAACCACTCCTGACCATGCCGCTGGCTTTGGCGGCGGTCGAAGAAGCGCATGTCGAATTGGCGCTGGGACGGGCCACTGACGTGCCTCGCCAGCGCACACGCCTGCCACAAACGACGCTGCACCTGCTGCAAGGCGCTTTGCCCAAGCGCGATATCATTGGTTACAAAGCGTATACCAGCAGCCGTTCCGGAGTACGCTTCCTGATTCATTTGTACCAGGCATCGACTGGTGTTCTGCAGGCGGTTTTCGAAGCCGATCTGATCGGCATGATGCGCACAGCCGCGGCATCGGGAGTCGCCACCCGCGGCCTGGCGCGGGCCGACGCGCAGGTGGCCGGCGTCTTTGGTGCCGGTTGGCAGGCCGAAGGACACCTTGAAGCATTGCTGGCGGTCCGGCCGCTACGAAAAATCAAGGTTTTTGCCCGCCGGGCCGATCGTCTGGCGG
Organism: Accumulibacter sp.; assembly: GCA_016789495.1. Taxonomy (GTDB): domain Bacteria; phylum Pseudomonadota; class Gammaproteobacteria; order Burkholderiales; family Rhodocyclaceae; genus Accumulibacter. Next base: position 751 of record JAEUOJ010000144.1, on the reverse strand, counting down.
ATTTTTGCTCCCGGATGACCGAGCGCCTGGGCATTGAGGTGGTGGCCGCGCGTTCCGCCGAGGATACGGTACGCGACAGCGATATCGTTAGCACGGTGACCACGGCTTCGACACCGCTCTTCCAGGCCGACTGGCTGGCAACGGGCACCCACCTCAACGGTGCCGGTTCCAACGCCTTGATTCGGCAGGAAATCGGTGAGGACGTGATCAAGCGCTGCGACGTCATCGTGGTCGATAGCATTGAAACCGCCGTACGCGAAGCCGGCGACTTGCAGCCGTTGCTCGAAAAAGGCCGTCTGCAGCCTCGGCAACTGATCGAATTGGGCGATCTGCTATGCGGTCGGCGAACCGGTCGAGCCCAGGCCGAGGAGATCACCTTGTTCGAATCGCAGGGCATGGCTATCCAGGATCTGGCGTTGGCCGCGCGACTGCTCGAACAGGCGCGTGCGACGGGGCGCGGTATCGAATTGCCATACGGCGGCCGATAGCGCCGTCGGTTTGGCGAGGAGTAAATCGGACGATGGCCAATACACTTTCCGAGGCGTTGGAGTACGCTGCACGGACCGATCCGGGTCTGGTCCGCAGAAAGAACGAAGATTCGTATTTTGCCGATGCAAGCCGCGGCCTGTTCATTCTCGCGGATGGCATGGGCGGGTATGATGCCGGTGAAGTGGCCAGTCAGATGGCGACCTCGATGTTGTCGAGCAAAATGCTGGAATTTTTTCTCCTTCATCCGGAGTATGCCGTTAAT
>JAEUOJ010000123.1 GCA_016789495.1 Accumulibacter sp. | reverse complement strand
TTCTTCGGTCGCTTTTGCAGCATCAGGCGGTCGACGGCGCATTCTCGATTTTTCACAAAATCGAAAAAATCTCGTCACCAAGCTGGCGACAGGCGCGTTACCAGGAAGTTCACCAAAGCGACTTGTTGGCTTTGCTCTGGCGAAATGCGCAAAGCTGGCAGCAACGTCGGCGTATCGCGCGCCATGCACTGAAAACCCTGCTCTCGAAATGAACAACAGAATCAGTCTAAAACCAACCGATGCACGCCGTTCGTGGGTCGCGCCGAGAGATCCGCTGACCGGTCACCGAGATCAGCTCAATCGTTCCCCGGCGGTCCGCAAGGCGACAGGGCGCGGTCAGCCACCGCCACCGAAACTTGGGCACGGAAGATTTTCCTGGTCATGACCTGCCAAAGAGCGTTACCGCTTCCCATGGACGTCCAGATATGCGGCTGACGCAAATCAACTTGCAGCCTTATTTTGGCGGCGGGGAAGTCTACACGGCCTTCCTGTCGCGCGCCTTGGCCGTTTTGGGCGTGCAAACGCGCTTGCTGGTTCACCCGCGGGCAAGCTTCTGGAAACAACTGAATCTTCCAGAAACGATACAGATCGAAGAAGTCCCGGAAGCACGCCGCTTGCGGGAGTTCATTGGCGCTGAAGACCACTGGTTGCTCAGTCACGGTCCGATGCCGACTCTTCCATTGACGGCACGGGCCGAATACCTAATCACCGCCGTCGCGCACATGCCGGTACAAGGTCGCAATCCGAGCGTTTTTGCAGGACATGACATGATCTTTCCAGTGTCTGCGTGGGTCAAGGACGGACTGCTCGCGGCGGGAATACCCACCTGGCCACAACCTCTGTACGGCTTGGCCAATCTCGACCCGCTATTGACCAATAAAGATGAGCCGATTTTCAAGACCTCCCGTTACGACTGGGACCGACGAAAATTCAGGGATGAAGTGGGAAGAATGCTTGAACCGATGATCGCGCCGCTGCTGCCAAGACGCGAGCTTCGCCGACACCCTGGTCTTACCCTGGGCATCGTCTCCCGGCTGACTCCGATCAAGCAGTTTCCACTACTATTTTCGATACTGGCGCCGATCCTCGCCCGGTATCCAGAAATCAATCTGGAAATCTTCGGCAGTGGCGGTTATGCCTCGGTCCGCGATCTGAGCAGATCTTTGCAGCCGCTGGGCAAGCACGCGCGATTCTGGGGACACCAGCAAAACGTTTGCGCCATCTATGGGCAACTGGACTATCTGATGAGCGGCCTGCCCGAGAAAGAAGCGTTGGGATTGAACATCATTGAAGCTCAAGCTTGCAATCTGCCGGTATTGGCGCCATGCGCACCGCCTTTTACCGAAACCATTGTCGATGGCCTGACCGGCCATTTCTACCGCGATCCCCGCCAGGATGAAGGCATGGATTTTGCTCGACTGATCGATCAACTACGCCATGCCGAGACTCGACTACAACCCGCTGCGGCACACGCCCATTTACGGCAATTCTCTTTCGAAGCCTTTGTCGAGCGTTTGCAACCTGTCGTAAGCTGGGCCAAGGACCATTTCTGATCCTCCACAGGCCCAGCCTGAAACATTAAATTCAATGAATTAATTATGATGGCAATGGTTGATCCCCCCCGTTCGATCCTGGTCATCCGTCGCGACAATATCGGCGATCTGCTCTGTACCACGCCGCTCTTCCGGGCTCTGCGCGTCCATTATCCGGAAGCCCGCATCGTCGCGCTGGTCAACAGTTATAACGCGCCGGCATTGCGGGGTAACGTGGACGTCGATCAAATCCTGGTTTATGAAAAAGCCAAGCACCGCGCGGCTGGAAGTTCTTTCTGGCGCTGGTTGTCCGGTCGCTGGCGCGTATACCGGACCTTGCGTTCCGGAAAGTTCGATCTGGTGCTGCTGGCCGCGTCAACCCTCTCCGCCAGCGCACTGAAATTCGCCCGGCTGACCGGCGCGAAAAAAATCGTCGGCTATCAATTGCCGGCCGACCACCCAGACTGGGTCAGCCTGCCGCCCGCCGAACCTGGGCTCCACGAAGTCCAGATCGTTTTTCGGCTGCTGCGTGCGCTGGGAATTGACGAACCACCATCTGCCATGTCGCTGACTCCGGATACGGCGGTTAGGCAACGATTGCAAGCCGCATTGGCGCTGTCGGATACGCCACGTCAAATCATCGGAATCCATATCAGCGCCAGAAAACCGCGACAACGTTGGCCAATCGAGAGATTCGAGGCTTTGTGCCGGCGGCTGGTCGCCGGAGAGAGCAATCACCTGCTGATATTCTGGGCCCCCGGCAGCGGAACAAACTCGACACATCCCGGAGACGATGACAAGGCGGATGCGCTCGCCGCACGACTGATCGGACTCCCCGTCAGTTTTGTCCGCACCACCCGACTCGAGGAATTGATCGCCGGACTTTCCTTGTGCCATCGGGTGATCTGTGCCGACGGCGGGGCGATGCATATCGCTGCCGCACTGCACAAACCGCTGGTCTGCCTGTTCGGCAATTCGGATGCCAAGCGCTGGCATCCCTGGGGCGTGCCGCACATCGTATTGCAGAGCGCCGAACAGGATGTGGCGGTTATTGCCGTCGAACAGGTGATGGACGCTTACCGTCAACTCGCTGCGGAGCAGAGCGAGTTCGCGAACACGGCAGCCGCCCACATAAAAAACTAAAATAAATTATGTTGTTGAGCGTCTCGAGCACCGCGTTGACTCGGCTTGCCGATTCGAGCAGCGATTTGTTCGCGTTGCCCGGGAAGCACCTGTCCACAAGACACCGCGCTGATTGTGTGAAACATTGAGACAGACCAGGGCGGAACAGGCCTCGCTGCGGCATCGTTTCCATTTACCTTGTCCTCTCTCCCGCGCCATCCAGCCGTAGCGGACAAACAGTATCGCTCCCCCAATACATGGGCGTGCTCAGTTCACGCTGAGCCGATGCGCTCCAGTATCCGCACAAACCCACCCTGCTCAAGCCATTTGGCACTCTACACGTATCGCCCCACTGCCCTGAAATAGCGGCATCAAAGTCCATCGCCTCAGCGCCGCGACTTAGAAGTATCTCGTGTCGATCTCTTCGAACAGTGATAATAATGGTCTCGATGGGCTCGGCTGGCTCGTCAGTCGCTCCCACCCTGAAGACGCTACAATTGATTTTTCTATTTTGGGGAACACTGGATGCTGGGCCATCTCTATATCGTTGTCGCCCCCTCGGGCGCCGGCAAAACGACCCTGGTTCGGCTGCTTCTCGAAAACGATCCAGGAATCCGGGTGTCGATTTCCCATACCACACGACAACCGCGTGCTGGCGAAAGAAACGGCATCGAATATCATTTCACCGATCAGCCAACGTTCCAGAAAAAGATCGACAACGGAGATTTCATCGAGTGGGCCGAAGTCCATGGCAATTTCTACGGTACATCGCGAAGTGGCATCGCCGCCGCCATCGAAGCCGGTCAAGATGTGTTGCTGGAAATCGACTGGCAAGGAGCGAAGCAAGTCCGAACGCTCTTTCCACAAGCCATCGGAGTTTTCATTCTGCCGCCGTCGATGGCCGAGCTCGAAACTCGCTTAAGGAAGCGCGCCACCGACAGCGAGCAGACGATCGCTCGGCGCATGGCGGCGGCACGCGAGGAGATGCGTCATGTGGCTGAATTCGACTATGTTATTATCAACGATCACCTGCCTCGTGCGTTGAACGATGTACTGGCAGTGGTTCAAGCGTCGCGCCTGCGTTACGATTCGCAACGCCAACGCCATTCCATTCTGTTTTCGACCTTGCTCTGATTGACCTGGAGATTTCTATGGCCCGAGTCACCGTTGACGATTGTCTTGCCCGGATTCCCAATCGCTTCCAAATGACCTTGGCGGCCACCTATCGCGCACGTCAGATCACCGCAGGCGCCTCGCCGCTGGTCGATGCCGGGCGCGACAAACCGACGGTCATCGCCCTGCGCGAAATTGCCGGCGGCAGAGTGGGACTAGAACTGCTCAACCGCGGGCAAACCTGAGTCAACCCCGATCAGTCCTATCCCAAGTCGCCATGGACTCGATCGTGAAAGCAGTCAGCGACACCGGGCAGTTGGCGACTCCCGACCTGCCCGAGGTTGTTCCGGACTTGTCGAATCCAGAGGAAGCTCCTGGTGTCCAGGCTTTTTTCGACTCGTTGACTTACCTGCTTCCGGAAGAGATTCGCCAAGTCAGGGAGGCTTATCGCTTCAGCGAACAGGCGCACCGCGGGCAGCGCCGGCTTTCGGGTGAGCCGTATATCACCCATCCCTTGGCGGTTGCCTCGGCACTGGCTGAATGGCAGATGGACGTCGAAGGCATTGTCGCCGCCCTGCTGCACGACGTGATGGAAGATACCGCCGTCGGCAAGATGGAGATTACCGAGCGCTTCGGTAAACCGGTGGCCGACCTGGTTGACGGCTTGTCCAAACTTGACAAGCTCGAATTTCAATCTCACGAAGAAGCGCAAGCCGAAAATTTCCGCAAGATGTTGATGGCCATGGCCCGCGATCTGCGCGTGGTGCTGATCAAGCTGGCTGACCGCCACCACAATTTGCAGACCATGTCAGCGGTTCGTCCGGACAAACGTCGGCGCATCGCTCGCGAAACACTGGAAATTTATGCCCCGATCGCCAACCGGCTCGGTTTGAACAAATTGTTCCGCGAGTTGCAGGACCTGTCGTTCGAGCTGATCTATCCGATGCGCGCGCGCGTTCTGGCTCGGGCGCTGAAGTCGGCGCGTGGCAACCGCCGGGAATTGCTGTCGCGGATTCTCGAAGGTCTGGAAAGCAAGCTGAGTCGCGATGGCATTGCCGCTCAGGTCGTCGGCCGCGAGAAAAGCCTGTATTCGATTTATCGGAAGATGCTCGACAAGCACTTGTCCTTTTCGCAGGTACTCGACATTTACGGCTTTCGTGTGCTGGTCAAGGATGTGCCGACCGCCTATTTGACGCTAGGCTCGCTGCACGGATTCTATAAACCGGTACCCGGAAAATTCAAGGACTATATCGCCATTCCCAAGCAGAACGGTTATCAGTCCTTGCACACTACCTTGATCGGCCCGCACGGCACGCCGTTCGAGTTGCAGATCCGTACCGAGAGCATGGACAATCTGGCGCAGGAAGGGATCGCCTCGCATTGGCTGTACAAGGACAGTGAAGCCTTCAGCGCCGATCTTCAGCAAAAAACCACTTCCTGGTTCCACTCGCTGCTCGACCTGCAGAGTTCGGCTGGCGACACCTCCGAGTTTTTCGAGCACGTCAAAGTCGATCTTTTCCCACACGAAATCTACGTATTCACCCCGAAGGGACGGATCATCGCCCTGCCTCGCGGCGCGACGCCAATCGACCTGGCTTATGCGGTGCATACCGACATCGGCAATCATTGCGTCGCTGCGAAAGTCAATTTCAGTTTGATGCCATTGAACACCGAACTCACCAATGGCGACCGGGTCGAAATCGTCACCGCCGCCGACGCCCATCCCGAACCGAACTGGTTGAATGACGTCAAAACCGGACGGGCGCGTAGCAAAATCCGGCATTTTCTGAAGACGTCCCATCATGACGAGTCGACGGCGCTCGGCGAGAAGATGCTCGATCAGGAACTGCGCGCGCTGGGAGTCGCTGCGTCAGAAGTGCCTGTTTCAAGCTGGAAAAACGTCCTGCGCGATTCGGGCAACAAACTGATCAAGGAAGTTTACACCGACATCGGTCTGGGTTTTCGCTTGGCGGGTGTGGTCGCCCGACGCTTGTTGGCGCGCGAGGAAACGACGCCTCCGGTGGCAGAAAAGCTCCCCGCGTCGCTGGTCATCCGCGGCACCGAAGGAATGGCCGTGCAGTTTGCGCCGTGCTGTCAACCGATTCCGGGCGACCCGATCATCGGTTCGATCTGGAAGGGCAAGGGATTGGTGATTCACACTAACGATTGCCTGGTGATCCACAAGGCACGCGCCGCCAAACCGTCGAAATGGATCGCCGTCGAATGGGAACCGGAACCCGGCAAACTGTTCAGCGTCCGCCTGCGGATGATGGTGCACAACACCGTCGGCGCGCTCGGCCGCATCGCCACCGAGATCTCGCTTTCCGGAACCAATATCCAGCATGTCAACATGGAAGATAAACAACCCGGGCTGTACACCACCCTGCATGTCACGGTGCAAGTGGCCAGTCGGACCACGCTTGCCCGCCTGATGCGCCGCTTGCGCCGAATTCCCGAGGTCGTCCGCATCGCGCGCGAGCAGGGATTGTCTGCTTGAAAGTCGTGGTCCTCGGCGCCGGAGTGATCGGCGTCACCAGCGCGTGGTACCTGACACAAGCCGGACATGAAGTGACCGTCGTCGATCGGCAACCCGCCGCGGCGCTTGAAACCAGTTTCGCCAACGGTGGCCAGATTTCCGTTTCGCACGCCGAACCGTGGGCCAATCCACACGCACCACTGCGCGCACTGGCCTGGTTGCCCCGTGAAGACGCCCCATTGCTTTTTCGTTTACGCCGCGATGCGGCCTTGCTTGACTGGAGCTGGCGATTTCTCCGCGAATGCACACCACAGCGGACGCGAAGCAATATTCAACGGATTCTCAGCCTTGCCCTCTACAGCCGCCGGCAATTGCAGACCTTGCGCAACGCAACCGGCTTGACATACGACCATCTCGAACGCGGCATTCTGCACGTGTACACCGACCGTCGCGAATTTGCGACCGCCATCCGGGCAGCGGCGGTGATGCGCGAATTCGGTTGCGAACGACGAACGGTTTCGGTCGATGAGTGTCTGGCGATTGAACCGGCGTTGACCCCGGCCCGTTCGTTGCTGGTCGGCGGCGACTACAACCGTGAGGATGAATCCGGCGACGCACATTTATTCACCCAACGCCTGGCCGACCTTTGCGGCAGTCACGGTGTCGTCTTCCGCTACGGCATGACCATCGAAGGATTGCACTTGCGCAATGGCAAGATCGACCGACTCGCCACAACGTCCGGCGAGGAAATTCGCGGCGACATTTACGTGGCCGCTCTCGGCAGTTACACACCGCTGCTGCTGCGTCCGCTCGGCTTGCGTCTGCCGGTCTATCCGGCGAAAGGCTATTCGGCGACCATTGCTCTCGGTGAGGACAGCATTGCCCCGCAAGTCAGCCTGACCGACGACGGCCACAAGCTGGTTTTTTCACGCCTCGGACAACGTTTGCGCATTGCCGGCACCGCCGAATTCAACGGCTACAACACCGAATTGAACCACGTCCGCTGCCAAGCGCTGATCAGCCGAGCCAGCCAATTCTTTCCCGAGTTGCGTCCGGCAGGACCGCCAGAGTTCTGGTGCGGACTGCGTCCGGCAACACCATCGAACGTACCGTTGATCGGTCGTACAAGCATCACCAATCTCTATCTCAATACCGGGCACGGCACGCTAGGCTGGACGATGGCCTGCGGTTCGGGCGCCGCATTGGCCGACATCATCAGCGGCCGGACTCCGGAACCGGCTTTCACTTTTTTGGACAGTCTGTAAACCACATGGAATCAATCATCTACCAGGTTCGCGAGCGGGTCGCCACGTTGACCCTCAACCGCCCGCAATCGCTCAACGCGCTGAACGAATCGATGATCAACGATCTCGGTGAAGCCACCAGCCTGGCGATGCACGATCCAGAGGTCCGGGCGGTGCTGATCAATGGCGCAGGCAATCACTTCATGGCCGGTGGCGATCTGGCCTGGTTCCGTGAACAGCTGTCACTGGCCCCTGCGGAGCGTCTGGCCCGATTCGACTCGATCATCGCCGCCGTGCATGCCTCGATCCTGCGACTGAAGGACATGCCGAAACCGGTGGTCGGCGCGGTGCACGGAGCCGTTGCCGGCTTCGGCATGTCGCTGATGCTGGCCTGCGATCTGGTCCTCGCCGCCGACAACGCGTATTTCACCCTTGCCTACAGCAATATCGCCTTGTCGCCCGATGGCGGTTCCACCTGGTCGTTGCCGCGACAAGTCGGCTTGAAACAAGCAATGGAGATTGCTCTGCTGGGCGAACGGCTGACGGCTGCCCGGGCCCTGGAATTGGGGCTGATCAATCGACTGCTCCCTGTCGACGAACTGGCCGGCGAATCGCTTGCCCTCGCTCAACGCCTGGCGGCCGGCCCGACGCTGGCACTGGCTCGCACCAAACGGTTACTCAACCAGTCGCTGGACCAAACCTTGCCCAGCCAATTACTTGCCGAGCAACGGGCTTTCGCCGCCTGCGGGGCCGAGACCGATTTCGACGAGGGACTGGCGGCTTTCTTCGCGCGACGAAAGCCGGTGTATACCGCCACAACCACCGGCGATGCTAGTTGATAGCCATTGCCACCTCGCCGCCAGCCAATTCAACGCCGACCGGGACGAAGTGGTCGCGGCGGCACGCGCCGCCGGCGTGCGGCAACTGGTCATTCCCGCCGTTGACCGGGATAGTTTCGCGACGGTCAGTGCGTGTTGCGCACAGTACGCCGGCTGCCATCCGGCCTACGGCATTCACCCGCTGTTCATCTCCGACGTCGATGATGTCGATCTGAGCTTGCTCGAAGACTGGCTGAGCGGCGCCGAACGATCGACGCAAACCGCGGTGGCGGTTGGCGAAATCGGCCTGGATTTGTACCGCACGACAACCGACCTTGCCCGGCAGGAACGTTTCTTTGCTGAACAGTTGAAAATCGCCCGCAAACTCGATCTCCCAGTTCTTGTGCATAGCCGGCGCGCCGTCGACCTAGTCCTCAAACATTTGCGCCGCATCCGCGTTCGCGGCGGCATCGCGCATGCCTTCAACGGCAGCCGCCAACAAGCGGAGGAATTCGTCAAGCTCGGCTTCAAGCTTGGCTTCGGCGGCGCACTGACTTTTCCTGGATCGACACGCATCCGCCACCTGGCCACCTCGGTGCCGCTTGAGGCCATCGTCCTGGAAACCGACTCGCCGGACATGCCACCCATCTGGCTGAATGGAGCCCGCAACACGCCAGCATCCTTGAAACGGGTCAATGATATGCTTTCGGAATTACGCGGCATGACGTCCGCAGAGTTAGCAGAAGTCACCACTCATAATATGGTTACCCTCCTGCCGCAGTTGCGTTCGGGTTACTGATCGGTTAGGGTACGCCCTGAAAGTTATCCGTCACCTGCGAAAAAAGATTCCTGTCATACGAGAGGGGCTGAATCCGCCTTCGTGGCCTGCTCTGAACGGTAATAAGAAGAAGTGATCCGCCGGGCCGTCCTTTCAGACTCCAAGGGCATTTGCCGAACGCAACGCTTGGCCGCCATTAAATGAAAAATAGCTACGATTCGCCTGTTGCCGCCTGCGCGGTGGTCAGCAAAAGCAAACCCGAGATCCCGCATTATCTGCAAGCGCATTACTGGTGGGCCTATGTTCATCCGCAAGCGGTGCAGGTCTTCGAACGACAGTGGCTGGTCAATCTGATCTTGTGGGGCAACTACAAACGGCTGTGCAATGCACTGCTCGCCGACTACGGCCATCAGTTGCCGGGACGAACCTTGCAGATCGCTTGTGCCTACGGCGACCTGACCGCTCGGCTGGTCGACTGCGTCACTCCGGGCGGCACGCTGGAGGTGATCGACATTCTGCCGATCCAGTTGGCAAATCTGGCGGGCAAACTACCGCCGGAAGCGCCAATCAAGCTGCACTGCATGGATTCGGCAGCGTTGACTTTCGATGATCGAAGCTTCGATCGCGCGCTGTTGTTTTTTCTGCTGCATGAACAACCGCAGGCGGTACGCGAAAAAACGCTTGCCGAAGCCTTGCGGGTGATTCGAACCGGCGGGACCTTGACCATCGTCGATTACGCGCCGCCGAGCCGCTTCAATCCGTTGCGTTATTTCTGGAAGCCGCTTCTCGACCGCCTGGAGCCTTTTGCCAATGATCTGTTCAACGAGGAGATTCCGGCTTGGTTACCGAAGGCCGGCGGCTTCGAGATGGTTGGCAAACAACGGTTTTTTGGTGGCATGTATCAAATGTTGACTCTCCGCATCACCGAAAAGAAGCTCCCGCAGCAGGCGGAACAGTGATTTTCGATTCGCCGGCACGCCTCGGCGAGTCATTGTACGGAGACTTTAGACAAGTCGATCGCCGACCGGCGCCAGCCGGAGCGAGAAAGGAGACCTAGTGGAGACATATAAAGCTGACGTAGTCATCGTCGGCGGCGGTGGCGCCGGTTTGCGGGCAGCCATTGCCGTCGCCGAATTCGATCCGACCTTGCGGATCGCGCTGGTATCGAAGGTCTATCCGATGCGCAGTCACACCGTGGCCGCGGAAGGTGGCTCGGCAGGCGTCAAGCTGCCGACCGATAAATTTGACTACCACTTCAACGACACCGTCACCGGTGGCGACTGGTTGTGCGAACAGGACGTGGTCGAGTATTTCGTCTCCCAATGTCCAGAGGAACTGACCCAACTCGAACATTGGGGGTGTCCGTGGAGCCGGACCCCTGACGGACACGTCAATGTCCGTGCCTTCGGCGGGATGAAGATCGAACGCACCTGGTTCGCCGCCGACAAGACCGGCTTTCACATGTTGCACACCCTCTTCCAGACCTCGATCAAGTACCCGTCGATCAAACGCTTCGACGAACACTTCTGCGTCGACCTGGTCGTCGCCGACGGTCGGACGCAAGGGGTGGTGACCATTGAAATCGCCTCCGGGGAACTGACGCTGATCGAAGCCCGCTCGGTGGTTATCGCCACCGGAGGCGCCGGGCGAGTATTCCGCGAAAACACCAACGGTGGCGTCGTCACCGGTGACGGCATGGCACTGGCCTATCGACACGGCGTGCCGCTGCGCGACATGGAATTCGTTCAATACCACCCGACCTGTATGCCGGGGACCGGCCTGCTGTTCACCGAAGCTTGCCGTGGCGAAGGCGGCTTCCTGGTGAACAAGGATGGCTACCGCTACCTGCAGGATTACGGACTTGGTCCCGCCGAACCAACACCGCGCAACAAGGCAATGGAACTCGGTCCTCGCGACCGGCTCAGCCAGGCGTTCTGGTACGAGCAACAGAAAGGCCGCACCATTGAAGGCCCACATGGTTCGGTGGTGCATCTCGACCTGCGTCACCTCGGCGAAGCCAAACTGCGCGAGCGGCTGCCGCAGATTTACGAACTAGCCGAACAGTTTCTCGGCGTCGATCCGGCACATGCGCCGATTCCTGTCCGCCCGGCGGTGCATTACACGATGGGAGGCATTCTGGTCGACGGCAAGTGCGCCGCGCCTTTACCCGGGCTTTTCGCTGCCGGCGAATGTTCAAGCGTCGGCATTCACGGCGCCAACCGACTCGGCTCCAATTCGCTGTCCGAATTGTGCGTTTTCGGCAAGGTGGCCGGCGTCGAAGCCGCTCGCCACGCCAAATCCGTCGCTCCCGGCAATTCAGCAAACCTGCTCAAACAGGCGCAGGCCGTCGAGCAACGCGTTGTTGGTCTGGTTCGCAAATCGGGCGGAAGCGAACGTATCGCCACATTGCGCCGCGAAATGGCGCAAACCATGGAGGATGGTTGCGGCATCTATCGGCTGGCCGAAAGCATGCAAAAAACCTGCGACAAACTCGACGAGCTCAAGCTGCGTTTCAAGAACGTCCATATCGAGGACAAATCCAGCGTCTGGAATACCGAGTGGCTGCTAGCCATCGAACTCGAATACCAGCTCGATGTCGCCCAGGCGATGGCTTATTCGGCGCTCAATCGTCGCGAATCGCGTGGCGCTCATCAGCGTCTCGATGGTTATGAAGCTCGCGACGACATCAATTTCCTGAAACACAGTCAGGCGCATTATGTCGCCGATGGCGCGCCACGCATCGACTACGGGCCGGTGAAGATCACCAAGTCGCAACCGGGAACCCGAGCCTATGGCGCGGCTGGTGAACAAGCCGAGCGGGAAAGGAATGCCTCCCATGTCTGAGCACTCTAAAATCATTGAAATCGAGGTCCTGCGCTACAACCCGGAGACCGACAAGGTTCCTTCGCCGCAAGTTTTCGAAGTGCCTTTCACCGACGACATGTCGGTTTTACAGGGCATCCAGTACATCAAGGATCATCTTGACGGTTCGTTGAGCTTCCGCTGGTCGTGCCGGATGGCGATTTGCGGCAGTTGTGGAATGATGATCAACGGTGTGCCGCATCTTTCTTGCGAAACCTTCCTGCGCGACTACTACCCGGCGCGGGTACGGGTGGAAGCACTCAACCATTTCCCGATCGAGCGCGATCTGGTGATCAATATGGAAGGCTTCATCAAGAAACTGGAGAGCATCCAGCCCTACATCATCCCGAAGGAGCCGCGCACCCTGGCGCAGGGTGAGTACCTGCAAACACCGGAAGAATTGAATCGCTACGAGCAGTTCAGTTCATGCATCAACTGCATGCTGTGCTATGCCGCTTGCCCGCAGTTCGGTCTCAACCCGGAGTTCATCGGCCCGGCAGCCACCGCCTTGCTGCATCGCTACAACGTTGACACGCGTGACGGCGCCAAGGAAGAGCGGATGGAACTGGTGCATTCCGAGGAAGGTGTATTCCACTGCACGGCGGTCGGCTACTGTTCGGAGGTCTGTCCGAAGCATGTCGACCCGGCCAACGCGGTCAACCAGAACAAGACCAATAGTGCGATGGATTATTTCCTGCGCTTCATTTCTCCCAAGGGAGGTGCCAAATGAACAAGCGACGTCCCTATGTTCGTCCGATGGACGGTTGGTGGCGAAAGAATCCCTACTTTGTCGAATACATGATTCACGAAAGCACGGCTTTGTTCGTCGCCGCCTACGCCGCCGTCCTGCTATTCGGACTGCTGCGACTGTCGCAAGGTGAAGCGGCCTGGAACGCCTGGCTGAACACGCTCGGCAGTTCGTGGTTCATTCTTTTTCATCTCGCCGCGCTGCTGGCGATCAGCTATCACACCTATACCTGGTTCAAGATCATGCCGCGGACCATGCCGCCGGTGGTGATCGGCGGTGAACGGCTGCCGGCCTGGGCGATCACTGGCACCGGTCTGGCCGCCGCCGCCGCCGCCTGCCTGGGCCTGCTGGCTATCGTTTGGGGGATGGCACGATGAAACCGACACTGAAACGTTCGAATGCGCCGATTTTCTGGGCACTGTTCGGCGCCGGCGGGATGCTGTCGGCCCTCTTCGGGCCGATGCTGGTGTTCATTACCGGTTTGGCGATTCCGTTGGGGCTGCTGTTGCCGCCGGACACCCTGAGTTACGCCAAGGTGTTGGCCTTCGCGCAGAACTTCATCGGCAAGGCGTTCATCTTCGCGGTCATCGCGCTGTTCCTCTGGCACGCGGCGCACCGGATTTTTCATACCCTGCA
>JAEUOJ010000122.1 GCA_016789495.1 Accumulibacter sp. | reverse complement strand
CAGATCTGAGCCTTGGCCAAGAATTCTGCGGCCTGACGAATCCTTTCGGTAACCCCCGATCAGATGAGCAGCCGATCGACGACCCGACCGTTGATCAGATGCTCTTGAATGATCTCTTCGACATCTTCGTTATCGACGTAGGTGTACCAGACACCTTCCGGATAAACGACCATCGCCGGACCGTTGTCGCAACGGTCAAGGCAACCGGCCTTGTTGATCCTTACCTTGCCAGCACCTTTCATCTTCAGCGAAGCGATACGGTCTTTAGCGTAGGTCTGCGCCTCGGTCGCGCCGTGATTGTTACAGCAGCTCTCGCCCTCCGGACGCTGATTGCAGCAGAAAAAAACATGATATTTGAAATAATTGCTCATGAAACATGCTCCTGGTAATGATCTTTCGCCCACTTTCAACTGATCAAATCCGGGTGTCCAGGCCGTTCTCCGCCAGCTCGGCGGCACGGAGTAAGGCGCGTGCCTTGTTCTGGGTTTCCTGCCATTCGAGCGCCGGATCAGAATCGGCGACAATGCCAGCGCCGGCCTGGACATGCAGTTGGCCATCCTTGACGATCGCTGTACGTATGGCAATCGCCAAATCCATGTCACCGTTGAAACCCAGATAGCCCACCGCGCCAGCGTAGAGACCACGCTTGACCGGTTCAAGCTCGTCGATGATTTCCATCGCCCGCACTTTCGGCGCGCCGGAGACCGTGCCGGCGGGGAAAGTGGCCATCAGCACGTCAAGGGCGTTCAAATCGGGTTTTAGCCGCGCCTCGACGTTCGAAACGATGTGCATCACGTGCGAATAGCGTTCGACGATCATCTGCTCGGTGATCCGGATCGAGCCGATGCGGGCAACGCGGCCGGCGTCGTTACGACCGAGGTCAAGCAGTTGAACATGCTCGGCACGTTCCTTTTCATCGGCCAACAGTTCGGCGGCGAGTTGCTGGTCCTCTTCGAAGGAAACGCCACGACGACGAGTGCCGGCAATGGGGCGCACGGTGACGGTATCGCCTTCGAGACGAACGAGGATTTCTGGTGACGCACCAACGACATGGAAGTCTTCCAAATCGAAATAAAACATATACGGCGAGGGATTGAGCGATCGCAACGAGCGATACAACGCCATCGGGCTGGCTGCCAACGGTTTGCTCATCCGCTGCGAAAGCACCACCTGCATGATGTCGCCTTCCGTGATGTACCGCTTGGCCTTGAGCACCGCTTTTTTGAACGGCACTTCGCCGAATAATGAACTGGCCGGCGATGAAGGCTGCGGTGTTTCCGGAGGAATCGCCACCGGTTCGCGCAAGCGGGCCAGCAAGGTTCTCAGACGGGCCTGCGCTTTCTGATAGGCACCAGGCACGCCAGGTTCGGCATAAACGACCATCGTCAGCTTGCCCGAGAGATTATCAACGACGGCGATTTCTTCCGAGAGCAGCAGGACGATATCGGGAATGCCGAGATCGTCGGATTTCTGAGTGCGAGTCAGGCGGGTTTCGATGTAGCGCACCGTATCGTATCCAAAACAGCCAACGAGTCCACCACAGAAGCGCGGCAGTCCGGAGGCCGGCGCGGCGCGAAAACGCTGCAGATAGTTGCCGATGAACGCCAACGGGTTGGCGTCATCCTCGCGTTCGGCGATGCGATTGCCATTGAGCACCAGCACTTGGTGGCCGGTAACGACGATACGGGTCGGACTGGTCAGACCGATGATCGAATAACGGCCGAATCGTTCACCACCCTGAACCGATTCAAGGAGATAGGTGTACGGCCCATTGGCCAGCTTGAGGTAGATCGAAAGCGGGGTATCGAGATCGGCGAAAGTCTCGAGAGTGACTGGAATGCGGTTGTAGCCCTCAGCGGCCAAGCGATTGAAGTAGGCTTCGGTCATCGGATTTTCCACCAGAATACGTGCGAACGATCGGCAACGGCCGCAGCGCACCGGGACGCAAGTACGCCAGCGGCCAGGGATACGCGATACAGGCTAGCGGCGCCAGGACCAGGCCCCCAGCCATCCAGCAGGCCAGGAAGCGGCGAGGCGGAGAGAGGTTTTCATGCGCGGGTAATAACTCGAGCAGCGTCGGCGAGAGTCTCGACTATAGCATCGCAAGGCAGTTCCCGGACATCCTGGCCCTCGTTGTAGCCGTACGGCACCAGGAAAACGTGGCAGCCGGCCGCGCGGGCAGCCTGAAAATCGTGTCGGGAGTCGCCGATCATCAGTGTCTGTGTCGGCGAAACAGCCAGGCGACCACAAGCCCAAAGCAGTGGCATCGGGTCGGGTTTCGGCCGCGGGAGAACGTCGCCGCTGACCACGACTTCGAAAAAGGGCCGCAGACCGGTATGCTGCAACAACGGCAGAGTGAAGGCTTCCGCCTTGTTGGTGATCACGCCCATCGAGAGGCCAAGCCCCTGGAACGACCGCAAGCCGTCGAGGACGCCGGGAAACAGCGCCGCGTGCCGACCGTTGGCTTCGCCGTAGTGCCGACGGAAACTGGCCAGGGCATCGGCGGGCGGCGGCGACGGATCGTCGGCGGCGACCATCGTTCCAGCCAGAACGCGCTTGACCAGGTTGGGGATCCCGCGACCGACGTAGCCGCGGATGGCGTCAACGGACGGTGCCGGGCGGCCGAGATCGCTCGACATGCCGACCGCGGCCGCATGCAGATCGAGAACGGTATCGAGCAAGGTGCCGTCGAGATCGAAAAGAACGGCACGAATGGCAAGCGGAGCAGTCACGAGTCGTTCAGAGGGTAGCCAATTGCTGGCGTAGCGCGGCGATCACCGAATCGTAGCGATGCAGGTCGTCATCACGAGCCGCGCCGAAAACCGCCGAACCGGCGACAAAAGCGTCGGCGCCAGCGCGGGCAATCGAAGCAATGTTGTCGACCTTGACGCCCCCGTCGATTTCCAGGCGAATCCGTCGACCGCTGTCACGCTGGTAGGCGTCAAGGCGCGCGCGCGCCATCGCCAGCTTGGTCAAAGTCGAGGGAATGAACTGTTGGCCACCAAAACCCGGGTTGACACTCATCAACAAAATCAGGTCGAGCTTATCGAGCACATGGTCGAGATGGTTCAGCGGCGTCGCTGGGTTGAACACCAACCCGGCCTGACAGCCATGCTCGCGGATCATCGACAAGGTACGGTCGACATGCTCGGAAGCCTCAGGATGAAAAGTGATCAGATTGGCGCCTGCCCGGGCGAATTCCGGAACAAGGCGATCGACCGGTTTGACCATCAGATGAACATCGATCGGCGCCCTCGTCAGAGGTCGGAGCGCGGCACAGACCAGCGGACCGATGGTCAGATTAGGGACATAATGATTGTCCATGACGTCAAAATGAATCCAGTCGGCGCCTGCGGCAATGACATTGACGACCTCTTCGCCCAGTCTGGCGAAATTGGCCGAGAGAATGCTCGGAGCGATGACGTACATGATGGCGTTGACCCCGGCAGCCGGAGCGATTGGCGGTTCAACAATGAACAAGCGCATTGTAGCGCGAAAGCCACGGTGTTTACCTCCACGCCGACCTCCGGACCGACCGATCACCATCGTCGATCACGTCAATTCAGCGACGGCGAATCGAGAAAAACAATAGAACCGTGATTTATTGTATGTCCGGCAGCGCCGTTTCAGCCGAAGATGCGCAGCGAGTGCTAGATGTCCCCCACGCTAAGCACTTGGTACTTGCACCCGGCCAGTGATATTCCTGTGCCGGGCTTTTTTTGGCCGCTGTTCAGCCTGCGTGACGTTCGATGTACCGTTTGACGGCGGCGACGTCAACGTCCATCACTTCGACACGTTGCGGCAGATCTTCAATGCCTTGCAACGCCAACGGCCGTTCGGGTCGGCGTCCCAAGGCCTCGATGATCGTTTCTTCGAACTTCACCGGTAGAGCCGTTTCCAGCACCACCATCGGCATGTCGACGCTGCGCAGTTCGGTGGCCACCTTCAGGGCGTCGGCGGTGTGGGTGTCGACAATCAGCCCGTACTGATCGTAAGTCTTGCGGATTGTTGCCAGCCGATCGGCATGCGAGCTGGCGCCGGAAGCGAAACCGAAAGCGGGCAGGCGCGCCAAGTACGGGGTGCCGGAAAGATCGAAGGCACCGCCGGCGTCGATCCTGGCCCACAACTCCCGTACGACATCCGGGTTACGTCCGACGAGATCGAAGACGAAGCGTTCGAAATTCGAGGCCTTGGAAATGTCCATCGACGGGCTGGAGGTGGCAAAAGTTTCCGCGGCGGCTCGCGGACGGTACACGCCCGTCCGGAAAAATTCGTCGAGCACATCGTTTTCGTTGGTCGCCAACACCAATCGACCAATCGGCAAACCCATCATGCGGGCAATGTGCCCCGCGCAGATGTTGCCGAAGTTCCCGGAGGGCACAGCGAAGGCCACCGGCCGGTCGCTGTGTCCATTTACGCCGCCGGTAGCCGCTAGATAACCCTTGAAATAGTAAACCACCTGCGCGGCGACACGCGCCCAGTTGATCGAATTGACCGCCCCAATCCTGTATCGTGCTTTGAAGGCGTGATCGTTCGATACCGCTTTGACGATATCCTGGGCGTCGTCGAACATCCCGCGCACGGCAATATTGTGGATATTGTTGTCGGGCAGCGAATACATCTGCGCGCGCTGGAAAGCGCTCATCCGCTGATGCGGCGAGAGCATGAAAACCCGTAAGCCCGCCCGACCGCGCATGGCGTATTCGGCTGATGAACCGGTATCGCCGGAAGTAGCACCCAGGATGTTGAGATTTTCTCCCCGCTTGGCCAAAGTGTATTCGAAGAGTTGGCCGAGTAACTGCATGGCCATATCCTTGAAAGCCAGCGTCGGCCCATTCGACAGTTCGAGTATCGCCAAGCCGCCTTCACCACGCGTTGCGTCAGGACGTTCCAACCAGTGCAGAGGGGTAATCTCGGCAGCTCGGGCCGGATCACGACCGTTGCAATAGACCTCGGCGGTATAAGTGCGGGTCAACAGCTCCGCCAGATCATCCGCCGGGATGTCGTCGATGAATCGGCAGAGCACCTGGAAGGCCAATTCGGCATAGGAAAGCGGGCGCCAGGCATCGAGCTCGTCCATACCGATCCGCGGATAATTTTCCGGCAGGTACAGGCCACCGTCCGGAGCCAAGCCAGCCAACAGAATTTCGGAGAAAGTTGGGCCAGAAAGGCTCTGGACGGCCGCGGGGCCGCGGGTCGAAAGGTAGCGCATGGGTCAGAAACCAACGGAAAGGAAAAACTGTCACGACGACAGTCTAACACGCCGGTTTGCTGGCGCCGCCGACCGACCGCTGGCTCTTCGGGTGATGAAGACCGTCAGCCGGTAACCACGCAATTTTTTCCGTTCCGTTTGGCGGTGTACGTGGCGGCATCGACCCGAGCGAGCGTTTCTTCCAACGACTCGCCGCAGTTCTGCGCTGTCACCCCGGCACTGAAAGTCAACTGCGTCTCAGTTCCCGGCAGAGTTTGTGCGGCGAAACGACGTTGAATTCGCCTAATGGCCGCAGCGGCATCGCCGCGCCGGGTTTCCGGAAGTAAAACGACAAATTCCTCGCCACCGAAACGACAGAGAATATCGCTGGGCCGCAAACCGCTGCGCAGTATGCGCACTAGCTGGACCAAGGCGCCGTCGCCGGTCGCGTGACCAAACTCATCGTTGATTTTTTTGAAATCGTCGAGGTCGATCATCGCCAGCGCGATGCATGCTCCTTTGCGTCGCGCACGAGCCGATTCCCGCCGGTAGGCTTCATCGAAACCACGCCGATTGAGTGCGCCAGTCAGCGGGTCGGTCAAAGCCACTGCCCGCGCTTCTTGCAATGCTTTTTCGAGCTCACTGATGCGTTGCTGAGCGTTGGCCAGTTCGAGAAACATCGTCGCCGATTTCGGCCGCTCCGACAAAGACTGACGACACGGCAATGGACGAACGCTGTCCATCGCCTTCTCCTGACGTTCCAATAAGGAAAATATCGCCGAATGACGCTGGTGAATTGGACACGATGCCCGATTCGATGCGCGGAAGTGAGTCGATTGATCATGCTTGAACATCGTGCTTTCTCCGTTGAATTCAGCGTCAGTAACTGGTACTACCCCACCTACGGACGGCAATCAGCCAGCTTGAGACATATTTCTCAATAATCTTATATTTAATTGGTTTAAAACATTATTTTTAAAATGAAACTAGCGGTCGCTCACGTGGTTTTTTTGCCCCATAGCGCATTTCACCGGACCGACCATGCCCGTTTTGCCGGAGAATCACCTGTTTCAGGCCGCATTGCCGCTCGCCGGCAAGGTGGTTTTCTTTGGAAAGATTTGCGTGGTTGGTGGGCTGATTGGCTCAGAAAATCGCCAACATCAGTCCAAAAAGGGCACAGGCCGCGATGACGTGAATGACGTTACACTTGAAACGGAACAAGGCGACGCCAGCCCCCAGGGCGATCAATGCCGACACCCCATCGAAATTGCCACTGAACCCGTGGGGCCAAAGGATGTGGTAGCCGAAAAACAGCGCCAGATTCAAGATCACTCCAACCACCGCAGCGGTAATGGCGGTAAGCGGCGCGGTGAATTTGAGATCGCCGTGCGTACTTTCCACCACTGGACCGCCGACCAGAATGAAGACAAAGGACGGCAAGAAAGTAAACCACGTCACCAGACTGGCCGCGACCGCTCCGGCCAGGAACCGCATCTCGGGACCGAACAGGGCATGGACATAACCGCCGACGAAGCCGACGAACGCCACCACCATGATCAATGGTCCGGGTGTCGTTTCTCCCAAGGCCAGGCCGTCGATCATTTGCGAAGCCGTCAGCCAGCCATAGTGATCAACCGCGCCTTGATAGACATACGGCAGCACGGCGTAGGCTCCCCCGAAGGTCAGCAAAGCCGCCTTGGTGAAAAACCAGCCCATTTGTGTCAGCGAGTGCTGCCAGCCGTAGAACGCGGTCAGTAGCCCCATTGGCACCAGCCATAGCAAAGCGCCGGCTACCGCCACCCACAGCAGGCGGGTCCAGCGGAACAGGGCGTGCTCTGGCGTTGGCGTGTCGTCATCGATCAGGGCACCCGCGGAAGACGGTTCGGATTTACCAGCCGCTCCGCCGGTCATGAATTTGTCGGGAGCCACCCGGCCACCGAGGAAGCCGATCAATGCCGCACCAACGACAATCGCCGGAAACGACACATTGGCGGCAAAGATGGCGAGGAATGAGATGATCGCAATCCCCCAAAGCCACTCGTTCCTGAGCGCCCGTGAACCAATGCGGTGTGCCGCCTGCGCGACGATAGCCGTCACCGCGGGTTTGATACCATAAAACAGGCCGGCGACCCATGGCAATTCACCAAAAGCGATATACACCCAGGACAGCACAATGAGGATCAATAGCGACGGCAAGACGAACAGCGCGCCGGCAACGATGCCTCCCCATGTTTTATGCATAAGCCAGCCGATGTAGGTGGCCAACTGCTGCGCTTCCGGACCAGGGAGAACCATGCAGTAGTTGAGCGCATGCAAGAATCGTCGCTCGGAAATCCAGCCCCGGTTCTGCACCAACTCCTGGTGCATGATCGAAATTTGTCCGGCCGGACCCCCGAAGCTGATGAAGCCCAGCTTGAGCCAAAAGAGGAACGCTGGCCAGAAATCGATGGGGGACCTGGCGGTTGATTTAACGGCAACCTGGCAGCCAACATCGTTTGTGCGCATGATTTCCTCTATTGAACCAACAGGGAAAGCAGCAGAATCAAAAAGGCGATGTTGCCTTCTGTTCGTGCCCTGGCGACATCTTCTGGGGAAATGGGATGCAGCGCCGCGCTGTGCCAGCGCCAAACATAAACGAGCAACGCGGTAATGACGCCGATCGCCAACGGCAAAATAGAGGCGAGGCTTGCCGCGAGTAATCCAAAAAACGTAACGGAGAAGATGAGCGTAACGGCGGTAACGCTACTTCTGGAGGAAGGGACGAGGCAAGCTTTGCCACACCCAGAGCAAGCGGCGGGCGAGGCAGGAGCGCTCCACCATTTGCTTAGAAATGAAATCGTGCGCTGGTGGCAGGAAGGACACGAATACATGACACACCCGACTCTTTTCAATGGGCGCAAGTCCGTCCCATGGGCAATGAAAAAGCAGCCCCTGCCAAGGCCTTCTTGACGGGGGCTGCCAATTGCACGGACTGCTCGGGTGATTACACCGTCACTGTGTCGGCGACATCGCTGAATTCCTTGATCTGATCGAAATTCATGTAGCGGTATACGTCGGCCGCCTTGGCATTCACCGCCTGAACTTGTGCCAGATATTCGCTCGGGGTCGGAATGCGGCCCATCAGCGCGCAGACCGCGGCCAGTTCGGCGGAACCGAGGTAGACGTTGGTGTCGATGCCGAGACGGTTCGGGAAATTACGCGTCGAAGTGGACATCGCCGTACTGCCTTTGCGGATCTGCGCCTGGTTACCCATGCATAACGAGCAGCCCGGCATTTCCATCCGCGCGCCGGATTTACCTAGGATCGCGTAATAGCCTTCCTCGTTAAGGATCATCGCGTCCATCTTGGTCGGTGGCGCAATCCACAGCCGGGTCGGGATGTCGCTCTTGCCTTCCAGCACCTTGCCCGCGGCGCGGAAGTGACCGATATTGGTCATGCACGAGCCGATAAACACTTCATCGATTGTTGCGCCGGCAACTTCCGAAAGCAGTTTGACGTCGTCCGGGTCATTGGGACAGGCAACCAGCGGCTCCAGGACATCGGCTAGATCGATTTCGATCACCGCCGCATATTGGGCGCCTGCGTCGGCTTTGAGCAGTTCGGGCTTGGCGATCCACGCTTCCATGGCCTTGATGCGGCGACCAAGGGTACGGGCATCCTGGTAGCCATTGGCGATCATCCATTTCATCAAGGTAATGTTCGAACGCATGTATTCGATGATCGGCTCTTTGCTCAAGGCAACCGCGCAAGCGGCCGCCGAGCGTTCGGCGGCGGCATCGGAAAGTTCAAACGCCTGCTCGACCTTGAGATCCGGTAAACCTTCGATTTCGAGAATGCGCCCCGAAAAGATGTTTTTCTTGCCTTTTTTCTCGACGGTCAGCAGCCCGGACTGAATCGCGTAGTACGGAATGGCGTTGACCAGATCGCGCAGCGTCACCCCGCGCTTGCCGGCTTCTTCGAGAGAACCCTTGAAGCGGACGAGCACCGATTCCGGCATGTCGAGCGGCATCACCCCGGTGGCGGCGGCGAAAGCAACCAGGCCGGAACCGGCCGGGAACGAGATGCCGATCGGGAAACGGGTATGCGAATCACCACCGGTACCGACGGTATCGGGCAGCAACAGACGATTGAGCCATGAGTGGATGACGCCATCGCCGGGACGCAGCGCAACACCGCCGCGCGTGCTGATGAAACTCGGCAGTTCGCGGTGCATGCGCACATCGACCAGCTTCGGATAGGCCGCGGTGTGGCAAAAGGACTGCATCACCATGTCCGCCGAAAAACCGAGGCAAGCCAAATCCTTCAACTCGTCGCGGGTCATCGGGCCAGTGGTGTCCTGCGAGCCGACCGTGGTCATCCGCGGTTCGCAATAGGTGCCGGGCAGAATGCCTTTGCCTTCGGGAAGTCCACAGGCGCGACCGACCATTTTCTGCGCCAGCGAATAGCCGGTACCTGGATCGACCGGATTTTGCGGCAGCTTGAACAGCGTTGATGGCGGCAGACCGAGCGCTTCGCGCGCTTTGGCGGTAAGTCCGCGACCGACGATCAGCGGAATGCGCCCGCCAGCGCGCACTTCATCGAGGATCACCGGTGTTTTGAGTTGCGATTCGGCGATCAGCGTACCGTTTTTCCAGGCAGAGACCTGTGAGGTGGCGGCGTCGATGCGCAATTCGATTTCATCACCCATTTCCATTTGGCCGACATCGATTTCGATCGGCAGGGCTCCGGCGTCTTCCATGGTGTTGAAAAAGATCGGCGCGATCTTCGATCCCAGACAGACGCCGCCGAACCGCTTGTTCGGCACGAAAGGTATGTCTTCGCCGGTAAACCAGAGCACCGAGTTGGTCGCCGATTTGCGCGACGAGCCGGTACCGACGACATCGCCGACGTAGGCGATCAGATGGCCCTTTTGACCGAGGACTTCGAGTTGCTTGATCGGTCCTCGCTCGCCGGCTTTATCCGGTTCGATTCCCGGACGTGGATTCTTGAGCATCGCCAAGGCATGCAACGGAATATCCGGCCGCGACCAGGCGTCGGGCGCGGGAGACAGGTCGTCGGTATTGGTTTCGCCGCTGACCTTGAACACCGTCAGCTTTTGCGACGCCGGTACGTTTGGCCGTGAGGTGAACCATTCGCCGTCTGCCCAGCTCTCCATGACGCTGCGCGCGTTGGCATTGCCCTGCTCAGCGAGTTCCTTGACGTCGTGAAAATAGTCGAAGACCAGCAACGTCTTTTTCAGGCCGGCGGCGGCGATGGCGGCGGTCGGACCACCGAGCAGATCGATCAGCGGCTTGACGTTGTAGCCACCGAGCATCGTGCCCAGCAGTTCGGTGGCTTTTTCGGGCGAAATCAACGGGCAGAGCTGTTCCCCCTTGGCGACGCGGGTAAGAAATTCAGCCTTGACCTTGGCCGCGTCATCGACACCGGCCGGGACACGGAAAGTGACCAGTTCAACGAGATTCGCCTCCTCGCCTGCGGGCGGATTGTTCAATAAACCGACCAATTCGGAGGTTTGCTTGGCGGTCAGCGGCAGGGGCGGGATACCAAGCGCTGCACGCTCGGCAACATGGGCACGATAGGCTTCCAGCACGGCGTTGTCCTTTCTGAACAGTAGTAGCACGGCAAAAGTTGCATTGTACTGCAAGGGGTAGACCCGGCGGAGGCCGTGACCATGCCGATAGCCGAGTCATTCATCGTTGCGCCGCCAAGGACGCTCGTGGAGTGATCGGCACACCATGGGCGCGCAATGCGCCTTCGACCTCGTCCACCCGTCGTAATGGCCGAACGATCTGGTACAAGATATCGGCTTCGACAAAAGTTCGTCGCAAAGCGTTCAACCACAGCTTCAACCGCCCCGGCGCGTGTGGAGGATGAACCTTGGCGCCGATCCGCTGCCAGAAAACGTCCAGTAAGGGCTGCAATTCCCGCCAATCCGCCGAGCGATCGACGTTCAGTCGCTCGCCGGCCGCTTGCGCGCGAATCCGACGGGCCAGGAAGGGGTCGGCAACGGCGCCACGGCCAAGCATCACGTCCGTGCCATCACTGACCACGCAGCAGCGACGGTAATCCTCCGCTGTCCATATTTCGCCGTTGGCCACTACCGGAACGCTCACCGCCGAACGGACACGCGCCACCCACTCCCAATGCGCCGGCGGTCGATAGCCATCCGCTCTGGTGCGCGCATGCACCACCAGGGAGACGATACCGCCCGCCGCCAGTGCACGGGCGCAATCGAGCGTTTTCTCGGTGTCGCTGATGCCCAATCGCATCTTGGCGGTGAACGGAATTGCCGCGGGTATCGCCTGCCGTACCGCGCTGCAGATGCTGAACAACCGTTCGGGATCGGCGAGCAGCGTGGCCCCGCCACCGTGTCGATTGACCGTAGGCGCCGGACAGCCAAAATTGAGATCGATGCCGGCCGGCGCCAGCATGGCCAATTGCGCGGCGTTTTCGGCGAGCATCGTCGGATCACTGCCGAGCAGTTGCACCACCAACGGCGTTCCTGCCGCCGTGCGGCTGCCTCGATCCAGTTCCGGACAACGCTGCCGAAAAACGCGTCGCGGCAACAGGTTACCGGAAACACGGATGAATTCGCTGACTGCCAGATCGTAGCCGCCGACAGCCGTCAACACCTCCCGCAGGACGTCGTCGAGCAAACCTTCCATCGGTGCCAGCAGCAGCTTGGCCATCGTCAGTCCACTGGCACGGCAATCACTTTACCTGCACCCATTATTTTTCCGGTAGGTTTCATGGCGCGCCGACCGGCAAATTGTGCTCTGACAGACCGGCCCCACAAGATCGTCAGCGGATATCGCGCTACGCTTGATCCTGAAATCGAACATTCGCGGCTTCGGCGGCCCACTGCTGAAAAACAGCCCGGACGGATTTTGGCTACCCAGCAAGTGTCGGACAAGATCGCGGATGGTCTTACCAATGACCTCATTTTCAACAGTGGCCATAAAATCAGCGGAAATAGCCCATTTCCGCCTCCGGAATATGAGCTCCCGGTGTTTGTGGTCTACTTTTCGTCGTGGCCAACAGTCGTCGCGGCTTCTGATCGCCGAGACCCCGGCACCCGTTCCAGGCGCTCGATCCTTTTTTGCAAGCGCGCCACATCGTCGCGCATGGTATCCACTTCCCGACAATGGTGGTCGAGGTCGCGGCGGCTGGCGATGATCGGCTGTTCTTCGGTCAGATAGGCGGCCAATCCCTGGGTCAGCCGTTGGGCAGCGGAGGCATGGAATCGACCGAACTGACTGGCCCATTGCGACAGGCGGCGGGCGACGATGTCGCCGACCAGCAGTGACAGGCCGTCGGAGAGATCCCAGCGGAAATTTCGGAAAACGAATGCCAGGGTTTCGGCAAAATCGGCTGAACCCGAAATTTTTGCGGCTGAAAATAGCGCGGTTCGATCGATCATTCCCTGAGCCAGCGCGTCGGTGGGCAGACTGACGATGACGGTGGCCTCACTCTCGTGATCGGCGGCGGCGAACAGACCAACGGCGGTGACCTTCACCCGTAACAGAGTTCGATCGGCAACCATCAGCCCGGCGATTTGGCCGGCGAAGGGCCGCAATCGGTCGCGCGCCCAAACCTCCGGGGCCAAGACTCGGTTGAGCAGGGGTACGGATAATGTCGATAGCATTTCAACTCCGCCGTCCAATGTCGGTGGCCATGCGATCTTTCGAACACTCACGGGGCAAATTGACTAGCGTTCCGACAACACCGACAGGTGGCATGCCCGTACCAGCCGCTTGGCAACTGATCCGGCCGGAAACACGGCGGATTACGGTTTGTCGCCGCGGTTTCGAACCCTGCGTCATTGCCAGACCGGCAGGGTCCAAAGTTCGCGGGATCATGATCATCGTTGGTCCGCGCACTATTTGAAACCGCGATGCAAGGCCACCACTCCCAACGTCAGATTGTAATAGTCTACGTTCTCGAAGCCGACCTGTTCCATCATTCCCTTGAGCGTCTGCTGATCGGGATGCATGCGAATCGACTCGGCCAGATAACGGTAACTCGCGGCGTCGTTGGTAATCATCTCGCCAAGTCGTGGTATCACCTTGAACGAGTAAAAGTCATACAGCGGCGTCAACGGTTTCCAGACCCGTGAGAATTCGAGCACCAGCAGACGACCGCCGGGTTTCAAAACCCGGTGCATTTCCGCCAGAGCCACCTCCTTGCGAGTCATGTTGCGCAGTCCGAAAGCAACGGTGACACAGTCGAAGTAATTGCTAGGAAATGGCAATTTCTCGGCATCACACTGAGCGGTGGCAATCATCACCCCTTGATCACAAAGACGATCACGGCCACGGGTAAGCATTGCGTTATTGATGTCGGTCAGCCAGACCTGGCCGCGATCGCCCAATTTTTTGGCGAAGGCCAGAGCCAGGTCGCCGGTTCCGCCGGCGATGTCGAGCACCCGCTGGCCATCGCGCACACCGCTTTGGGCGAGGACGAACACTTTCCACAAGCGGTGCAGGCCACCAGACATCAGGTCGTTCATCAGGTCGTAACGTTGCGCTACGGAATCGAACACGTCAGCAACGTGCCGGGCTTTTTCCTTTTCGGCGACTTCCTGGTAGCCGAAGTGCGTTTTATTGGTGTCGGTCATGGTCGAACGGGAAAAGGCCGGTCATTGACCGCGGTTGGCGCACCCGCCGGCGGGCCGCGCCGGCATGGCGGATGGTGCAGCCGCGCTATCACGGCTACCGCCTTGCTGAGCCAAGCGGTCAAGATAGGTTTGCCACAACTGGTCGCGGTGTCGGCCGAAGTTGTACAGCAAATCCCAGGAATACAGGCCGCTGTCATGGCCATCGGAAAAAATCGGTCGGATAGCGTATTGCCCGACGGCTTCTAGGCGTTCGATGGTCACGTCGCGCTTGCCAAGTTGCAATACCTCCTGCCCGATGCCGTGACCACGCGCTTCCGCGGAAGGGGTGAATACCCGTAGAAATTCGTAAGTCAATTCAAAGCGTTCGCCGGAGTCGAAGGTGATTTCGAAAATCCGCGATTGCTGATGCAGTTTGATTTCAGTAGGAATCTGGGTAGTTTTGTCGATGCCGGCCATGACAGTCACTGAGCAGCGGATAGGTCCAGCATCATAGCGCAAAAACACGCCGGATCGGCTGGCTGCGTGCTTGGCAGGGCGATCGCAAGAATCTCATACAAGACCGAGATATTCGGCGCGGAAGTCGTCCGAAGTCATAGCGCTATGGCGCTGAACCTGGCGGCCGCCCCCGGCGTCGTGTCGGAGCAAGGCGCAGGAAGTTCAAGACGAACCGCCGCAAGATAGCTGAATGATCGGCGACATAATCGGTAAGAGGTGGCCCCGGAAATTCGGACAGGATAATAAGTGGTAGCCTTGCCCCGAGGAACGGCTGCGGAAGCAGCCACCACAGGAGCAAGAGCATGACCAGAAGGACGAGGCGGAACCACACACCGGCATTCAAGGCGCAAGTGGCCCTGGCGGCGCTGAAGAGCGACAAGACGCTAGCGGAGCTGGCACAGCAGTATGACATTCACCCGAATCAGATCACGGACTGGAAGCGGCAATTAACGGAGCGAGCGGTGCAGGTCTTTGGCGACGCCGGCAGTTCCGCGAGCAGC
>JAEUOJ010000037.1 GCA_016789495.1 Accumulibacter sp. | reverse complement strand
CAGGTGGTGGTCAAGGCCAGGTGTATGACTTGTAGCAGTCTGTTGAAAGCCAGTCGCCCCTTGCCGTCGGTGATCGGTACGCCATGCCAGGTGCTGAGGTTATCGACATGCACCCACGCCGGCCAGGAGGTGGTGTACGGGCAACTGCTGCCGTTGTCGATCAGTTTGTCCGCCGCTTTCTGCACTTCCTGCCAGGTTTTCGGTGGTTTATCCGGGTCCAGTCCGGCTTTGCGAAAGGCCTCCTTGTTGATGAACAGGATCGGGGTAGACCAAGCCAGCGGCAAAGCCTGCAGATTGCCTTTACCGTCTCCCAGTCCCACGCGCAACTCGGGCGTGATCTGGCCGGCGTCGAAAGGTTCGCCGGCTTCTTTCATCACGGCGTACAAGGGTTTGAAATCCCGTTTGGCGGCGACGAAGTGTGCCTGCTCTTCGCGGGTCACCAGGTTGATGGCGCTTGGCACGCTGCCTGGCACTCGACGGACGAGTTTGATCTGGTAATCCTTCTGGCGCAAATTGAACTGCGTCACCAGTTTGTCGAGACGTTCAGCGCGTTCCTCGTCGAGCTGATGTGCAAGCTCGAGGTCGAGAGGAGCGCTCCAGGCGGGCCAGGCTAGCGGCGCGATAAAAGCAAAAGCCAACGCCAACACCGCCGGCAACGAATTGTGATAGCGCATCATGATCCTCGCAAAGGACGAAAAAGCGGTTGATTATAGAGTCACTGTACGTCGATTGCCGAAAAAGCAACGATGATCGGCAAAGAAGACAACGAGGCCAATTGTGACACTTCGACACTGGCGAGGCGGCGCCAGGCGTGGGTGGCCTACGCATGCCTGGCTGTTACGCCGTGTCGGATCAACGCATAAATCGTTCTGAAAAAGGCCCTGGAGCGGTATTCAACTACCTAACTGTTATCGAACACGATAAAATCCTGGTCGACCTTGCTTATGGCCACGAGACGATCCGTAGATCGCCATGCCGGGCTGGGTTTTGCGGTGTGCCCTGGCATTCGCGCATGAAAAGGGGAACGGCGTTGCCAAGGGAAGGGGAGTTCATGAACGAACATATCACCACGATTGCCATTGACCAGTCATCTGGTCTCCTCCGAAGTCTTTTTGGCTTCTCGACAGAGACCTGCAAAATATTGCAATGATCGAACGGTTTCTCGGGTTGCAGCAGAAGTGGCGTAACCTGTCGCTTACGCTGGCCGTTGATTACCTCTGGCCTACACAAATTTCCCTTTTCAAATGATGACGATGTTCCAGCTTGGGCGGTCGAGGCGGAACGGACTGGTTTCGAACCCCGACCCGGAGTGCGATGCTTGTCAGACGCGTTGTCGATGGCGAATTCCATCTAAAAATGAAAATCGGGGTTTCCATGGTGCCATTTAATTTGCTCCCGGATGCTGTCCTGCTTGTGGTTTCGGTGGTGTGCGCTGCTGTGTCGCGACCAGGAAGCTGCTGATGGCGATTTCGATCGATGTTTGTGTCGCGCAGCATCAAGGCGATCGCAGGGAGCAGCAAGACCGGGCGGTGGTCCTGCCGCATCCTCGGGGAGGAGGTGTGGCGCTGGCCGTCGTCGCCGATGGCATGGGGGGGCATACGGGTGGGGTCATCGCCGCTCAGCAGGTGGTTCATACCGCGCGCAACAATCTCGAACGCTTTTCGGTGCGGAATGAATTGGCGCGCACCTTGCTCGAATCGAGCATCAATGAAGCGCACATGTTGATCAAGGCGTCGCGTTTCATCAACGAAAAAGATCCGCACAGCACGGCAGTAATGCTTTTGTTACAACCCGGTAAGGCGAGCTGGGCGCACTGTGGCGACAGTCGCTTTTATCATTTTCATGACGACCGTGTGGTTTTTCGCAGTACCGACCACTCGTATGTCGAACAATTGGTGGTGCAAGGCAGAATCACTGCCGAGCAGGCGTTATCACACCCCAAACGAAATATCTTGTTGACCTCGCTGGGAGGCGCGGAAGCGCCGAAGATCTCTTTCGGAGAAACGGAAAACCTGGGTGCGAGCGACACTTTTCTGCTTTGCTCGGATGGTTTATGGGCGTACTTTACCGACCAGGAACTGGCCTGGGTGATCAATGGCGCGGCGTCGGCTCGTGAGGCATCCGAGTTGCTGATCGGGCGGGCGAGAACCATGGCCAATGGCGAAGGCGACAATATCTCCCTGGTGATCCTCAAACTGATCGAAAAATCTTAGGACAGTGCAGGTATTCGGTTCAGACACGGGTGTCAAAGCATAACCCGCTGATTGCAGTTAATTCGAGAGTCGGCGATATCGATCATCGTGGCCTGGGCGGGTGTCGTCCCGCCGAGTCAGGCGACAAGAAAAACTCATTTTCTGCCAAGACCGCCAAGTAGCGCGGGTATGGGTCGTCGGGATTTGTGCGGCGGCTGCTGCTGTCCCAACCCCTTCTCTACGCTGCTATTGTCGGATGCAGGACGTGCCAACGGGGCGGTGCTTTCGTAGGGTTTGCTGAAATCGAAACCATCTGTGGCTAAGAGCGACGGCTGGCGACCATTCTTGCGGGTGATTTTGCCGTCATGGCGATCCGCTGCCACCCTGTCGGTACGGGGCGTGGTGTGAGCGGGCGACGGTGACTTTGCCGAGTGACGACGCTGACCGCGCTTATCACTTGCCGGGTAGGTGTAGTCATCTTCTGGTTCATAGTCGGGAACGACGATCTGTTCGACCTGCAAGCGAATCAGCTTTTCGATTTCCATCAGATAGGGCACTTCGTTAGCCGAAACCAGCGAAACCGCCGTTCCTGGCTTTCCGGCCCGGCCAGTCCGTCCGATGCGGTGAATGTAGTCTTCCGGTGTGCGTGGCAGTTCGAAGT
This sequence comes from Accumulibacter sp., assembly GCA_016789495.1. GTDB lineage: Bacteria > Pseudomonadota > Gammaproteobacteria > Burkholderiales > Rhodocyclaceae > Accumulibacter. The sequence goes on along the minus strand of JAEUOJ010000037.1, from coordinate 33,154 downwards.
TGATCACATGCGGCAATTCGTCGATGTCGAGTCCGCGAGCGGCGACATCGGTGGCCACCAGTACCAGAATCGATCCGTCCTTGAATGCTTCGAGGGCTTTCAGGCGATCTTGTTGAGTCTTGTCGCCGTGGATCGAGTCGGCCGCGATCCCGGCGCGTTGCAGATCGCGTGCCAAACGGTTGGTTTCAATCTTGGTTCGCGTAAAAACGAGCACCTGATTGAAATCGGCTGATTTCAACAATTTGATCAGCAGGGCGCGTTTGGCGTCGGCCGCCACCGGGTGAACGCGGTGGGTAATTGTTTCGGAAATGGTGTTTCGGCGGGCGACCTCGACCAACACTGGCTGGTTGAGCATCGTATCCGCCAGTTTTTTAATTTCTTCGGAAAATGTCGCCGAGAACAGCAAGCTTTGTCGTTGTTTGGGCAACAGGCGGATGATCCGTGTCACGTCGGGAATAAAACCCATGTCCAGCATCCGATCGGCTTCGTCGAGCACCAAGGCTTGTACGCTGCCGAAATTGAGACATTTCTGTTCCACCAGATCGAGCAGCCGCCCGGGCGTCGCGACCAGGATTTCGACGCCGCAGCGGATTTCGGCGATCTGGGGTTTGATATCGACACCGCCGTAGGCGCAGCAACTGCGCAGCGCCACGTGCTTGCTGTAGGCTTTCACGGCGTCGTGTACCTGAATGGCTAGTTCACGTGTCGGCGCCAGCATCAGGATCCGCACCGGATGCCGGGCCGGTGATGGACTGGAATTGGCAAAAGGCAGAATGCGTTGCAGCAAGGGCAGGGTAAAGGCGGCGGTTTTGCCGGTACCGGTTTGAGCGCCGCCCATCAAATCCTGTCCGGCGAGGACGATCGGGATGGCTTGGGCCTGGATGGGAGTCGGCTCCAGATAGCCTTGTTCGGCCAGGGCTTTCAGCAAGTTGGGCGCCAGGCCGAGTTCGTCGAAACGCATGGGCAAAGCCTTCAATCAGTCAAAACGATAGAAAATCAAACGTATATTGAATTGCATTATAACCCGGCCAGGCGATGCGGCAGCGAAGGTTCGTATCGCCCAGGGCAATCGCCTCAATTCCATAGATGGACCCAGGTGTCGAGCCCGGAAACTGCCATCGGAAGAGGCCGCAATGAAATGTTGGACCTGGAAGCCGCCTTTGCGTTTCACCGGGGTAGTGCGCAGGCGGGTGAGGTGGCGTGCCGATTGCGTCCATCATCGGGAGGTTAACAGCTCCTTGGCAATTCCTTTGGCGCGAGAGATTATTTCAGTGGGGATTACGGCAATGGCTTTGTGGGTCTGATACGAACAATGCCCTTACATGGTGGAGGTGCTCCCGTCCATAAGGTTTCAATCGCCGCCAGGGAATTCCTCTCGCTCTTCCCGCCCACGTCAGCTGCCCACACTGTCAACCTGCGACCGACACTAGCGTTACGCTGACCAAGCTAGAAAATAACTACAGTGGTGCAAACCATGATGACCATTGCCCAGGAGAGAGAGATGAGTCAAATCCCCGTCGAGCCTTTTGCGGAGTTCGTCGATTCTTTGAAACAAGCCGGTGTGGCAATCAGCAACGAAGAGGAGCTGCGCGAGCGGTTGGCTGAAACGCCCCACTGGCGGTTTGCTTTTGCGACGCTGGTCGCTTATGGCCAGGCGTTGGGCATACGTTTCAAGAAAGGCTGCAATCGGATCAATGGTGCTGCCGTTCATCGGGCGTTCGTTCGTTTTCATCTTCCTGAAAGTGCGGAAGCCACTTTGGCGGCCTCGATTCGGGCGCAATCTTGATCTTTTAATGCGGTTCTGAGGCTTTGCCGGCGGCGATAAATGTCGATGCGCCGCTGAGGCAGGGTATTTTGCCGATTTGCGCGGTCTGGCTGTTGAATGACGGCTGTACTGTGAGTCATAATGGGAGCATGAATGATCCGACTATTCAAGACTCCCGCCGCCGGCTGCGCGAATTATTGTCCATCCCGGAGCGCGATCGCACTGACGCTCAATGGGATGAAATAATTGAGATCGAGATTACCCTAGCCCCGGGAAATCGTGAGTCGGACCGCCCCATAGACCGTTCCCCGGATCGACGGCAGGGAAATGGCGTGCCGGGTCGTCGTCCAGAGCAACGCAAACCGGGGCCGCGCGCGTCGGTCAATCGTCAAGAAACGCGATCGTCCGTGCCGAAGTCGGAAAATGCGGCCGATGCGTCGACCGAAGGACGTTCCGCCGAATCTCGGCCTCCTAAACGGCATTCCCGTCGCCCGCGGCGACCGAATGAGAACGGAGGTGGGGGTGGCATGGGTGGAAACGGCGGCGGCAATACCAGCGGTAATGGCGGTGGCGGGAGCCAGGCCGGCTGATTCGCTGTCCTGACCCGCTGTGCCGCGAGCGGTGCGGGCCGGTATCCCGCATATCATTCCTTGACATTGTTAAGCCACAGGCATTTGCCTTTACTGGCCTCCTGGATACTCGCCAGGATGGCGAGATGCGCGTCAATTTCCTGTTCGCTGGCCGCAATGACCCGCAGCGGGCGGCTGCTGGGGGCGCCGCCTGGAATGGTGAGCAGAGTCTCTCCTCGCTGGCCGTTGTCGTCTGGAAGATCGATGATTAGGCTTTCTTGGCCTCGGGTCATCGCCAGGTAAACGTCGGCCAGTAATTCGGCGTCGAGCAAGGCGCCGTGCAAGGTGCGTTGCGAATTATCGATGCCGTAGCGCTCACAAAGCGCATTGAGATTGTTTTTCTTCCCCGGATGCGCCTCTTTGGCCATGCGCAGCGTGTCACAGATCCCTTGGCAGGCACTGTCTACCGGTGGCAGGTCGAGCCGGGCCAGTTCGGCGTTCAAAAAGCCGACATCGAACGGGGCGTTGTGGATCACCAGTTCAGCACCGCGAATAAAATCGAGGAATTCGGCGACGATTTCCGCGAAGGTGGGTTTGTCGGCAAGAAATTCCTCACTAATGCCATGTACCGCTTGCGCACCGCTATCGATTTCGCGTTGCGGGTTGATGTAGCGATGAAAATGCCGCTGCGTCAGGCGACGATCGCACATTTCGACGCCAGCGATTTCAATGATGCGATGGCCGAGCTTGTGTTCCAGGCCGGTGGTTTCGGTATCGAGAAAAATCTGGCGCATGACTTCAGGAAGATCGAGCGGTTGGAATGGCGATGAAAGGCAATTAATCAGCGCAGGGGTGAGCATGCGCTGAGGTCTGACGAAGTTCATCCATGGCGCGATTGGCCAGACGGTCGGCGAGTTCGTTGCCGGCGTTGCCCGCATGGCCCTTGACCCACACCCAGCGGATCTGGTGGAGCGCTGCCAATTGGTCGAGGCGCTGCCACAGGTCGGCGTTCTTGACCGGCTTGTTGTCGGCGGTTCGCCATCCGTTGCGCTTCCAGTTGTGGATCCATTGACTGATCCCTTTCTGAAGATACTGCGAATCGGTATGCAGGATGACGGTTACCGGCCGCTTGAGCACTTCGAGCGCGCGGATGGCGGCGGTCAGTTCCATGCGATTGTTGGTGGTGTGGTGTTCGCCGCCCCAAAGCTCTTTACGTTGCTCACCCAACTCCAGGACGCTTCCCCAACCGCCGGAACCGGGGTTGCCCCGGCAGCCCCCGTCGGCATAAATGGTGACGGTCGTTTTATCGTTCATCTTCCCCTTTCTTTTTTGCTGACCACGGACAGCATTTCACGTGGCGGTCGCGAGTGTTTCCACTTGGGGGTGATCAGACGCATCCCTTGTACGCGTTTGGTCGCCCGCAGCAAATAAACGCCGCCAGCGAAATTCCAGCAGCGGCTACCGATGCCGTCCAGACATTGCCAGCGTCTGAGCCAGCGCTCGCTGACGCAGGGCGGCGCATAACAGCCCAATAGGGCGCGATCGGCTTCGAAACCGAGCAACTGCAGCCAGTCTTTCAATCGTGGAACCGACAAATAGTGGCCAGTCCACGGAAAGTCCTGCCGGTAGCGAGTCAGCAGCCGCTGCCGGGCTCCCCAAATCGACAACGGATTGAAACCAGTGACCAGCAAGACGCCTTCAGGGATCAGGATCCGCTCGACTTCGCGCAAGATTTGATGCGGATGCGGATGGAATTCGAGGACATGCGCCATGACGACCAGGTCGACACTGTGTGCCGCGAATGGCAGTTGACGCAGATCGGATACGACATCGACCCGACCATGGTCGGCGACCGTCTGGCGCAACGGAATGCGATTCTGCGTCAGGAGCATGCATTGCGGTAAGCCGAGCTGGAGCGCGTTGTAGCCAAAGACGTCGACCACTTCACGATCGATGCACTGACGCTCCCAAGCCATGACGTAGTGGCCCTGCGGCGATTGCAACCAAGTCTCAAGACCGGGAATTGACATTTTTCACGATTCTTTCACAATTCCAGCGATGTTCGAGGTCATTCGCATTCCCGCGTTCAAAGACAACTACATCTGGCTGCTGCGTCAGGGAATGCAAGCCGTGGTCGTCGACCCTGGCGATGCTCGCCCGGTGCTGGCCTTGCTCAATCGCGAAGGTTGGTCGCTGAGCGCCATTCTCATCACGCATCATCATGCGGACCACCAGGGTGGCATCGCTTCCTTGAAGGAACGGTACCCCGTCCAGGTGTTCGGGCCAGCCAGCGAACCGATTTACGGACTCGATAGGCCTTTGCGCGGCGGGGAAACCGTGCGCATCGAACCCTTCGATCTGAGCTGGCAAGTCATCGCCGTGCCGGGGCATACTCTTGGACATCTCGCTTATTATGGCGCAGGCCGTCTGTTCTGTGGCGATACCCTGTTTGGCGGTGGCTGTGGCCGGTTGTTCGAAGGTTCTCCCGAACAAATGGCGGATTCACTGGCGCGCCTGGCTTCCTTGCCCGATGACACCGCTGTGTATTGTGCGCATGAATACACTGAAGCCAATTTGCGTTTTGCCCTGGCGGTCGAGCCGGGTAACCGCCAATTGCAGCGCCGGGTCGACGAAGTGGCGGTTGCGCGTGCCAAAGGGTTGTCAACCATTCCTTCGACGATCGCCACCGAAAAAGCGACCAATCCCTTTCTGCGTTGTACCGCGCCTGAAGTAATCGCTGCTGCACGTCACCACTGGCCGGACGCCCTTGATGAGGTTGCTATATTCGCCACTCTGCGCGAATGGAAGAATCACTTTTGAGCCGCCCTTCGTTTTTTTCAGGCAATCAATAAGTTTTCTTGCGCTGGCGCTTTGCTTCCCTTCCAGGACAGGTTTCGCCATGCCGCGACTCGGCGACAGGATAGGTGATCGATGCCTGCGATACCTTGCCGCCTGCCCCGGCAGGACGCGGGTTTTCCAGGTAAAATGTCCTTTTTCCAGCAGCAGCCTCTTTGCCACTACGGTTGGTCGTGATGAAAACCAGTTTCCTTGATTTCGAACAGCCGATCGCCGACCTGGACGGCAAGATCGAAGCCTTGCGTATCGCTCAGGATCAGGCGGAGGCCGATGTTTCCGACGAGCTGCGCCGGCTGCAGCAGAAAAGCCAGGCGTTGACCAAGGAGATTTACGGCCAGCTTACGCCTTGGCAGGTTTCGCAAGTGTCGCGTCATCCACAGCGTCCCTACACCCTCGATTATCTGCGTCTGCTGTTCACCGATTTCCAGGAGTTGCACGGTGACCGCGCCTTCGCCGACGACCGTGCCATCGTCGGCGGTCTGGCCCGCTTCGCTGGCGCAGCAGTGATGGTCATCGGGCATCAGAAAGGGCGGGACACCAAAGACAAGCTGTTCCGCAATTTCGGCATGCCGCGGCCGGAAGGTTACCGCAAGGCGCTACGATTGATGCGGCTGGCGGAGAAGTTCGCCTTGCCGGTGCTGACCTTCATCGATACGCCTGGCGCGTATCCGGGAATCGATGCCGAGGAGCGTGGCCAATCGGAAGCCATCGGCCGGAATCTTTACGTGATGGCCGAACTGAAGGTGCCGATCATCGCCACGATCATCGGTGAAGGCGGTTCAGGCGGCGCGTTGGCGATCGGTGTCGGCGACGTCGTCCAGATGTTGCAATATTCGACTTATTCGGTGATTTCGCCGGAAGGATGCGCGTCCATCCTCTGGAAAAGCGCCGACAAGGCCAGCGAGGCGGCTGAAATCATGGGCATCACCGCGACGCGTCTGCAGTCGCTGGGGCTGATCGACACGGTGGTGCCTGAACCGGTCGGCGGCGCGCACCGCGATCATCGGGCGATGGCGGAGAACCTCAAGCAATCGCTGATCGCCGCATTGGCGCAGGTGGCGGCGTTGCCGAGCGACGCTCTACGCCGACGTCGTCTGCATCGACTAATGGCCTATGGCCAGGTCAAAGAGATCGCCATCGCCTGATCGAGCGCCCGGAATGACCCATCGGGTCGCGCAAACCCTGAACGATTTCCTCGCTCGACGGCTGAGGCCGCAGTCACGGTTGGGCGTGGCACTCTCCAGTGGCCTGGACTCGGTCGTCCTGCTGCACGCGGCGCATGGGTTGCGACCACTATTGCCGCCATTCACTCTCACCGCTGTGCACGTTCACCATGGCTTGAGCAAGCAGGCCGACGCTTGGGCGGCGTTTTGTGTCGAGTTCTGTGCGTCGTTGGCGGTGCCACTCATCGTGGAGCGCGTCACTGTGCCACTCCGCAGCGGCGAGGGAACCGAAGGTGCCGCCCGGCGGCTCCGACATGCCGTTTTTTCGCGTTTCCCGGCCGACTGGCTGGCGTTGGCGCATCACCGAGACGACCAGGCCGAAACGGTATTGTTCAGGCTGTTACGTGGTTCGGGAGTGCTCGGCGCGGCCGGTATGTCCGAAGACCGGCTCTCCGCGGCTGGCGGGCCGCGCTTGATCCGACCATTGCTGAGCCTGCCGCGCGCCTTGTTGGTTGCTTATGCCGAGGAGCACGGGCTGCGATGGATGGACGATGACAGCAACAATGACTGGCGCTATCGGCGAAACTTTCTGCGCCATGCACTGATGCCGCGACTCGCGGAAGGTTTTCCGGGCGCCGCCGGATCGCTGGCCCGTGCCGCTGGCCATTTCGCCGAGGCGGCGCGGTTGCTCGACGACCTGGCGGCGATTGACCGCCAGTCGGTTTCCGGTGCGCATGGGCGGATTGAACTGAAGCGATTCAATGTCCTGCCGGCGGCCCGAGCCGGCAATGTATTACGGCACGCATGGCTTCAGGCCGGTTTTCGGGCGCCGGAGGCTCGCTGGCTGGGCGAAGCGCAACGGCAATTGGCAGGTTGCGATCCGTCGGCGGAAATCTGTGTGGCCACGGTGGACGGGGAGCTGCACGTCTATCGCGGTGAGTTGTACGTGCTCCCGCATCAACCTCAGCCTCCGTCGGCGGGCGTGCTCTGGAATGGAGAAACGATGTTGTCGTGGGCGGGCGAACCGCTGTCGTTCATTCCCGGTCGTGGAACGGGTATGAGCCGCCGCATGTTGTCGCAGGCGCCTCGCGTGTTCAAGCACCGCGTCGGAGGGGAACGGCTGCAGCCTGACTCGCGTCGACCACGCCGCTCCTTGCGCAAACTGCTGCAGGAGGCGGCGGTACCGCCGTGGCAACGACGCCGTCTGCCCTTGCTGTGGTGCGGCGATCGTCTGGCGTGGGTGGCCGGAATCGGATGCGATGCAACGTTTGCTTGCGCACCAACGGAAGAAGGGGTCGAGATTGCCTGGGGCGAAAACGTGTCGTCTTTTTGAGGCTGTGCCGACGAGTTTCCGGACGGGTCAATTTGCCGGTGATGACGAATGACCCAGGCGTTTGGCCCCGTGGTTAGCAAAAGGCATTGCGTCCCATCAGCCAATTGTCGACAATGCCGGCGATGGACAGGACAGAACCGTCACGGTCGCTGCGCGACCGCCTGAACGGGCGACCTTTAGTGTCAGAAGCCGCTGACCAATGGCGGCCAGCCTCTCCATGCAGGAGGACAAAATGACGGGTCGCGGGATCGCAGAACGCTGCTGAGCCGCTACCGGGCAGCTCGTCGGACGGCCACTGGTTTTCGACGGAGGAGAAAAATGCATCGCAGAGTACTGGCGGGCGATCGCCTGGTCGCCACCTTTCTCATCGGTTGCGTGCTGTTTAACTACCCGCTGCTTTCGCTGTTCGATCGACGCGCGCCGGTTTACGAGATTCCCCCGGTTTATGGCTACATCTTCATCGCCTGGGCAGCGGTGATCGCTTTGATCGCCTGGGCGATCGAACGGCGGATCGAGTAGTCGCCGTCGATGCTCGAGCTGCCGGTCCTCATCGCCGTCTCGCTGACTTATCTCGGGCTGCTGTTCGCGGTGGCCTGGTGGGGCGACAAACGCGCCGATCAAGGGAAATCGTTGATTGCCAATGCCAGCACCTACGCGCTGTCGATGGCCGTCTATTGCACCACCTGGACCTTTTACGGCAGTGTCGGTCGCGCCGCCGTATCCGGAATCGGCTTCCTGCCGATCTATCTGGGGCCGACACTGGTGATGGCGCTGGGCTGGTTCCTGATGCTGAAGATGATCCGGATCGTCAAGGCCAACCGGATCACCTCGATTGCCGACTTCATTTCGTCGCGTTACGGCAAGAGCCATGGTCTTGGCGGGCTGGTGACGATCATCGCGGTTGTCGGCATCATTCCGTATATCGCCTTGCAGCTCAAGGCGATCTCGGGATCGGTCAGCCTGTTGCTTAGCTACCCAGAAATTGTCATGCCCGGGCGCAGCGCGACGATGTCGGTGGCCGCCGATGTCAGTTTTTATGTCGCACTGATCCTCGCCGCGTTCACCATCGTTTTCGGCACCCGCCATCTGGAGGCGACCGAGCGGCACGAAGGAATGGTCGCGGCGATCGCGCTGGAATCGGTCGTCAAACTGGTTTCGTTCACCGCTGTCGGTGTTTTCGTCACTTACGGGGTGTATGACGGTTTCGGCGATATCTTCCAGCGAGTGATCGCCGACCCGGCATTGCGTCGACTGGTCGAAGCGGTACCGTCCGGGCAGGGTTACACCAACTGGTTTTCTCTGCTGTTTCTGTCGGCGATGGCGATTCTTTTTCTGCCGCGACAGTTTCAAATCGCAGTCGTCGAAAACGTCAATGAGCAGCATCTGCGCCGCGCGGCATGGCTGTTCCCGCTGTATCTGTTGCTGATCAACCTATTTGTCCTGCCGATCGCCCTCGGTGGTCTGCTGCATTTTGCCGGCCAGGGCGTAGACGCCGATACTTTCGTGCTGACCCTGCCGATGGCGCTGCGGCATGAAGGCCTGGTCCTGCTGGTGTTCATCGGCGGTTTGTCGGCCGGCACCGGCATGGTGATCGTCGAAACCATCGCCCTGGCGACGATGGTCTGCAACGATCTGGTGATGCCGCTGCTGTTGCGTCGCCAAACGGTCGTGATGGGGCAGGGCCGTGATCTGTCGAGACTGCTGCTGACCATCCGTCGAGGAGCGATCATCGTCATTCTGTTGCTTGGTTACCTCTATTTCCGGCTGGCCGGTGAAGCGTATGCGCTGGTGGCGATCGGCCTGATCAGTTTTTCGGCCGTGGCGCAGTTCGCGCCGGCCTTAATCGGTGGCATGTACTGGCGGGGCGGGACGCGTGGCGGGGCACTCGCCGGCTTGTCGGCGGGCTTCCTGGTCTGGATGTTTACCTTGCTGCTGCCGTCGTTCGCCAAATCCGGCTGGCTGCCGGATGCTTTCCTGTCGCAAGGGTTGTTTGGTATTGAACTGCTGCGTCCGCAGCAACTGTTCGGTCTGACGGGCGTCGACGAAATATCGCATTGTCTGTTCTGGAGTTTTTTCGCCAATATCGGCGCCTATGTCGGCGTTTCGCTGTTGCGGCCGCCGATGGCCGCCGAGGCGACGCAGGCGGCGGTGTTCGTCGATGCCTTGAAGGAAACCGGGTCGCGAAGCGCCGTTCTGTGGCGCGGACGGGCGAAAGTCAGCGATTTGCAGGATCTGGTCGGACGTTTCCTTGGGCAACCGCGCGCACAGGCCGCTTTCGGCGCTTTTGCCCGCCGCCATGGCGCCGAAAGTATTGGCAAGCTGGAAGCCGACGCTCGTCTGGTCCAGTTTGCCGAATCCCTGCTCGCCGGCGCGATCGGCAGTGCCTCAGCGCGGGTGATGGTCGCCTCGGTGGCCAAGGAAGAACCGCTTAGCATCGACGAGGTGATGAACATTCTCGACGAAGCCTCGCAATTGCGCACCTACAGTCGCGAGCTGGAAAGAAAATCGCGCCAGTTGCAGGCAGCGACGCTTGAGTTGCAGGAAGCGAACGAACGGCTCAAGGAGCTTGATCGTGTCAAGGATGACATCATGTCGTCGGTGACCCACGAGTTGCGAACGCCGCTGACGTCGATCCGCGCCTTTTCCGAATTGCTGCGTGACGACCCGAAGATGCATCTGGCCGACCGCGAACGGTTTCTCGGCCTGATCGTCAGTGAGACCGAGCGCCTGACGCGGTTGATCAATCAGACGCTCGATCTGGCCAAGATCGAGTCGGGCCGCGCCGACTGGAACGGTTGCGAACTTGATCTGAAAGAGGTGATCGAGCAGTCAGTGGCGGCGACCAGCCAACTGTTCCGGGAGAAAAAGGCGGATGTCGTGCTCGATCTGCCGGATGATCCACCGCTAATATTGGCGGATCGTGATCGATTGGTTCAGGTGATGCTCAATCTGTTGTCCAATGCCGTCAAGTTCCTGCCACCGGGCAGCGGTCAGGTGCGGGTGGTGCTTCGGAGCATCGACGGTGGTCTCGAGGTTGGTGTCATCGACAACGGGCCCGGCATCCGTCCGGAGGATCAGCAACTGATCTTCGAAAAGTTCCGTCAGGTCGGCGACACGATGACCGCCAAGCCATCGGGGACCGGTCTGGGATTGCCCATCAGTCGTCGGATCATCGAGCATTTCGGCGGTCGGCTGTGGGTGGAGAGCGTCCCCGGGGAAGGCGCCACGTTTCGTTTCACCTTGCCCTTCGCGGCTGCGCAACAGCCGGCTGAGGCAGGGACAGCGTAGTTCATGAATGAGTGATCGGAGTGTAGATGAGCAAAAAAATACTGATTGCGGACGACGAACAGAATATCGTCATCTCGATCGATTTCCTGTTGCGTCGTGAGGGGTTCTCCGTACTGGTGGCCAACGACGGTGAAGAGGCGCTGGCCAAGGTGCGCGGCGAGCGACCGGATCTGGTGTTGCTCGACGTGATGATGCCGAAAATGAACGGTTTCGACGTCTGTCAGGCCGTACGCGCCGACCCCGACTTGAGCGCTACGCGCATCCTGATGCTTACGGCCAAGGGGCGGGACACCGAGGTCAGCAAGGGCTTGGGTCTGGGAGCGGATGGCTACATGACCAAGCCTTTTTCGACCAAGGAATTGCTCGCCGAGGTACGCAAACTGCTGGAAATGTGATGAGTCTTCCGCCCAAGCTGATTCGGGGCACGCTTCTCGCCTGTCTGTACGTCTGGCTGCTGACCGGGGCGACTGCCGCGTTGGTGATCGCCACGGGTGAAAGCGGTGTCGCGGCAGCGGATCGCTGGTCGACGATCGTGGTGCTGGCGCTGGCGGCGTGTGCGCCGCTGGTCTGGCAACTGTTCAAGCTGCATGAGCGCCATGTCGCCGCACCGCTGCGGATGGCTGAGGAGACGATGGCAGCGGCGGCGCATGGTGGGATCAGGCTGGGCGAGTATCCCGGCGAGGAGTTACAGGCGCTGACCCGATCGGTGAACCATCTGCTCGATCGGCGCGACGCCTTGCAAAATGATGTCGACGAGCGCGTCCGCGAGGCGCGTGCCTCGCTCGAAGAAGAACGCGGGCGACTGGCGGCGCTGATGACCGAATTGAGTCAGAGTGTCGTGGTATGCAATCTTGATGGTCGAGTGCTGCTCTATAACCAGCGTGCCAGACAGGAACTGTCGACCGCCGCCGACGGCAGTCAGCTCGACTTGCTGGGACTCGGACGTTCGATCTACACCGTGTTCGATCGCGCGCTGATCGAACATGCGCTCGAACGCCTGCAGCAGGCCAGCCAGGAGCAGGCGGAGAGCAAAAAAACGATCGGCTCGGCACAGTTCGTCACCGCGACACGCGCTGGTCGACTGTTGCGGGCACACTTGTCGCCGGTGTTCGGCAGCGAGGCGTCACACAGTGCGCGGATTGGAGCACTGTCGATCACCGGTTTCGTGCTGGTTCTCGACGACGTGACCAGTAGCAACGAGCGGCATGCCCGACGTGACGCCCTGATCCAGTCACTGATCGAAGGCGGGCGGGGCGCCCTGGCCAGCATCCGCGCCGCCTCGGAAATGCTCTCCGATTTCTCCGACATGCCGCAGGCACAGCGCGACCGGTTTCTGGCGGCGATCAGCGATGAGGCCAAAACGTTGTCGGCGCAGTTCGAAACCGCGGCGTCGGCCTTTTCGAATGATCTTCGCGAACGCTGGCTGCTCGAGGAAATTCTGGGTGCTGAACTGGTCGAGGTCGCCGCGCGGCGCATTGCCGATCAACGCGCCGGCGAGATGCGGCCGCTGGCAGTGAAAACCGAAATGGTCGCGGACGGGCTGTGGTTGCGTGTCGATAGTTTCGGTCTATTGCAGGCGCTGCGTTACCTCGCCTGGCGATTGCAGGACGAGTACCAGGTGCGGGAGGTGCGGCTGTCGCTGGTGCGAAACGGTCAACTGGCGCAATTCGACCTGTCGTGGATCGGCACGTTCATGAACAACGAGGCGGCGATGAGTTGGCTACAGGAGCCGATGACCAGCGGCGGTGAATCGTCGCCGCTGAGCGTCACCGATGTGCTGGAACGCTGTAATGGCGACATCTGGTTCCAGCGCGAGCGGGTTTCGCATCGCGCATTTTTCCGGACCATCCTGCCGGTCTGCGAGCCGCCGAAGGATGCGCCACGGACAATCGTCGTCGCCGCCGACGAAAGCGACCGCCCCGAGTTTTACGACTTCGACCTGTTTCTGTGGTCCGCGAACAGCCACGCCCTCGATGACACGCCACTCGGCGAATTGTCCTACACCATTTTCGATACCGAAACCACCGGGCTGCAGCCTTCCCAAGGCGACGAGATCATCCAGATCGGCGCCACTCGGATTGTCAATCGTCGGTTATTGCGTCACGAGTGCTTCGATCAGTTGATCAATCCTGGCGATCGCGAATTGTCGGCCGAATCGATCGACATCCATGGCATCACTCCTGAACTGCTGGTCGGCCAGCCGACGATCGATACCGTGCTGCCGGCGTTTCACACCTTTTGCGCCGATACCGTCCTGGTGGGTCACAATGCCGCCTTCGACATGCGTTTCCTGCAGCTCAAGGAACGACAGACCGGTGTTCGCTTCGATCAGCCGGTGCTCGATACCCTGTTGCTCTCGGCGGTGCTCTATCCGAATCAGACGAGCCATCGGCTGGAAGCGATCACCGAACGGCTGGGCGTTTCAGTTTTCGGTCGACATACCGCGCTCGGTGATGCGATGGTCACCGGTGAAGTGTTCCTGAAAATGTTGCCGCTGTTGGCTGAAATGGGGATCACCACCTTGCGCCAGGCGCGTGAAGCCAGCCAGCATACCTACCATGCCCGCATCAAATACTGAGCCGCCGCGCATCACCCCATTCTCGCCGTACACCGCGCTGCGTCAGTTGGTGCGTTCCCGGCCATTGACCGTCGGTCCGGCGGCCACTGTCCGTGAAACCTTGCTGTTGCTCGACCAGACCGGCGCCGATGCGGTCGTGGTCATCGACCGCGATCGCCGCGTCGCACTGGGTATCGTCACGCTCAAGGATGTGGTTCGCCGCATCGCCATCGAAGGCTGTGATTTGCAAGCCTCGATCGCTGTGGTGATGACCAGCGGCCTGATCACCGTGCCGGCGGACAGCAACGCTCATCAGGCCAGCGTGGCGATGGTTCGTCGCGGTGTCCGCCATCTGGTGCTCACTGAAAGCGATGGCAGTTATTTCAATCTGGTTTCGCAGACCGATCTCTACTCCTTGCCTGGTGCGCAAAGTGCGGAATTGGTCGATGCCATTCTGGCCGCTCGCGATATCAGCACCTTGTCGATGCTGGCCGGAGAAATCCGCCGCTTTGTGAATCGGCTGGTTAACGAACGGGTGAATGCCGAGACGCTGTGTCATCGGCTGTCGTCGCTGAACGATTTGTTGACCTTGCAAGTGATCGAACTGGTTGCCGCCCGCTTTGAATTGCCTTACGTGCCTTGGTGCTGGCTGGTTTTCGGCTCGGAGGGGCGGTTGGAGCAGACGCTGGCCACCGATCAGGACAACGGACTGATTTTCCAGGCCGAATCCAGCGAGCAAGCCGAGAGGCTGCGCGAATGTTTTCTGCCCTTCGCGCAAGCGGTCAACACCGCGCTCGACCGTTGCGGCTTTCCGTTGTGCAAGGGGCAGATCATGGCCAGCAATCCGCAGTGGTGTCTGTCGAGCGACGAATGGCGGGTGGCGTTCGAGCGCTGGCTGATGGAACCGCACCCGGAATCACTGCTCAATTCGAGTATTTTTTTCGATTTCCGTCCGCTTTATGGCCACGAATCGCTGGCCAACGAGTTGCGCGACTGGCTGCTGGCGAGTACTCCGTCGTACCCGTTATTCCTGCGGGCGATGGTGAACAACACGCTCAACTGGCAATCGCCGCTGAATTGGTGGCAAGGATTCCGCTACGAGGACGACAAGACGTTTCCACACACCGTCGATTTGAAAAAGCACGGTTCGCGGCCTTTCGTCGATGCGGCACGAATTTACGCGCTGGCCAAGCGAATTCCAGATACCAACACTGTCGAACGTCTGCGAGCGGCCGGCGCGCAATCCGGGGCATCGGGACAAATCGCGGCCATGGTCGATGCCTTTCATCACATTCAGCGAATCCGCCTCGAAAGACAGATCGATGCCGGCGAGAGCGAACCGTCGAATCGAGTCGATCCGGATCGACTCCACGAGCTCGATCGATTGATCCTCAAGGAAACCTTCAAGCAAATCCGCTTGTTGCAGAGAAACCTGGCACGGGAATACGCGCCAACGTGAAAAGTGCCCGATTGGCCAGTTGACCGCATGCGCCGAGTTCAACCCGAGGCGCGCCTCCGGAAGTTCTCGGGCACCGGCATCACCTTGCGCGCCAGGTAATCGAAAAAAAGAATGCCGGTCTTGCCGCGGGCAACCTCGCGCCGCGTCTCCTTGTTGGTCATCCGCCACAACAGATCGCAGCCCTTGCTGCCGAAATCGGCGGCGATCATGTCCACCACCATCACCTCGCCGTGGAACGCCTCGGATTTGTACTGCACCGCCGCGTCGGCGACGATGATCGACACCCCCTCGACGTCGAGTTCGCTGTAACCCAGCGATTTGAAAAAACGCAAACGGGCTTCGGAGACCAGCGCGAGCAACAAGGCGTTGTCGAGATGGCCTCCGTAATTGATATGGCCGATGTAGAGCGTGATTTCGGTCGAAAAGGTGAATTGCTCGGGCAGGTCGATTTGAATTCTGGGCATGGTGTCATCCGCAGGCAACGGGGAAGGAAACGGTGGTCATCGACAGTCGATCGCTATTGTCGACGATTTTCCCGGTGCTGGGCGGATCTGTGGCACGGTGGAGAGGGGTTTCAGAGCGTGGGCCGCCGAAGGGCCGCACGTCATCATCAGCGGGACTGACGATTGAGATGGACAATGATCAGTCGGCGGATGGTTGGTGGGCGACGGCTCGCCAATGACTGAATCATTGATTCGCTTCGCTGGAATTTGCCCGCAAACGCCGGCGATCAGCGATGATGCGTGGTCGGCGACATCAGCAAGGTGTGCAGCGACTTGTCGAGAGTGCGGCCGAGCCAGGCCAGTCCATGACGGAGCGTTGTGGCCCAGAATTCGCCTGCGGCCAGACTACGCTGATGACGAGCACGCGCAACAGTACTGAGGATTTGTTCGCGGGTCAGTTCGGTTTTCATTTCAGTTTTCCTTGGGTTGCCAGTGATTGACTACAGGCTTACTTTAGGATGTCAAAAACCGAGCGGCAAACGATCAAAAATCATTCGATACGTGAGAAAATCTCAGCCATATGGCTTATCGTCTGCCTCCGTTGAACTCGCTACGCGCTTTCGAGGTGGCCGCTCGTCATCTCAGTTTCAAGGACGCCAGCCTTGAACTGTCGGTAACCCCCACGGCGATCAGCCACCAAATCCGCGGTCTGGAGGAGTATCTCGGTTTTTCGTTGTTTAATCGTCTGACGCGGGCGCTGGAACTGACTCGCGAAGGCAAAGCAATGTTGCCGAAAGTTCGTGAAGGGCTGGAATGCTTTGCCGCGGCCATCGAAAATACCCGCTTGCGCGAAGCTCGCGGACGGTTGCTGGTCACTTCGCCGCCAGCTTTCGCCAACCGCTGGCTGATTCGTCATTTGCCCGACTTTACCGCCGCGCAGCCGGAAATCCAGTTGTACATGGCGGCTTCGCTGGCGACAATCGACACCCCCGAGACGACCGGCGTCACCGGTCTCGAGGATCTCGACGTTCGTGATGATGAGAGCGAAGTCTTCATCCGCTTTGGTTTCGGCCATTATGCCGGCTGCCGGGTCGATTACCTGTTCGCGCCGGCCTACACGCCGGTATGCAGCCCGCGTCTGCTTTACGGGATGCGACCGCTGAATGTTCCCGCCGATCTGCGACGACACAATCTGTTGCATGACGAATCGATCAGCGAGTCGATGGATCGCCCAAACTGGGCCGAATGGTTGCAACTGGCCGGTGTCGGTGATATTCCATCCGAGGCCGGGACGCATTTCAGTGACCCGGGACTGGTGCTTTCGGCGGCAGTTGATGGCGTGGGTGTTGCCTTGGCCTCGATCCCGTTGGTGGCGGCCGAGGTACATGCCGGGCGTCTGGCCAAACCCTTCGACATCGTCATCCGCCGGAGGCAAGCGTATTATCTGATCGTTCCCGAGGCGATCGCCGATCGCCCGATCGTCAGTATCTTTCGCCGCTGGCTGGTCAATGAAGCGGCAAAAGTGCCTGAAATTTAGTCACAGGTATTTTTCCGGTTGCCGGTCGTTGGCGGTCGGCGACGCAGGGGCGAGGAGGCCATGCACAAACTATCTCTGCTCGATCTCGGGTTCATCATTGCCGAATCGGCGGCCAGTCCGAAACATGTTGGCGGTTTGCTGATCTTCAAGCGACCGGCCGGCGCCAAGGCCGGTTTCGCCCGCGATCTTTATCGCGATCTTTTGGCAAGCACCGAAGTGCAGCCGCCCTATAACCGGGTTTTGCAATTTTCGCTGACGGCGATGCCGGTCTGGCGCGAAAGCGAAACGGTGAATCTCGACGAACACCTGTTCTACCATCGCTTGCCGCGAGGCAAGAACTCCCTCGCCGATGTCTACGCTTTTGTCGCCGGACTCCATCAGCCGCTACTCGATCGATCGCGCCCCCTGTGGCAGGTGCACTTGATCGACGGACTCAGTGAATCGCGTTTCGCGCTTTATGTCAAAATGCATCACGCTTGCGCCGATGGAATGACCATGGTTCGCTGGACGGTCGAGGCCTTGGCGACGACTTCCGATGACCGCGAGCTGCGACCCCTGTGGTCGAACAGGCGGCGGGGTCGCGATGAACAGGACAAGGAACGGCAGGAACAAGCCGCCCGTTCCTTACTCGCCAAATGTTTCGGGGCCAGCAAACACCTGCTCAGCCTGGCGCGTTTGTCGGCGATGATGTTGCTCGAAAGCACCAAACTGACCCGGAACGCCATTTCGTTGCCATTCGTCGCCGATCGACGAACACCCTTGACCGGACAGGTCACCGCGGGTCGTCAGTTCGCCACCGCTTGCGTGGCGATGGACCGGGTTCGGGCAATCTGTGGGCACACCCGTTCGACACTGAATCATGTCGCGCTGACCTGCCTGGATGGCGCGCTGCATCGTTACCTGCGCGATGAAGGGGTGGAATTGCGGCAGCCGATCACCATTCAGATGCCGGTCAATCTGCGCCAGGCGGGCGATACCCGAAGCGGCAACAAGATCGGCATCATCCAGGTTCAATTGTCCGAGCCAACCGACGACCCGTACGTCCGTTTGCGCAACATCGGCTTTTCCCTGCGCAACGTGCGTTCGATGATCGACAGCGTCGAGCCGGAGGCGATCGAGTCTTACACCGTGATTACCGCGCTGATCGGCCAATTAGCCGAAATGTTCCGGCTGAGCAATTATTTGCCGCCCGCCGGCAATACCCTGATCTCGAATGTGCCGGGACCCGCGAATTTCATTTATCTGCGCGGCGCCCGTCTCGAGGAACTGCATCCGATCAGTACCTTGCCGCCTGGAAACCTGCTCAACATCACCTTGTTCAGCTACGCCGGGCGACTGTTCTTCGGGTTGATCGCCACCGACGAACTCCCTCATCTGGAGCGATTGAGCGGCTACGTCGGCGAGGCCTTCGACGACCTCGAGCGCTCGGTTCGTTGTTGATCGCGGGGGGCGATCAACCGTTGGCAGTCTCTTGATCGTTCAACTGACATGGAGTCCGCCATTGCAGACTTTTTTCCATCATGTCGAAATGGCGGCGCCATTGTTTGTGTTGGTGCTGGTCGGCTATCTGCTGATGCGCGGATTCGGCTGGCCGCGTGCGATGTCCGAACAGCTGGCGCGCTTCGTTTTTTCGGTGGCCTTGCCGGCGATGCTTTTTCGTCTGATGAGCGATCTGTCGCGGCTGCCGCCAGTCGACGTCCGTTTGCTGGCGGCGTTCTTCGGCGGTTGCCTGATCGTCTTCGGCATCGGTCGGCTGGTTGCCTGGCGCTTGTTCGCACTCGATGGGGTCGGACAGTCGGTGTTTGCTCTCGGCGGGGTGTTTTCGAATAACGTGTTGCTCGGGCTGCCGCTGGCGAAAATCGCCCTCGGCGATGCGGCGGTGCCTGCAGTGGCTTTGGTGCTGGTGTTCAACGCGTTGATCCTATGGACGCTGGTGACCGTCTCGATCGAATGGGCGCAGCACGGCAGTTTCTCGTTGCGCGGTTTTGGCAAGACCGCGCGCGGTGTGTTGACCAATCCGATCGTCGTCGGCATCCTTTCCGGGTCCCTATTTGGGTTGACGCGTTGGCCGCTGCCGGCGCTGATCGACCAGCCGTTGACGATGCTTGGCCAAGCGGCCGCGCCATTGGCGTTGATCGCGCTGGGCATGGGACTGGCCGAGTACGGGGTGTTCAACGGCTGGCGGATCAGCGTGGCGATCACGGTGATGAAACTGCTGGTCCAGCCCTTGGTCGTCTGGCTGTTGGCACGAGCGATCGGTCTGCCGACAATGGAAACCCAGGTCGTCGTCCTGCTGGCCTCGTTGGCAGTCGGGGTCAATGTTTATCTGATGTCCCGGCAGTTCACCGTGCTGGAAGCGCCGGTGGCCAGCAGTCTGGTGTTGTCGACCGCGCTGGCGGCGTTGACCACCCCACTGGTGTTGACCTTGCTTGCCGTTTGATCGGCTTCAAGGGTTTGGCGGATGAATTTGCAGACGATTTCTGGACCGCGTCGATCGCAAAGGCCTGACGATGAGCGATAATGCCGGGCTGGCGATGCTTGCTAGACGATCCGTCGAGCAGGCCGCATCCGCCGATCGAAGCTGGGAAGGGGTTTGATGAATTGCGTTGATGATTTCCGCCTGCGCTTTGGCCAGAAAGAACTGGTGCCGATCGTTATCGGCGGTATGGGCGTGGATATTTCGACCGCCGAATTGGCATTGGAAGCGGCCCGCCTCGGGGGAGTCGGTCACATTTCCGACGCGATGGTCAATACCGTCGCCGACCGGCGCTTCAACGCCAAGTTCGTCAAGGACAAACTCAGGCAGTACAAATTCAATGTCAGCAATTCCGATAAATCGGTGGTCCGCTTCGATCTCGGCCAACTCGCCGAAGCGACGCGGATGCACGTCGGCCGGACGATGGAAGCTAAACGCGGCGACGGGCTGATCTTCGTCAATTGCATGGAAAAGCTGACGATGAACGCGCCGCGCGAAACGCTGCAGGTGCGGATGGCCAGCGCGCTGGACGCCGGCGTTGATGGCATCACCCTGGCCGCCGGTCTGCACCTCGGGTCGTTCGCCCTGATCGAAGACCATCCGCGTTTTCGTGACGCCAAACTGGGGATCATTGTTTCGTCGTTGCGCGCCTTGCAGTTGTTTTTGCGTAAGACCGCGCGGTGCAACCGCCTGCCTGACTATGTGGTCATCGAAGGACCGCTGGCCGGCGGGCATTTGGGCTTCGGCATGGATTGGGCCCAGCACGATCTGGCGACGATATTTGCCGAAATCCAGCATCATCTGCAGCAAGAGAAGCTCGAGATACCGTTGATTCCCGCCGGTGGCATCTTCACCGGCAGCGATGCGGTGTCGTTCCTCGCCAACGGTGCCGCGGCAGTCCAGGTGGCGACCCGGTTCACCGTTTCCCGGGAATGCGGTCTGCCTGCCGACGTCAAACAGCATTATTTCGCTGCCACCGAGGATCAGATCGAAGTCAACCAGATTTCGCCAACCGGCTACCCGATGCGCATGCTCTCCACCAGCCCGGCCATCGGCGACGGTATCCGTCCCAACTGTGAAGCGTACGGCTATCTGCTCGACAGCAATGGCAATTGCGCGTACATCAATTCCTATAATCGGGAAGTGGCGGCCCATCCTGGCGTCAAGCGCATTTCGGTGAAAGACAAGACCTGTCTGTGCACGCAGATGCGCAATTTCGACTGTTGGACCTGCGGACACTACACCTATCGTCTCAAGGACACGTCTCGGCGACTCGCCGACGGCAGTTATCAATTACTGTCTGCCGAACACATCTTCCACGATTACCAGTACAGCACCGACGGCAAGATTTCTCCACCGCCGGAATGAGATCACTGTGCCTCTGACGAGGTCATCCTGGCAACTACCGCGGGTGGCAGGGAAATCGTTGCCTTCTGAATCGCGACGTGTCTTCGTAGTGCATGCTTTTTTAAGGTTTTTCTGCGTTACCTAATGATATATTTGTAAAATTACTGTGAAATGTGAGCGTGATCCAACGCCGTGGCGCTGAGATTGAGTGCGGTATAGCGGTTACGGCCCTCAGTTTTGGAACGATAGAGTTGTCTGTCAACCTCCGCCAACAATTCACGAGGCTGACGAATCGGCGGGGCTTGGCTGGTCAGGACGCCGCTGCTGCAGGTGATTTGCGGTGCCGTCGGCGACGAAAGATGGGGAATCGCGCACTTGGCGATGGCAGCGTGCAAGGCGTGAACGATTTCGATGGCCCCGTGGAATGGCGTTTCCGGCAAGATCAACAGGAACTCTTCGCCGCCGAAGCGGCTTGCCAGATCAGCAGGACGCTGAACGAGACTACTGAAGATTTCGGCGAGCGTTTTGAGGCAATCGTCACCCGCCAGATGCCCATAGGTATCGTTGAAAGCCTTGAAATGGTCGACATCGATCATGATCAACGACAAGGGCTGGCCGGTGCGATTGGCGCGCTGGCACTCCTGTGCCAGCAGGTCGTCGAGGCGCCGCCGATTGGCGAGTCCGGTCAGCTCGTCTACGAAACTCAACTGCAACAACTGTCGGTTGGTGGTGGCCAATTGATCCGCATGTTGCCGCACGCGATCAATGCCGACCATTGCCGCCGATGAGTCATCGGCGGGTGATTGGCCGGCGCTTTGGCGGCTGGCACGGCTATGTCTCACCGACCATAGCAGACCGATAGCCAGTACGAGGCCGATGATTAGCGCCATGGTGCTGTGATCTCGTTGCCAGGACGGTTCTGGTCGATTGAGGATCCGGCTGCCAGCCGGCAGAGCGCTGCTATCAATCCCCCAACGTTGCATCTGCCGCCAATCGAAGACAAATTGGCCAACCGCTGGCAAAACGGTCACCGGCGAGGACAGCGGTCGCTTGCCGCTCATGTGTTCGGTGGCGGCTGTGGCGATGACGCGTGCCGTGGCAAGGTAATCGACGACGTAACCCCCGAGAAAACCTTGGTTGACGTCACCGTCCCAAGTTATCGCGAAAGTCGGGACGCTCGCTTTGGCCGCCACTTGCTGGGCGGCTTCGATCGGAGTGATGGATTGTCCGTCAGCGTCACGCCAATAGGCGCCGAAGATCACCACGCTGTCCTTCGGCAACTCGGCGACGCGAACCAGCGTCTGCTGAAAGTTTTTGTGGTCGGTGTATTCGACGGTCAGGCGTGAAGGAAGAATGCCGAGATTCCCTTTCAGCTCTTGAAGGTACGGAAACAGTGGATCGTCCACTCCGGTGACGATCAGCAGGTGGCGCGTATGGGGAAATAGACGCAACGCCAAATCAATGGTTGGCCGAGGTGACAGGCTTTCCTGGATACGCAGGCCGGAGCGGTTGACTCGCGTGGGTTCACCAACCGAACCGGCCCAGGCGATCAGAGGGGTAGAGGGAAACAGGTCCTGACCCTGAGTGGCCAGGAACTCATAGGCGCGACGATGGACGGCAATGATCAAACCAAACTGGCGATTGGCGAATTTGTGCTTGAGCAGCGCAATGAATTCGTTACGTTGTTGATCATCCCTTGATCTGGCCAGGTCGAGGTACTCGACGAAGAGATCATCGCGTTCGACACCGCCGGCCAGTAGGGCTTGTGACAGCGCGCTCTGAATGGTATCGGTGATTGGCAGCCCGGCACGTTCACTGTAAAGAATGGCGATTTCATCGCTCGGCTTGTGGGCCGATTGCGCCAAAGAGAGACAGCCAATACCGGCCAACAGTCCTATCAGCAGCGCCCAGGCCGACCTCCCGCCTCGACGCCATTCATTCCCGTTGCGGGTCATCGATAACCTGACCTAATTGGGAGCGGTTTTTCCGACGGCGACGAGTGCCCCCGGGTTTGGCGACAAATCGGGTTTCAACGAACGTGTCGATCGATTATCGCGGTACGTTTGGCGGGCTAGGGTCAAAATCCTGGTTGCCTGGTCGGGCAGGGGGTGACTTAGATCGGCACCGCGAATGACGTTGCGACCGCTGTTCTTGGCTTGGTAAAGCTGTGCGTCAACCAGAGCAAGTAGTTCTCGCGGACTGCGAGCCGGCGGCGCACTGCTGGTCAAAACGCCGATGCTGCAGGTGACGTGCGTCGTGGTCGGTGAGGTGTCATGAATGATCGCCCGTTTGCCGAGCGCATGCCAGAAGGCTTGCGCGCGTTCCAAAGCCCCTTGGTAGGGGGTTTCCGGCAAAATGATCAGGAATTCCTCCCCGCCGAAGCGGCAAGCCAGATCGGCAGGGCGCTGACAAATCTGGTTCAACAGCGTGGCCACCGCTCGGAGGCAGTCGTCACCCGCCAGATGGCCGTAACGATCGTTGAAAGCTTTGAAGTGATCGACGTCGATCATGATCAACGAGAGCGGATGCCCGCTGCGATTGGCTCGCTGCGATTCATGGGCCAGCATGTGATCGAGGTGACGGCGGTTGGCCAGTCCAGTCAATTCGTCGACGAAGCTCAGCATCGCCAGTCGAAGATTGGCCGCTTCGAGTTCCTCGGCACAATCAGGAGCGGGCGTCGTGCCATTGACCAATCCCGAAGCGCGCTCGTTCCGGCCGCCAGCACCTTGCCGTTTTTGCCATAGCACGACGAACACGAGACTCATCAGCGCAATGATGAAACCACTGAGGATTTGACCGGGGTAGCGTTGCCAAAGAGTCAATGGGCGATTGACCAGCGCGGCGTTGGTCGGCACCCTCTTCAGGGTCACGTTCCAGCGCCGTAATTGCTGCCAATCGACCATGTCTCGACTGATTGCCGGAAGATTGAGCGCGTTGGAGGATAACGCCAGCTGTCCAGCGAGATGGTCCAGGGCGAGTTTGGCCGTCATCTGGCCGGTGGCGGTTGTGTCGATCACTCGGCCACCCAGAAATCCGTGCTGAACGTATAGATCTCGGGTCCCGAAAACCGGTACCTTGGCGGCTTTGCCGACCATTTCGGCGACGTCCTGGGAAATGAAACGTCGACCGCTGCGGTCACGAACATAATCGTCCGGGAACAATACGATGCTCCCTTTGCCGAGTGAGCCGATCCGTTCGAGCATCTTTTCATAGACCAGATTGGAAGTCAGTTCGACGATCGGTGCGGGCGAGAGATGGTCGATACCGGCACGGATATCATGCAACACGGCTTGTGAATCGTCATCGTCGCCCCTCACGACGACCAGGTGACGGGTATTGGGCAGTAAACGCAGGGCTAGCGTGGCTGTTGCCTGGAGGTCGTTCTGCTCGAGGACGTGGACCCGTGGCCGGGAGGTCGTCGGCATCTGCCGGTCGTTGCCGATAATGGCCAGGACCGGCACTTGTGGATGGAACCGTTTACCGTCGACGGCGAGAAAATCGTAAGCCGGTCGTTGTTCGGTAATGATCATCGCCAACGGGCTGCCGCCGAACTTGTGCTGTAGCATGTTGATCAGGTTGGTTCGATGAGCAATATCGCCTTTGACATCCAGGTCGAGGTGTTCCACGCGGATGTTGTTGCGACTGATCCCGTGATCGACCAGCGTTTGCACGATTGCGGCGCGTCGAAAGTCGGCATCCGAAGATCCCGGCCGCATACTCTCGAGAATGAGAATTAGCCGGGCAGGCGAAGTCAGGTCCGCTTCGAGAAAGGGCTGAGCCACAGCCGGCCACCAGTTGCACAGGAACAGCCAGAACGCAACCACGGCTTCGACGGATCGGCGATGGAGTCCGCGGGTCATTTCATGCCGAAATCCGAGGAAGGGCAAAGTCAACAAAACATGCGCCGATTGCCAAAAAAAGGCACAGGACGATCATTGGCAGGCCATTCTGGCTAAAACGGTATGCATGGCGGCACATGGCGAGAATGTAGCAGAAATCGCCCCTTATGACGTGATCTTTGTTGGGTTTGACCGAGACATTGACGGTGCGGCAGCCTTCAAGCGACCAGGACGACCACGGGTCGTTCCAGGCGTTGAACTGGCGGGTCTCGCCCCCATATTCGGAGCATCAACGTACTCCAAGGATTGCAAAATGCGTCTGGATAAATTCACCACCAAGTTTCAGCAGGCTTTGGCCGATGCGCAGAGTATCGCCGTGGGTCATGATCATCAATTCATCGAACCGCAACACCTGTTGCTGGCGCTCATCGAACAGCAGGACGGCTCGACTCCGTCGTTGCTGGCACGCGCCGGGGTCAATGTTCAGGCGTTGAAAACGGCGCTTCGTCAGACCGTCGACCGCCTGCCCAGAGTCGAAGGGCATGGCGGCGAGGTACAGATTGGCCGTGATCTGGGCAATCTGCTCAATCTTACCGATAAGGAGGCGCAAAAACGCGGAGACCAGTTCATTGCCTCCGAAATCTTTTTGCTGGTCCTCGCTGATGACAAGGGCGCTTGCGGTCGCCTGGCCAAGCAACACGGGCTGAGCAAAGCCTCGCTCGAACAGGCGGTCAACTCGATTCGCGGTGGAGAAGGGGTTGACAACCCGGAGGCCGAGGGACAACGGCAATCGTTGAGCAAATACTGCATCGATCTGACCGAGCGCGCCCAGCAGGGGAAACTCGACCCGGTGATCGGACGTGACGACGAAATTCGTCGGTCGATTCAGATTTTGCAACGCCGCACTAAAAACAACCCGGTGCTGATCGGTGAACCGGGTGTCGGCAAGACGGCGATCGTCGAAGGGTTGGCGCAACGCATCGTCAACGGCGAGGTGCCGGAAACGCTCAAGAATAAACGTGTGCTCAGCCTGGACATGGCGGCCCTGCTCGCCGGAGCCAAATATCGCGGCGAATTTGAAGAGCGCCTGAAAGCAGTGCTGAAAGAAATTTCCCATGAACAGGGGCGCGTCATCCTGTTCATCGACGAACTGCACACCATGGTCGGCGCGGGCAAGGCCGAAGGGGCGATCGATGCGGGCAACATGCTCAAGCCGGCGCTGGCGCGCGGCGAACTCCATTGTCTGGGAGCCACGACGCTCGACGAATACCGGAAATACATTGAAAAGGATGCCGCGCTGGAGCGCCGGTTCCAGAAAGTGCTGATCGACGAACCGACCGTCGAATCGACGATCGCCATCTTGCGCGGCTTGCGCGAAAAGTATGAATTGCACCATGGGGTGGACATCACCGACCCGGCGATTGTCGCCGCCGCCGAATTGTCGCATCGCTACATTACCGACCGCTTCCTGCCCGATAAGGCCATCGACCTGATCGACGAAGCGGCGGCGCGGATCAAAATGGAGATCGACTCCAAGCCTGAAGTCATGGACAAGCTCGACCGGCGGATGATCCAGCTGAAGATCGAACGCGAAGCGGTGCGCAAGGAAAAGGACGATGCGTCGAAGAAACGCATGCATCTGATCGAGGAGGAATTGCTCAAGTTGCAGCGCGAATATCACGATCTGGACGACATTTGGAAAGCGGAAAAATCGCAGGTGCAAGGCAGCGCGCAAATCAAGGAGGAAATCGACCGCTTGAAGCTCGAACTCGCGCAACTGCAGCGTGAAAATCGCTGGGAAAAGGTCGCGGAAATCCAGTATGGACGCTTGCCGCAGCTCGAGGCGCAACTCTCGGCCGCCGAAACCGCAGGCGCGGGCGGGCGGGTGGGTAAGTTGCTGCGCACCCAGGTCGGCACCGAGGAAATCGCCGAAGTCGTTTCCCGCGCCACCGGCATCCCGGTGTCGAAAATGATGCAGGGAGAACGTGAAAAGCTGCTGCAGATGGAAGAGCGTCTGCACCAGCGTGTCGTCGGACAGGACGAGGCGGTGCGCTTGGTCGCCAACGCCATCCGACGCTCGCGGGCCGGATTGGCCGATCCCCAGCGGCCGTATGGCTCGTTCCTTTTCCTCGGCCCGACCGGTGTCGGCAAAACCGAGTTGTGCAAGGCGCTGGCCGGTTTTCTGTTCGACTCCGAAGAGCATCTGATCCGCGTCGACATGAGTGAATTCATGGAGAAGCATTCGGTCGCCCGCCTGATCGGCGCGCCGCCGGGATATGTCGGTTACGAGGAAGGCGGCTACCTTACCGAGGCTGTCCGCCGCAAGCCGTATTCGGTGATCCTGCTTGACGAAGTCGAAAAAGCGCATCCTGACGTTTTCAACGTATTGTTGCAGGTGCTCGACGACGGCCGGATGACCGACGGCCAGGGGCGGACGGTCGATTTCAAGAACACGGTGATCGTGATGACCTCCAACCTAGGCAGTCAGATGATCCAGCAGATGGCAGGCGACGATTATCAGTTGATCAAGCTGGCGGTGATGGGCGAGGTCAAAACCTCTTTCCGTCCGGAGTTCATCAACCGGATCGACGAAGTGGTGGTCTTCCACGCTCTCGACGAACGGCACATCAAGGCCATCGCCGGCATCCAGTTGGGATATCTTGAAAAACGCCTGGCCCAGCTCGACCTCAAACTCGAGGTGGACGGCAGCGCGCTGTCGGAAATTGCCGCCGCCGGATTCGATCCGGTCTACGGCGCCCGGCCGCTCAAACGCGCGATCCAGTCACAGTTCGAGGACCCGATGGCCAAAGCGATTCTCGAGGGCCGCTTCGTCGCCGGTGACACTCTGCGCGCCCGTTGCGTCAATGGGATGATCAGCTTCGATAAGGCGCCGTCAGCCAGCGTATAATACTCGTTTGCGCCCCTTCGCCGACCGTTCAGATTTTTTGGAGCACTGTCATGGCCTTGTACGAATCCGAGCACACCCTGTTCATGCGCGAAATGCTGGCCCAGCATCCAGAATGGCAGGAGGACCAACGTCGTGGCCGGGCAATTTGGTGGGACAGGAAGGTGGATCCGTTCGAGCAGCAAACCGCTCGCGAATCAGCCGAGCCGCATCGTCCGTATCCTTACGACGTCAATTACGTGAAGCCGCATTCCTGAGGCGGTGTCCCTCAGACGACACGCGTTTACCCCGGGTTTTCAGGCATCAATCCCGCTTGAAGACCCGGGAATGCGGTGGGTCGACGGCGTTCCGGGTGGGGATTACGTCGTTTCCACCCTGGACAGTCAGCACCGTTGAGACGGCGCCAGGTTTCTAGGTCATCTTCCGGGCTTTGGGCGAGCCTTTCTGCCTGCGTAGGCTCTGGCGGAGCTTGAGGCCCCGTTGAGCGGATGCCTTCAATCCACCGCCTGCGGTGCAGTCAACCTGTTTTCCACCCTACCTCTCACCCGATTGCACTTCTCTTTGATATTCGTACCATTGCCGGCGCCGAAAACGGGATAACGGTTGGGGAGAGGACGTAGACCGTGCTGATTTATCTGTCACTGTCGACACTGACAGTATTGACTGTCGCGTTGTTCTTTTTGAAACTCGATGCTCTGCCGCTCCCGGCGGCGGTGCATGCCGTCTTCGCCGTCGGTGTGCTGCCGCTGATCGTCGGCGTGATCTGCCATTTTTTGCCCGTGCTCACCCGCAGCGCGCAGGCACCGCGCGCCATCCTGCTGGCGCCGCTACTGCTGCAGGTCTGCGGCGTGCTGGCCGTCCTCCACTTTCTCGGTCAGATCGACCTGCATCAGCTCGGCATGACCGCGGTGGTCGCGCTGATCGTTGCCGGCGTCTTTGCCGGCTGGATGATTCAGCGGGCCAGAGACACGCTTGGCCGTCCGCATCCGTGCTGGCGGTGGTATCTGGCGGCGATCATTTTTCTGATCGTGGCGACGATGTTGGTGCCGGCGATGGACACGTGGCCGGCGATGAGACCGACGCTGCGGCTGTTGCATATCCATTTCAATACGCTGGGTTTCATCGGTTTGACCGCGCTGGGAACGGTACAGGTGCTGCTGCCGACGGTGGTTGGACAGCCTGACCCCGGCGCCGCCGCCCGGTTGCGTAACGATCTGCCGCTGGTCGTGGCCGGGGTGCTGGCCGTAGCCATCGGCGCCGCTTTTTGGCTTCCGCTGGCGCTGGCCGGCGTGCTGTTGCTCGGTTTTCCCGTGCTGAAGGCCGGCGCCGCCTGGTTGCTGCGCTACGGTCCGACCACCATCGAGGCGCCCGCCGCCGCCTTGCTGACCGCATTGAGTGGCTTTTTGCTGCTTGTCGTCGGTGGCATCGCCCACGCCTTGCACTGGCTCGAAGGACGCGATGCGCTGCTCGCTTTCATCGTTGCCTTTCTGCTGCCGCTGCTCAGCGGTGCCTTGTCGCAACTGCTGCCGGTATGGTGGCACCCCGGCAAACATTCGCCTGCTCGCCAACGGATGCACGACGCCTTGCGCCAGGGAGGCGTCGGCCGGCCACTGTTCTTTCTCGCCGGTGGCATCCTGCTTGGTATGGGTCTCGACGCTGGCGTCTGGTTGACGCTCATCGGCCTGGTCTCTTTGGCGATCACGCTATGGAAAGCGGTCCTCGACCCTCACCCTCCTGACGGTAGCCACGACCACGGCGCCGGCTGAACCACCACGCGGCCATTTAGTGGCCGTTTCGGGACGATTCATCCCCGGCTCGCTAACGATAAGGATGCGCCGCGGTGAAAAAATCCACCAGATTGCCGTCGTGTTCGATCAGGACCTGACGGGCGACGATTCCTTCCCGGCCCATTTCGGCGACGATGTCGCAGGCGCGCCACTGTGTCGGGATGATCACCACGTCGACCGGCCGCCGCTTCAGCTCGTCGCGGAAGCAGATCTCCTGACCGGTTCCGGGCACATAGGTACCAGCTTTCGTCGCGTCTGAATCGACGACCAGCGGAAAGCGCTCGGCGTCAAGTGCATAGTGATGGATGAAAGCGGCCGATTTGCCGGTGCCGCCCCAGATCGCCACCCGTGCGCCACTGGCATGCAGTGATGCCAGTTTATCGGCAATCCGGGAGCGGTTGACATCACTGCGTTGAGCGAAAGCGGCGGCGTTGGTCGCCCGCGCGGCAAGCGCCGACGGAACGCCCAGGGCGACACAAGCGAAAACGACTTCGCCATCGTACCCGTGTGCCACTTCGCTGACCGTGCCCGCGCGGCTCAACAAGCGACGAAACGATTTGCTGGTGAAATGCGAGACGTGTTCGTAAAAGAAATCCGCCAGCCGGTCGGTGGCGAAAACTCGGTCGATACACGGCACTTCGGCAAACAGATGGCAGGTGATGCCGGTTTGCGTCGCCGCCCAGGCCAGTTGTTCGAGCAACGCGGCTGGCGCGGCCAGATGCTCGAGAACGTGCCGAATGACGACGGCGTCGGGACGCAGCGCCGGCAGATCAATCAACGGCTCGAAAAGCCGGTCCCGAAAGTCCACGCCTTGCTCGGTCCCCGGGTTGGCATGGGGATCGAAACCGACGTAGCGTCCCCGTCCCGCTCGCGCTTCGGCCAGACCGCATAGAAAATGCCCGTCGCCGCAGCCGATTTCGACCACCGTCGGCGCGGCCGGCAGATAGCTCAGTAAGCGGTCGCGGGTGTCGGCCAGATGCCCTTGCCAAATCCGGCCACTGTTGTACATCCGGTTCGGTTGGCGGCTGTACGGCACCGCCTCGTAGGAAAAAGCGGTGTTCCAGACGTGCGAACAGGCGGGGCATTGGACGAAATCCAGCGGTAGTCGCGGCATCACCCGCGCTTGATCAGCGCTTTGCGGCCAACCGAGTGTGGCCAGCGGCTGGTGACCGCCGGCAAAGAAGGGTACCGCCAGCGTGTGCGCACAGACCGGACAGGGAGTCTCCAGTGGACGGAGGACAGGCGGTTCGATCATAGGTTTCATTCCCTTCAATGAGGCCAGGCGTTTTGGCGGTACAGGTTCCGTCGACCGGCGAATGATCAACCTTATCCATTAAACCATATATGAGACCACAAATCGGCCAATCCTGTCGAAGCGGAAACCGCTAGTAGGCGTCAGAGCGCCTGGCTTGCATGATCAGGGTCCTGATCGATGTTCAACCGCCGGTCATCGACATGAAACGGACTACCCGCGGCCGGTCTATCTGCAGGTTGAAATCATGACCTCTGGCCTTGATGCCCAGCGCGTCGACGATCGCCGACCGCAGCAAGGCATCGTCGGTGGATTGCTGGCGCAATACGGGCATCAGCGGCACGGCACCGTTGTCACCGAGACAGGGGTACAACTCGCCCCGTGCCGTCACCCGTACCCGATTGCAGGTATCGCAAAAATTGTGGGTATGCGGCGAAATGAAGCCGATTCGGGAGGTGGTTTCCGGCATCCGCCAATAGCGCGCCGGTCCGCCGGTCGTGTCGGTTGACGGCAGCAGCGTGAACCGTTGCCGCAGGCGATTCATCGCCTCCTCGCCGGAAAACCAGTCCTGACGGTCGTGGCCGATTTCGCCGAGAGGCATTTGCTCGATAAACGCGATGTCGATGGCATGGTCAATGGCAAATTGCACCAAGTCGATCAGTTCATCGTCATTTATCCCGCGCAGCAGGACGGTGTTGATCTTCACTCGTTCAAAACCCGCCGTCAACGCCGCGTCGATGCCGCGTAGAACCTGCGCCAGGTTGCCGATGCGGGTAATCTGTCGAAATCGCTCGGCGTGCAGGGTGTCGAGACTGATGTTCAGCCGCTTGACACCGGCGTCGCGCAATCCCGCTGCCAGTCGTTCGAGTTGCGAACCGTTGGTGGTCAGCACCAATTCCTGCATGCCCGGTAGCGCCGCCAGCCGTTCGAGCAACCACAACACATTTTGGCGGACCAATGGTTCGCCGCCGGTGACGCGAATTTTGTTGACCCCGAGCCCGACAAAGCAGCCGGCGACACGCAGACATTCCTCGAGGGTCAATATCTCCGCTCGCGGCAGAAAACTCATCTCCTCGGCCATGCAGTAGTGGCAACGGAAATCGCATCGGTCGGTGATCGATAGCCGTAAGTAAGTGACCTGCCGACCGAATTTATCGATCAGTCCGGTTGACGAAGACGGCACAGGCAGGCGGTAAGGGGCATCCATCACAGTCCGGGCGTCACGCGGAAGAAAGGCTACTCAGCCGACTTGAAGTGGCCGTCGACCGCGACGAACAGGCAAACGATAGTTGACAATTATAGCGGAGTTTATTGGCGGCTTAGTGCCGGACGAAAATGTGACCGCGCTGGAGCGGCCCGAATTGAAGCCGGTGGCGCAAGCGCGTCGCCGGCCGCCACGTACCACGGCCCATTCGTTTCCGGGTGGCAAAACCGGAAATTTTACGTTGTATTATCCGATGCTTGCGACTAATGAGCAGTCTGCGAATCACTGCTTCGCGTCTTTCGAAGAAAGAGGACTGCCGCAGCGGCGTGAAACCCTGTGCACCGTTATCACCTGATCGGGATCACCGGGAATTGAAGAATCGATGATTGATGCGTGTCATTTTGAGCGGGAGAAAAGAACATGCGCCGAAACTTGATCGTTCAGACGCTGGCCTGGAGCGTTCTGCTGGGCGCGTCCATGCCTTTGCCGGCGGCGGACGCACCACCGTTGTTGCTGGCCGAAACCGAACACGGCCAGGCTGAGGTCACGCGCTATCTGGTCAGCGAAAAACTCGACGGGATCCGCGCCTTTTGGGATGGGCAGGCGCTATGGAGCCGGCAAGGCAATCCCATCCGGGCGCCCGCGTGGTTCGTCGCGCAGTTGCCGCCTGAGCAAGCACTCGACGGTGAATTGTGGCTGGGACGTGGTCAGTTCGAACGACTGTCTAGCATCGTCCGTCGTCAAACGCCTGACGATGCGTCATGGCGCCAAGTTCGTTATCTGATCTTCGAAATGCCGCAGGCCCCTGGAACTTTTCGTCAGCGGTTGCGCGCCATGCACGAACGGGTGGCACAATTGGCGCTCCCCTGGCTGCAAGTGGTCGAACAGTTCTCCGTCGCCAGCCGCCAGGAGCTCGACGACAAACTGCGGCAGATCGTTCGCGATGGCGGCGAAGGGTTGATGTTGCATCGTGCCGATGCGCTGTATACCACCGGTCGCAGCGAAGTGCTGCTCAAGCTCAAGCCGTGGCGTGACGGTGAGGCGACCGTCATCGCTTATCGGCCGGGACGCGGAAAATACGCCGGACTGGTCGGTGCCTTGCATGTCCGCACTCCCGACGGTGTCGAACTGCTGCTTGGCAGCGGTCTGAGCGACGTCGATCGCCGCCATCCGCCACCGATCGGCAGCACCGTCACTTACCGCTACCGCGAATTGACCGCGCGCGGCCGGCCGCGGTTTGCCAGTTATCATCGAGCCGTCGATTTGTGGTAAATTTTACACACTTGCGGATTTTGACGGCCATTCTGGAAAATTTTCCATTTCGGACCCCCATTTCACGCTCCAGCGTGACGCCCTGAACCTCGTTGCAACGCG
>JAEUOJ010000032.1 GCA_016789495.1 Accumulibacter sp. | reverse complement strand
GCCTTTGGTGAAGCGGTGATCGTCGACATCCCGCGGGCGAATATCGACGAGGATTGCGGGATATTTTTTGCTGATGACTCGATCGTTGCCCGGCGCAAAATTATTGAAGTGCTCGACAGGCTGGGTGTCAAACACAAGCACGCGACCAACGGTGCCGAGGCGTGGACCCGTCTGCAAAGTATCGCGACACACGCCGGGCAGACCGGCAAACACGTTCGCGATGAAATCCGCCTGATTCTAGTCGACGCTGAAATGCCGGAAATGGACGGTTACGTATTGACCAAAAATATCAAGAACGATGCCCGTTTTTCCGGCATACCGGTGGTGATGCATTCCTCGCTGTCATCGCAGGCCAACCATGCGATGGGCAAAGCGGTCGGCGTCGATTCCTATGTCGCCAAATTCGATGCCGAGGTGCTGGCAGACACGCTGCGCCCGCTGCTCGAGAGCTGAAAGCACTAACAGGAGCAATTGAACAATGGCTGATCCGAAGATGAGAATTCTGGTGGTTGACGATTTCTCGACCATGCGACGCATCGTCAGAAATCTGCTCAAGGAACTGGGTTTCTCCAACGTCGACGAAGCAGAGGATGGGGCTATTGCCCTGCAGAAACTGCAAAACGGCACGTTCGAATTTGTCGTCACCGACTGGAACATGCCGAACATGGATGGCCTGCAGCTTTTGCAGACCATCCGCCGTTCGGACAACCTCAAACATCTGCCGGTCCTGATGATCACTGCCGAAGCCAAGAAGGAGAACATCATCGCTGCTGCCCAGGCGGGAGCCAACGGTTATATCGTCAAACCGTTCACCGCGGCGACGCTCGCAGAAAAATTGCAGAAGATCTTTGACAAAATGGGTGGCTGAGATGAGTGATGCCGGAAAATCAGGAGATTCGCAAGAACTCGAAGCGCTGTTTGACAGTATCGTGGCGTCGACGGGTCATGGGCCTGCCGCTCAGCCGTCCACAGCGCCTGCCAAGCCCTCATTGCTGCATCAGTTACAGGAAAGCGATACCGGGCTCGAAGACAGTCAGGAACTGCAGGCATTATTCGACTCGGTGGCCGCGCAGCAACAGCGCTCGCCCACAGGCGGGTCGGGTAAGAGCGAAGAATGGAGTGGGCAAGACAAGGTCTTTCAGCGCGTCGGGCAGATGGCCAGACAGTTGCACGATACCCTGGGGGAACTCGGCTACAACGAATTGCTGGAAAGCACGGTGGCCGCGCTGCCCGATGCGAAGGATCGTTTGGCCTATGTCGCCAATCTGACGGAGCAGGCGGCGTGCAAGGTGCTCAACGCCACCGATATCGCCAATCCGCTGCTTGAGCAAATCGAAACCGAGTCGACGACGCTGGCCGGCAAATGGGATGCGTTGTTTGCCAATCAACTGAGTGTCGAAGAATTCAAACAGCTTGCCACAGAGACCCGCGCTTATTTCAAACAAGGTTTGCCGCAGAAAACCGAAGCTACCAAGGCACAGTTACTGGACATCATGATGGCTCAGGATTTCCAGGATCTGACAGGACAGGTGATCAAAAAAATCATTGGTGTCGCACAAGAACTCGAAGCGCAATTGATGGGCGTGCTGATCGAAACCATGCCTGGAGAGCGGCGTACCGCGTCGGTGATCAGCTTGTTGAATGGTCCGGTGATCAATGCCGAAGGGCGTGGCGATGTCGTCGCCACTCAGCAGCAGGTTGACGACTTGCTCGGTAGCTTGGGATTTTAGGAGATTCAGGATGAGTGACTTTGCCGGGATGGAAGACCTTCTGCAGGACTTCCTGCAGGAGGCGGGCGACTTGCTGTCGGACGTTGACAACAAGCTGGTCGACCTCGAGCGCGCTCCCAAGGATCTACGACTGTTGAACGACATATTTCGTGGTTTCCACACCATCAAGGGCGGTGCTGGCTTCCTGAATGCCGTCGAACTGGTCAGCCTGTGTCACCTGACTGAAAATCTGTTCGACAGACTGCGCAATGGCGAATTGAATTTGACGCCCGGTTTGATGGACACGATCATGGCCTCGACCCAGGCCGTGCGCGACATGTTTCGGGAAATTGGTCAAGGACGCCAGCCGGAACCCGCGCCTGGTGAAGTGACTGGCGCTCTGCGCTCGGCGTTGGATGGCAAACCCGCTGTGTCCGCCGCTGGACCGGAACCGGTCGTCGCGTCGCCCGTCGAGACGTCGCCGGTTGTGGCGCAAGCGTCGGCGACGACTTCGTCAGAGAAAGAACCGGACTGGGAGTCGCTGCATCGGGCAGTGACTGGCCAACCGGCGACCTTGGCGCCAGCCGTGCCCCCTGCGGAAATGCCGACCCCGGCGACAAACCTGGCCGCTGTTGGCGAAATCGACTCTGCCAAATTGCAACCGCATTTCCCACCCGAAGGGCGGCGAGCGAGTGACCGTCCCGGGGCGGTGGCGGGTAATGCGCCCATGGGGCGGCGTGCCGACGAAAAAGCGGCGGCGCGGGAAACGACCATCCGCGTCGATACCGCGCGTCTGGATCAAGTGCTCAACCTGTCTGGCGAGATCGGTCTGACCAAAAACCGCTTGACCAGCCTGCGTGCCGACATTTTGGCCGGACGGACCGATACCGATACCTTGCAGGCCCTTGATCAGGCGGTCAGTCAACTCGATTTGCTGGTTTCCGATCTGCAGAACTCGGTGATGAAGACACGGATGCAGCCGATCGGTCGTCTGTTCCAGAAATACCCACGGATCGCCCGCGATCTCGCGCGGCAACTGGGCAAAGACGTTGAGCTGGCGTTGATCGGTGAAGAAACCGAAGTCGACAAAACGATGATCGAGGATTTGGCTGACCCCCTGATTCACTTGATCCGCAATGCCGTCGACCACGGAGTCGAATCGCCCGACGAACGCCAGGCGGCCGGCAAGCCTCCGAAGAGCATTGTCCGCCTCGAGGCGCGCCAGGAAGGGGACCACATCATCCTGATCATTGCCGACGATGGTCGTGGGATGAGCCCCGAACGGATTCGTGCCAAGGCCGTCGAAAAACGAATCATCGGTGAAGAGGAAGCGAACACTCTCGACGACCGACAGAGTCTGAACCTGATTTTCTTGCCCGGTTTTTCGACGATGTCTCAGGCCTCGGCGGTGTCTGGGCGTGGTGTTGGCATGGATGTCGTCAAAACCAACATCCAGAAGCTCAACGGCTCGATCGAAATCCGTTCCGAAGCGGGCAAAGGCTCGGTGTTCATCATCTCGCTGCCGCTGACCCTGGCGATTCTGCCGGTATTGCTGGTGTTGCTCGGCGACCAGCCGTTTGCTTTACCTTTGTCGATGGTCCGGGAGATCCTGCCGATCGATCATCAGAAGATGCAGGAAGTGGGTGGCAAGGAGACGCTGGTCGTTCGTGGCGAGATTCTACCGGTGGTCTCCCTGGTGCATCTTCTCGGCTGGCCGCAAGTGCGTAAACCCGAATATGGTGTGCTGATGCAGTCGGCCGAACGCAGCTTCATTCTGGCAGTCGACAACTTTGCTGGTCGCGATGATGCGGTGATCAAGGCGCTTGATGATTTTCGCCCGCGTGGCGTAGCCGGGGTCACCACGCTTTCGAACGGTCAAATCGTCCTGATCCTCGACATGAAAGAATTGTTGACCGATCTGGCGGCCAGTTCGGACCGTGATGCCCGCGGAGCGCATACCCGTGCACTGGAATTTTTTGGCTGACACGACACTCGATCCACGATCGATTCATCCAAAATGACTCAGGAGGCTACGGCCTCCTGTTCGTTTGTTGGGCTTGTGCTGGAAAGGGTCGTAGGGCTTACCCTTGGGTGTCCGGCCCAGCCTCCGACAAAGCAGGCAGACACGGCGCGTCTGGGGTTGTCTTTCGTAAGCGGAACGCTGGCGTCGCCATAGCTCCGCCCGGCCTGTGGCACGTTGAGCCGCTAAGGGGATGGCGCGTACAGCCTGCTGGATCATGGTTCGGCTGTCGACGGCTCGCCTTGATTCTGGCTGGCATCGTTGTCCGACGCCACTGTTGTTCTTTCGCCACGATTCAAGAATCAGCCTAAATTAAGTGGGTTATACTCCTATTTTTTAATGTTTTTTCCTATAATGACGGCGATCGAAGTGGAAGCTCGTCATGGCTGAGGAATCTGATCTCGAAAGAACTGAACCAGCGTCGGCAAGGCGGCTGGAGCAGGCGCGCGAGGAAGGGCATGTCCCCCGTTCGCGCGAGGTCGGTGCGTTCCTTATCCTCTTGGTCGCCGCTGCCGCGTTCTCGTTGCTCGGACCGTGGATGGTGCAACGGGTGGCGCTGATCGTGCGCGGCGGGCTGACCATCGACTACCCGTTGGCGCATGATCCGGATCGGATGTTGACGCGGCTGGCCAACCTCGCGTTCAGTGCCCTGGAGGTCTTTGCGCCGTTGTTGCTTGCCCTGGTGGCCGTCACGCTGCTGGCACCATTTTTTCTCGGCAGTTGGAATGTCTCGGTCAAAGCCTTGCAGCCCGACTTCAGTCGGATCGATCCGCTGCAAGGTTTGCAACGGCTGGTATCGTGGAGCGGTCTGGCAGAGCTGGTCAAGGCTTTGGCGAAGGCAGCCTTGGTCGGCGGGGTTGCGCTGCTGGTGCTGTGGAACATTCGCAGCGAACTGCTGGCCATCTTCGCGCAATCGCTGCCGACAGGTCTTGCCAGTGCCGGAAATCTACTCAGTTTCAGCTTTCTGGTCATGGTCCTGGCGTTGGTGCTGATCGTGGCCATCGACGTGCCGTTTCAGCTCTGGCAATTTCACGACAAGATGAAAATGAGCCGGCAGGAGGCAAAGCAGGAAAACAAGGAACTTGAAGGCAACCCGGAAATCAAGGGGCGGATCCGCCAGTTGCAACGGGAGGCCGCCCGGAAACGGATGATGTCGGCGGTGCCGGCTGCCGATGTGATTGTCACGAACCCGACGCATTACGCGGTGGCATTGGCCTACAAGAGCGGGATGATGGCGCCGAAGGTGCTGGCCAAGGGACGGGGTGAAATCGCGCTAAAGATCCGGCAGATCGGCGCAGAAAATGGCGTGCCGATGCTCGAAGCCGCGTCGCTGGCGCGCGCCTTGCATCGACATGTGGCCATTGATCAGGAAATACCGGCGGCGCTCTACGCCGCCGTGGCCGAAGTAATGGCCTACATCTACCAGTTGCGCGATTGGCGTCGAGGCAGCGGCCAGTACCCGCCGCCGCCGCGCGAAATCGCCGTTCCGGGTGAACTCGTTCCGGAGGAGGAGAATGGCTAACGCGGCCGCCACTCTGCAGGGCCTGTTCATGCGTTTCGGTCAGAAGCAACTGGCCGGCCCGCTGCTGATCCTGTTGATTTTGGCGATGATGGTCCTGCCGCTGCCGGCTTTCGTTCTCGATCTGTTTTTCACTTTCAACATCGCCATTTCGATAATCGTCATGCTGGTGGCGATGAGCGTGATGAAGCCGCTCGATTTTTCCGTTTTTCCAACCGTACTGCTGGTGACGACGCTGTTGCGACTGTCGCTGAATGTGGCCTCCACTCGCGTCGTCCTGCTCGAAGGGCATACCGGACCGGGCGCGGCGGGGCGAGTGATCGAGGCTTTCGGGCATTTCCTGGTTGGCGGCAATTATGCCGTTGGTCTGGTGGTGTTCACTATCCTGGTGATCATCAACTTCGTGGTGATCACCAAGGGTGCCGGGCGGGTTGCGGAAGTCGCCGCTCGTTTCACCCTCGACGCGATGCCCGGCAAGCAAATGGCGATCGACGCCGACCTCAACGCCGGTTTGATTGGCGAGGACGAAGCGCGTAAACGGCGGGCCACTATTGCCGAGGAAGCCGATTTCTTCGGTTCGATGGACGGTGCGTCGAAATTCGTTCGCGGCGATGCCGTCGCCGGTATTCTGATCATGTTGATCAACGTCCTCGGTGGATTGTTCGTTGGCGTCCTGCAGCATGGTCTGGATGTCGGAACCGCCGCGCGCACGTATACGCTGCTTACCATCGGCGATGGTCTGGTGGCGCAAATTCCGGCATTGATCATTTCGATTGCGGCGGGCATGGTCGTCACCCGGGTCGGTGACCGTGAAGATGTGTCCGCGCAGATCGTTTCGCAATTGTTCAACAATTCGAAACTGATTTACCTCACGGCCGGAATCATCGGTTTTCTTGGACTGATTCCCGGCATGCCGAATTTCATTTTCCTGTTGCTGGCTGGCGGTTTGGCCGGGATGGCCTGGAAAATCGATCAGCGGACGTTCCGTCCGGCCGAAACACCGACCCCAGTGTCGGTGGCCGAGACACCGACCGTCGCCCGTGAAACGCAGGAAGCGAGTTGGTCCGACGTGGCACCGCTCGACGTGCTCGGTTTGGAAGTGGGTTATCGGTTGATTCCTTTGGTCGATAAAGCGCAAGATGGCGAACTGCTACGCCGGATTCGCGGCATTCGCAAAAAATTTGCCCAGGAAATCGGTTTTCTGGTTTCACCGGTGCACATCCGCGACAATCTGGAATTGAAACCCAATGCCTACAAGATTCTGCTCAAAGGCGTCGAAATTGGCGAGGGCGAAGCGTTTCCCGGCAGCCTGCTGGCGATCAATCCGGGACGTGTCGCCGGACAGGTACCGGGAGTCAATACCCGTGACCCGGCGTTCGGCTTGACGGCGGTATGGATCGAAACCGCCTTGCGCGAGCAGGCGCAAGCTTATGGCTACACCGTGGTCGACGCCAGTACGGTCGTGGCCACCCACCTCAACCATTTGATCCTGTCTCATTCCGCCGAGTTGCTGGGTCGCCAGGAAACACAGGCATTGCTCGATCATCTGGCCAAGGACATGCCGAAGTTGGTCGAAGACGTGGTGCCGAAAGCGCTGCCGATCGGCGTGTTGCAAAAAGTCCTGCGCAATCTGCTCGACGAAGGGGTGCATATTCGTGACATGCGCACGATCATCGAGACCCTGGCCGACAGCGCACCCCGTTCCCAGGACCCCGAGATGCTGACAGGGCTGGTGCGGATCGCGTTGAGCCGATCGATCGTCCAGGAAATTTATCCCGGAAGCACGGAAATCCAGGCAATGTCGCTCGATCCACAGCTCGAACGGATTCTGCTGCAAGCGGTGGCTGGTGGCGGCGAGAGCGCCAGTATCGAGCCGGGACTCGCCGAAACCCTGGTCCGCGAGACGGTTGCCGCGGCGCAGCGCCAGGAAGAACTCGGTCTGCCAACCGTCTTGCTCGTTCCCGGGGCTTTGCGGGCCTTGCTATCACGTTTCCTGCGCCGCAGCGTTCCGCAACTCAAGGTTCTTGCGCATAGCGAAGTACCTGAAAACAGAATGATCAAAGTTACCTCTATCATTGGAGGCAGGGTATGAATGTCAGGAAATTCATCGGCGCGACAGCGCGAGACGCCTTGCGCAAGGTCAAGGAGACTCTTGGGCCGGATGCGATCATTCTCTCGAATCGGACCATTCCCGGCGGGGTCGAGATCATGGCTGTGGCGGCCCGTGAAATGGAGACCATCGTTCCGGCGCCTGGCCCATTACCAACAACCGTCGGACCGGGAAAAGAGCCGCCGGTTGCTGACAACGATACGCCCGTCAATCGTCACCTAACGGCTTCCGATTCAATTTTGCCGTCAGCATCCTCGCTCGCCGCAGACCTTTCTCGTCAACCGTCCGCGATACCTGCTCGCCCACCGATGCCACCGACCTCTCGTCCAGGCGGCGCGGCCACCGTGGCGCGTCCCGCAACACCGGCCGATAAGCCAGCGGCCGACGCGGTAGCGCCGGCGTTGATGGCGGAAATTCGCAGTCTGCGCCGGATCGTCGAGCAGCAACTGGCCGGCTTCGCCTGGGGGGAGACCGCGCGCGCCGAACCGGTGAAAACCGAAATGTTGCGTCAGATGCTCGACGCTGGGTTTTCGCCGCCATTCACCCGGGAACTACTGGCTGATCTCCCTCGCGACCTGGATGCGGGTCACGCGCTGGCCTGGGTCAAAGGGGCTGCCGATCACAGCCTGATGACTCTCGGTAGCGAAAACGACATCGTCGACCGCGGCGGAATTTATGCCCTAGTCGGACCGACCGGGGTTGGCAAGACCACCACCACCGCCAAGCTAGCCGCGCGCTGCGTCCTTCGTCTCGGTGCTCGCAAGCTGGCCTTGGTCACTACCGATGGTTATCGGATCGGCGCGCACGAACAACTGCGCATTTACGGTCGTATCCTGGGCGTATCGGTGCACCTTGCTCGCGATGCCGATGATTTACGTGCCACGTTGATCGATCTGCAGCATACGCACATGGTGCTGATTGATACCATGGGCATGAGTCAGCGCGACCGGCTGGTCAACGAACAGGTGGCCATGTTTGGTGAAGGGAACGTTCAGCCGCTGTTGCTGTTGTCCGCAACCAGCCGAGGGGAGACCCTAGACGATGTGGTTCGCGCCTACAGTGGCCTGAAACCGGCTGGCTGCATTCTCACCAAGGTCGACGAAGCCACCGGCTTGGCTCCTTCGCTGGACGTGATCATCCGCCAACGACTACGGCTGTATTACGTTTCGAATGGCCAGCGTGTCCCGGAAGATTTGCATCTGCCGAATCGGTCGTACCTGTTGCATCGTGCCTTCAAGGATCTCCCCGAAGCCTCACCGCATCGTCTAGACGGTGTCGAGCCAGGTCTATTGTTGGCCAGTGCCGAAAGTGGGGCCATGTCGACCAGCGGAGGCTTCCGTGGCTGAGTTTCGCGGTGATCAGGCCTCGGGACTGCGTCGATTGCTTGGCCGCCCGCCGCTGCGCGTGGTCACTTTCGCTGCCGGCAGCAATGACGTCGGCAAAAGCGTGGCAGTGACCAACCTGGCGATGCTGCTGGCCCGGACTGGTCGCGAAGTGCTGATTGTCGATGAAAACACCAGCACGATCGCCAGCTATTTCGGTGCCACAGCCCTCTACGACCTGCAACAGGTGGTCAATCGGCGAAGGACACTCGCTGAAGTGATCGTTTCCCTGGGGCATGGCATCCGGCTCCTCCCGACCGCCGGGGTGACGGCGCGGCTTGCCAGCCTGAACGTCATGGAACAGCAGATTTTGCTGCAGTCGTTGGCTGAACTGCAACCTGCCGTCGATGTGGTGCTGGTCGACACTTCGCTCGACCATCCGCTCGGTTTTTCGCCGTTCGGCCTGGCCGCCCACGAAACAGTGATCGTCATGGCTCCGAACGGGACAGCGATCACCGAGTCGTACGCGCTGATCAAGAAAGTGAGCCTGGGGTACGCTCGTAAACACTTCCGGATTTTGATCAACCGGACGCGGTCGGACGACGAAGCGCACGCCATTTTCGACAACATTGCTCAGGTATCGCACAGCCGCGGCCTGGCCCGTCTCGATTATGTTGGCCATATTCCCCTCGACGAACGATTGCGCCAGGCGTCGCGACTTTGTCAGCCCGTGGTCGGACTGTTTCCCGATTCCCCTGCCGCTCGAGCGTATCAGGCGATGGCCAATGAACTGCTCGACTGGCCGACTGATCCGGAGGTGAACGGTGGGCTCGAACATTTCATACAACAACTGTTACACTTGAGCCAACGCATCGACCCGATTGCTATCTACGCCTGATAGCAGCCCATTACTGAATGTATAACGCGGCTGGTCAGCTCAACAAGGAGCAGCTCATCCAGCGCTACGCGCCGCTGGTGAAGCGTATCGCCTGCCATTTGATGGCGCGACTGCCAGCCAGCGTGCAGGTCGACGATCTGGTGCAGAATGGCATGCTCGGCTTGCTTGATGCCATTGGCCGCTTCGAGGCTGGCCTGGGCGCGCAATTCGAAGTCTATGCCATGCAGCGGATCCGTGGCGCGATGCTCGACGGCTTACGCGAGAACGATTGGCTGCCGCGTAGCCTGCGTCGCGACTGCCGGCGAATCGAGCAGGCCATCGCCCAACTCGAACAGCAGCACGGTCGTGCGCCAACCGAGACCGAACTCGCCGAAACGCTGGATATGTCGCTCAGCGATTACCAGAAGATGCTGCAAGACGCACGTGGCCACCAGTTGGTCTATCTCGAAGATCTCGTCGTCGAAGAAGGCGAGGATTTCCTGGAATGCCATCTGGTTGCCGAAGGCGCCGATCCGCTGCGCCAGCTTGAAGACGAGGATTTGCGACGTGCTTTGGTGCAAGGGATCGAAATGCTGCCTGAGCGGGAAAAGCTGATGATGGCACTCTACTATGAACAGGATTTGAATCTGCGCGAAATTGGCGAAGTGATGGGAGTCACCGAATCGCGCGTTTGCCAGCTGCACAGTCAGGCCGTAATGCGGTTGCGGGCGCGCATCATGGGTCAAGACGCGAAGAAGACGACATCAAAAAAGCGCCATGGATAGAATCAGCCTGGCGGGATTGGTGATCGGACTGCTGGCGATCGTCGGCGGACAGCTCCTCGAGGGAGGACATATCGGATCACTGTCGCAACCAGCGGCGTTGGTCATTGTCGTCGGCGGCACGCTCGGCGCGGTGATGTTGCAAAGCACGTCCACGACCTTCATGCGTGGCCTGCGGATGGCCAAATGGGTTTGGCTGCCCCCAGTGGTCAATCATCAGCAATTAATCACCCAGATCACCGGCTGGAGTCATATTTCGAGGCGCGAAGGACTGTTGGCCCTTGATGCGATTGTCGAACAATTGTCCGATGGTTTTACTCGTAAAGGGTTGCAATTGCTGGTCGACGGCGCCGAACCGGAGCGTTTGCGGGAAGTCCTCGAAGTTGAAATCGGCACCTTCGAACAGGAAATGAAACTCGCTGCACGAATTTGGGAAGCCGCTGGAGGCTATTCGCCAACCATTGGCATCATGGGCGCCGTGCTTGGCTTGATCCATGTGATGGAGAATCTATCCGACCCCTCCAAGCTCGGTACCGGTATCGCCGTTGCCTTTGTCGCCACCATTTACGGTGTCGGTTTGGCCAACCTAGTTTACCTGCCGATTGCCAATAAACTGAAAGCACACATCAACCGGATGATCGTGCAGCGCGAAATGCTGATCGACGGTCTGGTGGGCATTGCCAATGGCGACAATCCGCGGATCATCGAAAGCCGTTTGCAGGGTTATCTGCTATGAAACGAGACCCCGCATTGAATCAGGGCCGGCGTTCGTTCGGTGAGGAGCTATGCTCGAATCTGCTGTATGAGAGAAATCGGATGGGTGGGTGTTGAGAAGGCGGTGGTCTCTGCTGAGAATAGTGTAGTGGTCAAGTTTTTCGGACTACTAGCGCCTTGTGGCGCTCGACGATCTCGGCCGGAGATGACTCCGCGACGTTGACGAGGTTCAGTTTGCCATCCATCAGCCGCGCGCGGTTCAGGGCACGTTCGTCGATCGCGTAGGTGAACACGTCGGCGGGGAGATCGACCTGGATGA
Organism: Accumulibacter sp.; assembly: GCA_016789495.1. Classification (GTDB taxonomy): domain Bacteria; phylum Pseudomonadota; class Gammaproteobacteria; order Burkholderiales; family Rhodocyclaceae; genus Accumulibacter. Next base: position 9,944 of record JAEUOJ010000032.1, on the reverse strand, counting down.
TGTGCGCCAGATGCGCGTTAGCGACCGCCTTGTAGAAACGGGCCGTGGTGCCGGGGTCGGACAGCTTCTTGCCCGGATGGGTCTGGTCGGCTTCCTGAGATCGAGTTTCTACGCCCGCTGCGCAGCATCGGCCTTCAGCGTCGCAATGCGCTGCGTTTGATCGGATAGGGCGACAGCATTTTCTCGATGGTCGGCACCAGCGTCGTCGTCTCACCGCTATGGTCGGCAAAGACCTCGTGTTGGATCGGCAGACCTTCCGCCGTCTGGCCCCCCCCCCGAGCGTCAGCTGACGCAGCGTCCCGCCCTCCTTGGCAGGCCAATGTGTCTCAGGTCTTCGGACTCGTCGGTGCCGTCTTCGGCACGGATCGTCGTCAGGTCGTAGAAGACGATCGCCAACGCCTGATCGATCAAGGGTGGCAGGACCGGTGCCCGGTCGGCGATCTCCGCCAGAGTATCGACCGACCGTCGGGCGGCGCGGTGAGACTGACCGTCGGCGGGCAGGTGGTCGCGTTGTCGTGGTCGTCCGCGCGGCGCTGGTGGTCACGGTATCTTTGCTGTGGCGATTCCGCCAGGATCAGACGCCGGGGGAGGGTGGGCTGCGATAAAATCGGCTCATGAACGACGAGTTTTTCATGCGCGAGGCCTTGTCACTGGCGCGGGCGGCTGAATGTCTAGGGGAGGTGCCGGTCGGGGCGGTCGTGGTCAGGTCCGGCGAGATCATCGGCCGTGGCTTCAATTCGCCGATCGGCGAACACGACCCGACGGCGCATGCCGAGATCGCCGCCTTGCGTGACGCGGCGCGGCATGTGCGTAACTACCGTTTACCGGGGTGCGCGCTGTTCGTGACGCTTGAACCGTGCGCGATGTGCGCCGGCGCGATCCTGCAGGCGCGGATTGCCCGTGTGGTCTATGGTGCCCGCGACCCGAAAACCGGCGTGCATGGCAGCGTGGTCGATCTGTTCGCCGTCGAACGCCTCAACCATCATGCCACGGTCGTCGGCGGGGTGTTGGCCGAGGCGTGCGGACAAGTGCTCAGTGACTTCTTCGCCGCGCGGCGAGCGGCGAAAGGGTTCGAGCAGGGGAACGAGAAAGGCAATGACTTTGTATCTCCCGAATTTACAGATCCATATCTCGCTGGCTAAGCAGCGGTTGACCCTGTGCGACGCGCAAGGTCGGCCACTGCGCCGTTATCCGGTGTCGACCGCCAAAAAAGGGGGGGGGGAGCGGACGGGTAGTTTCTGTACCCCACGCGGCCGGCATCTGATTCGGGCCAAGATCGGTGGGGGCCACGCCGCGAACACGATCTTCGTCGGTCGTCGTCCGACCGGCGAGGTCTATAGCGCTGAATTCGCCGAACGCTTTCCTGGCCGCGACTGGATTCTGACCCGCATTCTCTGGCTGTCGGGCTGTGAACCGGGCCGCAACCGGCTTGGCGCGGTCGATACCATGCGCCGCTATATCTATATCCACGGCAGTCCGGACAGCGCGCCGATGGGCGTTCCCGGATCGATTGGCTGCATCCGCATGCACAACACCGAGATCATCGAACTCTACGATCTGGTGCCACCTTACACGCCGGTCGATATTTCCGAGGACTGAAAGTGCTCGTCGACCTGGCCAGAGAATTGTCCGTCGGCGTCGAAGCCGCGTTCGCGCAGCGTGATCTGACCATGCCGGTGAACGTGCAGTAGCGTGGATGCGCGGGTGCCGTAACCGGGCGTCCAGACGAACACTGCCGACAGAATCCGTTCCCACGCCAGCGGTACGCCCGTGGCGGGCAACCGGCCATCGGCGACGATCTCCCGGTCGGCCAAGAGATCGAAGAACGGAACCGGGTGCGGCAATTCTTCGAGGGCCTTGGTGAAAGCGGTTTTGGCGCTGGCCAGCTTTGGCCATGGGGTGTCGAGAAGATGATTGGATAGTCCATAGATCCCCGGACTCAGCCAGCGCACCTGTCGGTTGCCGCGATTCGAGAAATAACCCAGCCGTTGCCGGTCGCCGACGAAGAGGTTGAAACCATTGTATCGGTCGGCATCGACGGCGACCTGCGCCAGATAGTCGGCTGGCGAGCAGTCTCCGGTGAGAAAATCGGCGGTCAGCGCGCCGCGCGAACGGGCTGTGGCCGGTTGTTCAGCGCCGCCATCCCGATAGTTGGTCAAAGCGGCGAAACGTTGCTGGCGGCTGACGCCCAGCCAGGTGCCGCCGGCTTCGAGGTCGCGCCCGGCAAGAACCTGCGGAGCGTCTATCCAGAATCCGGCGGCTGTCGACGGACGGGCAAAAAACTCATCGCGGTTGGCGGCCACTACCAGCGGATAGTCGGCGTGCGCTTGCCAGGCCAGGATGATCAGGCACATGTGATCGGAGAGGGCAAGCCGCGAGCCTAATCGCCGAGCGGCAGGAGGTGGGATACCTGCGGCCCGTCGAGGCCACCCAGGCGCAAGTCGCCAGTGGCATGACTTTCCTGCAGCACCGCCAAGGCATCGTAACCGCCTTGCGGCGCCGGCGCCGCGTTGGCGATCGTCCCGCAAGCGTGTTCCGGGTTGGCTGGCGAGAAAAGCGCGTCGCCAGCGGCGGCGGGAGCAGGCAAATGCAAGGCATACAAGTGTCGCTTCACTTTGCCGAGGTATTGAGTACGGGCGACCACTTCCTGACCGGGATAGCAGCCCTTATGAAAACTGACGCCGCCGATGCGTTCGAAATGGGCCATCTGCGGCACGAACAGTTCCTGGGTCCGCTCGTTGATCAAGGGCACTCCGGCGCGGATTTCCAGCCATTCCCAGACCGGACTGCCGACCGGCCGGGCGAGCTGACTGAACTGTTTCCAGAGTCCCACCGCCGCCTGGTCAGCGACGGCGATCTCGAAACGCCGGTCGTCGAGGCGAATCACTACCCCGTCAGCGAAAGAGGCGGTGGTCAGCGGTGAGGGCGGGCACGGCAATCCGGCGTCGGCCAGAACGGTTTCGGCCTGCGTTCCGGCAACACCGAGCAGGCAGCGCTCGGTGGAACGGTCGGTTACCGTCACCCGGCTGCGCAGAACGTACATCCGCAAACGTCGCACGATGGCCGGCACCAGGCCGGCGGCGAGTTGCAATTGCAATCGGTTGGCGTCCCGGAACAGCAGAAAACTGGCGATCATCCGCCCTTTGGCCGAGCACCAAGCCGAATGTTGGGCGCTGTCCGTCGACAAGTGCTTGACATCACTTGTCAGTTGGTTGTGAAGAAAGGTCGTGGCCTCGTCGCCGGCGACTTCGATCAGCCCCAGATGGGTCAACGGGGCGACGATCGTCGCGTCGCGCCCGGCCAGGCGTTCAGCGGCGGCATCGCCGAAATCGACCAGGCGTTGCTGGTCGAAGCGGGCGCCGGCCGCGCCGAGAGACTCCTGCCAAATCAGATTCATCGTTAGGTCCGTCGAGTGGACGCGCGGCGATCGTAAAATTCCACAACGCGCCGGCGTGGTGATCGCCGGTTGCGGCCGTTGCGGATCGTCGCGCTTGGTGGCGCAAGGTTTCGGCTATTATAGAGCGACTGGTTGGGCAGACGATTGCCGCCTCCCCGGTTCCGGTCGCCATTTTCCTTACACCGCGCCGTTCGGCCGCTCTTCTCACTTCCTGATCGATGAGCAAATTTTTGCTCCGCCTGTTCCTGGCGGCTACACTGGCCCTGACGGTTTTGTTGATCCTCGCCGCGTGGTGGGCCTACTCACCGCTCAGCCTGCGCCAGCCGACGGTGGAATTCACCATCGCCCCGGGCAGCAGCCTGCGCGCCGCCGCCCGTGAGATCGCCGGCGCGGGCATTGATCTGCCGGCTTGGCGATTGGTGGCGCTCGGCAAGGCGCTGCAGGTCGATTCGGCGATCAAGGCCGGCAGTTATCAATTGCAGGACAGCGTGACGCCGCTGGAACTCCTGCGCAAGCTGACCCGTGGCGACGTCACCCAGGCTGAACTGACCCTGATCGAGGGCTGGACTTTCCGGCAGGTTCGCCAGCGTCTGGATTCCCATCCGGATCTCCGTCACGACACTCTCGGACTGAGCGAAACGGAAATCCTGCGTCGCCTCGGAGCCTCCGAGACACGCGCCGAAGGACTGATTTTTCCGGACACGTATCTGTTCGCCAAGCAAAGCAGCGATTTCGACGTGCTGGCGCGGGCGTATCGTGCCGGGCAACAGCGCCTGATGAGTGAATGGCGGTCGAGACAGAGCAACCTGCCGTACGGCGCGCCGTATCAGGCACTGATCATGGCCTCGATCGTCGAAAAGGAGACCGGGCGCGAGGAAGACCGGGCACAGATCGCGGGCGTCTTCGTCAATCGTCTGCGGCAGAAGATGCGCTTGCAGACTGATCCGACCGTCATTTACGGGCTGGGCGAACAATTCGACGGTAATCTGCGTCAGCGTGACCTGCTGACCGATACCCCCTACAATACCTACTCCCGGGCTGGCTTGCCGCCGACACCGATCGCCATGCCCGGCCTGGCCTCTCTGCGCGCCGCACTGCATCCGGCGACCACCGATGCGTTGTATTTTGTCGCTCGTGGCGACGGCAGCAGTCAGTTTTCCCGGACGCTCGAAGAACACAATCGCGCCGTCGCGCGCTATCAACGAGGCGGCAAACAACGAGGCGATCAACCATGAACCGGCAACGGGGCAAATTCATCACCTTCGAAGGCATCGACGGCGCCGGAAAAAGCAGTCACTTGCAGAGCGTCGCCGCGTTTCTGCGCCAGCGTGGCCTGAACGTTGTCGCCAGCCGCGAACCGGGTGGCACGGCGCTTGGCGAGACGCTTCGTCAGTTGCTGCTTGGCGAGACGATGCATCTGGAAACCGAAGCCTTACTGATGTTCGCCGCGCGTCGCGAACACCTGGCGCAAGTGATCGAGCCGGCGCTGGCGCGCGGCGACTGGGTGGTCTGCGATCGTTTCAGCGACGCCACCTACGCCTATCAAAGCGGTGGACGCGGTCTGGACAAGGAAAAATTCACTCAGCTCGAACAGTGGGTGCATGCGCATCTGCAGCCCGATTTGACCTTGTTGTTCGATCTGCCGTCGGGCTTGGCCGCCGCGCGCCTCGCCGCGCAGGAACGAGTGCTCGACCGATTCGAACGTGAACGGCAGGATTTTCACGACCGGGTAAGGCAGGCCTATCTCGATCGCGCGGCGGCCGCACCGCAGCGGATACAGGTCATCGCCACCGATCGCCCACGTGCAGAGGTCGAGGCAACAATTCGGCAAGTCATTCTGAGGCAGTGTTCATGAAGGTTGATGGCCTCTATCCGCACATCTGGCAGCATCTGCACCGTCGACGCGCGCAATTGCCGCACGCCTTGCTGCTCATCGGGCAGCGCGGGCTCGGCAAATTCGCCCTGGCCAAAGAGATTGCCGCGGCGCTGCTTTGCGAACGGCCGACCAAAGAGGGTCAGGCCTGTGGCAACTGCCCGGCCTGCGGCTGGCAGGCGCAAGGCAATCACCCGGATTTTCGGTTGCTGCAACCCAGCGCCGCGCAGAACAGCGATACTGCTGACACCGAAGGCAACGAAGGAAACGCGGCCACCGAGGAGAATGGCAAACCCGCACGGAAAAAAGCGAGTCAATGGATCACCATCGATCAGGTGCGCAGCCTGGAGGATTTTCTGCATGTCGGCACCCACCGCCAAGGTGCGCGGCTGGTGCTGATCAACCCGGCAGAAGCGTTGAACCGCGCGGCGGCCAACGCCTTGCTCAAAGCGCTGGAAGAGCCCTTGCCGGGAACGTTGTTCCTGCTGATTTCCAGTGAATCGCACCGACTGTTGCCCACCATCCGCAGCCGCTGCCGAACGATTCCGGTGCTCCGGCCGGCGCATGCCGTGGCTGTCGAGTGGTTGCAACAGGCCGGTGTCGCCGACGCCGACCATTGGCTGGCTCTGGCTGGTGGCGCGCCCTGTTTGGCATTGGATCTGGCGAGCAGCGGCGAGAAGATGCTGTTCGATGCCTGGCTGGCACAGGCGGTTCGAGCGGCCGACGGCGAAGTGCTGGCTTGCGCCGCAGAACTCGATAAAGTTCTCAAAGCCGACAATCGCCCGGCGGCGATCAAGCGGCTGATCGAATGGGCGCAGAAATGGCTGTACGATCTGGTTCTGGCCAGTCATGCGCTGCCACCCCGCTACTATCTGGCCCAGGAGGCGCGGTTGCATCGTCTGGCCGGTCGCAGCGAACCGCGCAAGCTCTTGGCATTCAATCGAAAGACGCTACAATACAAGAAACAGTGTGAGCAGCCATTGAATAATCGATTGTTTCTCGAAGAGTTTTTTTTAGGCTATTCGAGTCTTTTCAGACGCTGAAAATATGGCCGAACCCGAACCCGCCAAGCCGACCGCGAACATGCCGCCGCGCCCGAGCGTCCTGTCGCTGAACATCAGTTCCAAATCGGCACTGTACGCGGCATACATGCCCGTGTTGCGCAACGGCGGCATTTTCATTCCGACCTCCCGCCGTTACTCGATCGGGGACGAAGTATTCATGCTGTTGTCGCTGATGGACGACCCGGCCAAGTTGCCGATCGCCGGCACGGTGGTCTGGATCACGCCGGTCGGGGCGCAGAACAACAAGGTGCAGGGCATCGGCGTCCACTTCAAAAACGACGAATCGGGGATCGACGCGCGGCGACGCATCGAAGGCATCCTGGGCGGGGTGCTGCAGTCCGGCCGACCGACACACACCGTCTGACGGCGTGCCGATGCTGGTCGATTCGCATTGCCACCTCGATTTTCCACCACTTTCCGGAGACATCGAGCACATCCTGGCGACCATGGCCAGCAACGGTGTCGGCTGCGCGGTGTGCATCGGCGTCAACCTCGAGGATCTGCCGCGGGTGATCGCGCTGGCCGAGCAGTGGCCGATGTTGCTGGCTTCGGTGGGCGTGCACCCTGAAAACACCGCCGGTCGCGAGCCGACGGTCGACGATCTCGTCGCTTTCGCCGATCATCCGCGGGTCATCGCCATCGGCGAAACCGGTCTCGACTATTACTGGCACAAGGACGCACCCGAGTGGCAGCGACAACGTTTTCGGACGCATATCCGCGCGGCGCGTCAGGCTGGCAAACCGCTGGTGGTGCACACCCGCGAAGCGGCCTCCGACACCTTGCGCGTGTTGCGCGAGGAGGGCGCTGATCAGGTGGGCGGGATCATGCACTGCTTCACCGAGAGCTGGACGATCGCCGAGATGGCGCTCGACCTGGGGTTTCACATTTCGCTGTCCGGCATCGTCACTTTCAAGAACGCCACCACGGTGCACGAAGTCGCCCGTCGGACACCTCTAGACCGTTTGCTGGTCGAAACCGATGCCCCGTACCTGGCACCGGTGCCGCATCGCGGCCAGACCAATCAGCCGGCCTACGTTCGGCATGTCGCCGAAGCGATCGCCCGGCTGCGGGGCTTGCCGCTAGAAGACGTATTCGCCGCCACCACCGACAATTTTTTCCGTTTGTTTCCCGACGCCCGACAGAAGGTTTGCCGATGAAAGTGTTTGCCTGGCTTTTCGTTTTGTTGCTGCCGCTCAGCGCCTTCGCCGGCGCCTACGAGGATCTCGAGGAAGCGATGATTTCCGGCGACACGCCATGGGCGATACGTCTGATCGAAAGCGGACTCGGAATCAATGCCGTCGACGCGCTGGGCAACACGCTGCTGATGCAGTCCGTGCAACGCGACAATGCCAGCCTGTTCGATTACCTGCTTAAAAAACGGGCCCGACTGAATTCCCGTAATCGCAACGGCGAAACCGCGCTCAGCCTGGCCGCCTATCGCGGCAAACTCGATTTCGCGCAACGTTTGGTCGAGGCGGGCGCCGATATCAATCTCTACGGCTGGCCGCCGCTGATCTACGCCGCGTTCAACGGGCACGCCGACGTCGCAGAATACCTGCTCAAGCGCGGCGCCGATGTCAATGCAACGACCGCCAATGGCTCGACGGCGCTGTTGTTCGCGGCCCGATTCGGGCATCTCGAAGTCGTCAAGATCCTGTTGCAGCATCATGCCGACCCGAACCTGGCCAACGAGCGTGGCGCGACGGCGATCGACTGGGCGCTGAAGACCGACAACACCGACATCGTCGAACTGTTGCGTCGAGCCGGCGGTCGGCCAGGCCATCCGGCGGCGGTCAATTGAACGCCGCGGACGCGCTCCCAGCGAGTTGACGGTGCACTCAAGTCCGCTGTGATGGTCGTCGGACCGGCGTGCTTGGCAAGTGTTGTCCCGCGATCCATAGGCCGCCGCTCCAGGTCGCTGTCTTTTATTTACCTTTTCCGACCTGGCGGAACGCTGGCCCCTGGTGTCGGACGACGATGATTCGCCCATGAAAATCAGTACCTCGGTCAGTCCGGAAGGTAGCCTGGAGGTCTTGTCACAACTGGAAGTGAAGACCTTGCTCGATACCAGCGGGCGCGGGCTGTATCGGCTGTTTCGAAATTGCGCGCTGGCAGTGCTCAACACCGGCAGTCATACCGACGACCCGCGACAAATTTTTGAGGCCTATCACGATTTCGAAATCGGTCTGTTGCAGCGTAATCGGGGCGTCAAGGTGCAACTCGAGAATGCACCGGCAACGGCATTCGTCGATGGGCTGATGATTCGCGGTATCCGCGAACATCTGTTCGCCGTCCTGCGGGATATCATCTACACCCACAACGAAATCCAGGGCGATTCGACGCTCGACCTGACCCTCAGCGAGCACATGACCGCGGCGGTGTTTCGCATCCTGCGCAACGCGCGCGTACTGCGGCCGAGCGTCGATCCGAATATCGTCGTCTGTTGGGGTGGGCACTCGATCGGCCGCGAGGAATACGCTTACAGCAAGGAGGTCGGCTACCAGCTCGGCTTGCGCGGTCTGGACGTCTGTACAGGTTGCGGCCCGGGAGCGATGAAGGGACCGATGAAAGGGGCGGCGATCGGCCATGCCAAGCAGCGCATCGCCAACGGCCGCTACATCGGCTTGACCGAGCCGGGAGTGATCGCCTCCGAACCGCCGAACCCGATCGTCAATGAGCTGGTGATCCTGCCGGAGATCGAGAAGCGGCTCGAAGCGTTCATCCGCATCGGTCACGGGATCCTGATCTTCCCGGGAGGCGTCGGCACCGCCGAAGAACTGTTGTACCTGCTCGGCATCCTTAGCCATCCGGATAACGCCGGTCAATCGTTTCCATTGATTCTGTGTGGACCGGCGTCGAGCGTCGATTACTTTGCCGCCCTCGATGCCTACGTCGGGCGGACCCTGGGATCTGCCGCGCAAGGCTTGTATCGGGTGATCATCGATGATCCGGTGAGCGTGGCGCGCTCGATGCGCGAAGCGATGGAAGCGGTGAAGATTTTTCGTCAGGACGGCCGGGATGCCTTTTATTTCAACTGGCAATTGCGGATCGCCAAGGAGTTCCAGGAGCCATTCGTTCCTACGCACGCGGCCATGGCCGGTTTATCGCTGCATCGCGATCGCCCGGCGCATCAATTGGCCGCCGATCTGCGCCGGGCGTTTTCGGGGATCGCTGCCGGCAACGTCAAGGAGCAGGGCATCCAGGCGGTCGAAGCGCATGGACCGTTCGAAATTCACGCCGATGCCGATTTGCTGTCGGCTACCGACGAGCTGCTGCAGCGCTTCGTCGAACAGCGCCGAATGAAGCTGCAAGGCGAATACACGCCGTGTTATACCTTGGTCGGATAAATCATTCCCCAGTATCGTGAGGCGGAACTTGGGATGATCAGCGTGGGCTGCGGGCAGCCGAACCGCCGATCACAGGCAAACCCTTTCGCATGAATGCCAACCTTTGCCAGAAGATAAACCGATAACACCTCCGGGACCGCAAATGCAAGCAAGCCATCCCCCTTGCCTGCGGCACGAAAGCCGCATGATTACGAAGGTATTGCGCCGGCTACTGGTTCTGGCGCTGACCATCTTCTTCGCCGGTGCTGTCAGCCCAGTCTTCG
>JAEUOJ010000008.1 GCA_016789495.1 Accumulibacter sp. | reverse complement strand
TGCAGAAAGACCTCCAGGACTCCGCGCCTGAGCAGCGCCCGTTGCTGGCGAAGCGCGGCGGCACCGGCCTTGGCGGCGGCGGGCGCGGTGCGCAGAGCGGGCGCGAACTGCCAGCGATGGCGCAAGTCCGGACCGTCCGGCCGGTTGCCGGCGAAGAAATCGCTGACCGGACGCAAGGCGGTCGCCGCCGAGGCCGACGACGCGGCACTCTCGCCGGCGAAGACGATCGCCTCGATGTTCTCGGCGCCTTGACACTGTCTGACGGCCAGCGTTTCGCGGCCATGGCGCAAGGCGCTTTCGGCGACGGCGGCGTTGATCTGCCGGGCGAAGAAGCGGTTTTCGGCATCCACGCCGGCCAGGGCGCCGTTCCAGGCATAGACCCGCGCCAGATGCTGCAGGGCGTTGCGGCCCGGATCGGCGGCGTAGAACGCCAGCGGCTCGCCGTCCTCGACCTCGCCGACGTCGACGCCGGCGGCGGCGCACAGATTGCGCGCCAGGTTGGCGGCGCCGATTTTTTCGTAAGTCACCGCCGGACGCAGTCGCGCCAGCACGCCGCCGGCGTCGAGCGCCCGCAGTTCGATCTGCTGATGGCTGCGGCAGATCGCTTCCAGCCAACCGGAAAAAACCGTTGCCTGCTGTTCGCCGTTGTCGAGCATCAGCCGTACCGCGTCGCCCGGGTTGGCCGACAACGGCGCGTCCGCCGGCAGCCGCGCCGACAGCACGTTGAGCAGCGGCGCGGCGGCCAGATGCACTTCGAGCGCCAGAACTTGCGTCGTCCATTGCTGGCTGCCGACGTCCAGCGTCAGCGTCGGGGTCAGCAGGCCGCTCATGGCAGGACTCCGGCCAGGGCTTCGGCGAGTCCGCCGAGTCTCTCGCCGACCGCCTCGACCTCGGCCAACTTCTCGATCACCGGCTTGACCGGGTTGCCCAGGCTGCCGAGGTCGGCGAGGCTGGCCAGCGCCGCCACCTGCTGGACGGCGTCGACCGCCGCGTCGACGGCGGCCATCACCGCGTCGGCCTGTGCGGCGATGCCGGCGGCAACGTCGGCCAGCGCGTCGAGGTCGAAACCGAGATCATCGCCGAAGCCGTCGAGGCCACCGAAGGCCGAAACCTCCGCCGGCGGCGGCAGCGGCGGACTTTCGGTCAGCGTCAGACGGTAGGCGTACTGACCGAGCGGTCCGACGGTCTGTTCGACAACCCAGCTTTCGATCAGCATTTTCTGGATTTCCAGCGCGCTGCTGATGTCGGCGGTGAAACCGACTTCGCTGCCGGCGGCCACCTTTTGCTGCAGCGCCGATAGGTCCTCGGCGGCGCTGTCGGGAAGCAGCAGCCCGGCGAGGTGCACCCGGTGCGAGCGGCGTCCGAGCTGCTGGTGATGCGTGCCGGCCAGTCCGACGATCCGTTGCCCGGCGAAATCGTTGTCGCTCTCCTGGCGGATCCATTGCACGGCGCGCAATTCGATGTCGTCGATCATCGGCGTCGGCATGTCAGTACGCCTCCAGGTCCACGCCCGACTCGACCGCCGCCTGGTCCAGCCGCTCGCTGAAGGTGTCGAGCAGTGTCTCGAATTCGAACGGTTCGTCGTCCGCCGACGTGGGCGGCAGCGGCGCGATGATCGGCCGGGCGGAGCCGTCTGACCCGAGTTGGGGCGCACTCAACGGCGGATCGATCGAACGCCCGGGCCATTGGCCGACGGCGGCGGGTGATTGCGTCCTGGCCGCCGGACGATCCGGCGCGGTGTGTGGCGCCGAGCGGACGGGCAGCGGGCTGATCGTGGTGAAGGGGGTGGGCTGCGGTCGGCTGCGGTCGGCGTCGATCTGCGCGGCGACCGGCGCTACCGCTTGCCGCGCGGCTGAACTCGCCGGCGGCATCGCGACGGGTCCGCTCACTGACGAGAGTTCGGGGAAGAGCCCACCTGGGGAGGGAGTGCCTACGGCGGGCGCCTCGATACGCGGCGGAACGGCGGGCGCCTCGATGCGCGGCGGAACGGCGCGCAGACGCGCCGCCAACGCCCGGCGCGCCGGCAGGGCCGGGGGGGGCTGGCCGTGCGGCACGGCGACCGGGTGATCGGCGCTCGCTGTCGCAGCCAGGCCGGACGGCATCGACGGCGCGGCGGCGGCCGCATCGTCCGTCATCGGCGCCGCGCTGGCGACCGCCGGCATAGTGATGTCGACGGCCGGTGGCGGGTCGGCGACGATGCGGATGGTCTGCATCTCGCCAGGGTCGGCGAAAGAGGCACCCGTGACCAGCGGCGCGCCGACTGCCGGTCGGCCGGCAAGCTCGTCCGCGACGTCGTCCGCGACGTTCGCCGCCGCCGCGTCCTGTGCCTGCCACAAGGCTTCGACCGCCAGCGCGTCAAGCGCGTCGATCTCGGTGGGCCGCAGACCGACCGAGCGGCACAGACCGGCCGTCACCCGTGCCATCGCCTCGCTGGCGAACGGCAAGGTCGCCGATCCCGGCGAGGAGGGAAAATTGACCCACGCCGCCAGCGTCCAGCAGGCCACCGGCGCCGCCGCCGCCGCGCTGGCGCCGCAGCAGGCATCGATCAACTGCCGTTGCAGGAAGGTTTCACCGTGGTCAGCGTAACGTGCCAGAACTTGTTTCTCGCGCCAGCTCAGCGGCCGGGCGGTGATCGTCAAGCCAGCGAAATTGACGCGCAAGGCGCCGCTGGCGGCGTCGAGCTCGAGCGGCCAGACCGCCGCGCTGCCGGTCGATCCGGCCGCGGCCTCGTCGCGCAATTCGAGCGCTCCGGTCAACGGATTGAGCGCCACGCGCACCGGTGATCACTCCTCGCGCAGGCGGGTGGCGGTGAACGCGTACACCGTTTCGCCGTGACCTTGCGCGGACATGGCGAACTGCTTGTCGTCGAGATAACAGTCGTCGAAGCTCAGATTGCGCGCCTGATCGCCGTGCTTGAGCGCGGCGGTGATCGAGAAGCGGGCGTTGTCCTGCAGCAACTGGTCGAGCGTGGCGTTGGCCGAGGCGACGCGCAGCCGGCCGGTGACCAGTTTCAGTCCGAAATAGACGGCAATCCGTTCGTCGGTGCCGATGGCGCCGATGTCCTGACGGTTTTTGGCCTGCGCGAACTCGATCGACTGCAAGCCTTCGATCGTCTCGTCGTTGACCTTCACTTGCGAAGCGAAGGCGTTGAATATTTGCGGCATGGCGCGGTCTCCTCAATCGAGGGGGTGAATGGATCTACGGCGCGGGCGAGCGGCGGCGTCGCTCACTCGCTGGCGACTGGCGCTTCGACCGGCGGGTGACGATGTCCTCACCACCTCTTTCCACCTAGTTCTTGACGAAGATCGTGGCGTAGATGTAATCGATGGCGCGCACCGGACGCAGCTTGATATCCACGCGCACGATGCCGTTGGCGAAATCCGCCTGCGTCGAATAGACGTCGACCCCGAAAGCCGGATCCTTGCCATCGGTGCTTGGCACCAGCGCACCATCGCGTTCCATCTGCAGCAACATGGCGAAAATCTGCTGCTTGAGCGCGTTGCGCACGCCCTCGTTGTTCAGCAGGCCGACGTATTTGTCGGCAATCGCCTTCACATCGCGGACACTCTTGTTGACCGTCCGCTGCACATTCACTTGCCGGCCGCTGGTCAGCACGCCCTTGACGACGACGATGCCGATCCGCCGCCGCTCGTTGATCACCAGCACGTTCTCGCGCACCAGTTGCGCCAGTTGCGCGTCGCTGTAGCGACCGGGGGCGACGTCGAGCGCCAGTACGTTCTTGAAGGTCGGCGACTGAAAGTAATCCTGCAGACCGAGGACGCCGGCAAACGCCGCCTCGCTGCCCGCCGGCGCGGTGAGCGCGAAATGATCGCTGCGTACCGCGTTGGCATGATCGATGATCCGCGCCGGCACGGCGTTGGCCACTGTGGCGATCGAACCGAGACCGATCCGGTTGCGGGCGACGTCGGCCATCTTCGCGCAATGCGCGGCGACCCGCTGATGAACGCGGATGATGTCGGCTTCGCCGAGCTGCTGCGCCACCGAGGCGATCACCAGATCGACTTCTTCGGCCTGCTCGAGCCGATCGAGCGCGTCCTGATAATCATCGACGCTCGGGGAGGTCCCGCCGCTCAACTTCTCGGCGCGCAGCATGTGCCGCGGAAACGAGGTGGCGCGCGAACGGACGAACAGGTCGTGCGCCCGCAGCAGCGCCGATCCGCGCAGCACCGCCGGCAGGTAATTGACGTCGTCGGGGTCCATCGTCAGATTGCCGAGCGTCTCGGTCAGCGCATCGTCCTGAAAAACTTCGACGGTGACCACCGCCGTGGCGTTGTCAAGAGTAGACACACCGCGGGTCAGCGCGACGGCGACCTCGCCGCTGACGCCGGGCGCCAGTACCAGTTCGAGCAGCGCCGGTTGCGCCGGATTGTCGCCCGGCAAGGCCAGCGCCGGCGCACGGCCGCGGCCGCCGTCCAGCGGCACGCCCTGTACTGCTGGCAACGCCGTCGCCGCGCCAACGGCTTCGAAACGCAGCAGCGGATCGTTGAGTGCGACGATCGCCTCCAGGGTCGGCAGACCGGCATAGAGGGCGCTGTCCTGCCCTTCGGCGAGCACCTCGAGGTCGACGCGCCGGGCGAGCGCGGTCGATGGCATCGGCGACGGCAGCGCCGCGCCGCGCACTTCGGCCTCAACATCGGGGTCGGCGGCCAGCCCGGCCAGGATTTCGGCCGGCGTGGCGAACGGCCCATAATTGCGCGCCGCCGCCGGCGGGGCCAGGATGATCAGATTGACCGCCCCATCCGGCGCCGCCTGGACGCTGATCCGCACCGTCGTACCGCCGACGCCACGCCGACGGGCGCGGATATCGACGCTGGCCGCCGCGGCCGCGCCGCTGAGCGCCAGCCCGGCCTGGCCATCGGTGACACGCACCGCCAGTTGATTGCCGCCGGCGCCGCTCTGCCGGGCGGTCGCCCGCAACACCTCGTCGGCGCCGGCACGCAGCACGGCGAAAGCGGCGCGTGGTTCGGCGCCGGTCAGCGGCGTGCGCGCCACCGACGCCGGCAAGCCCTTCTCGAACAGCGGATCGATCGCCACCAACACCCGCGACTGACTGTTGATGCGGTCGAAAAAATAATCCGGACTGGCGGAGTCTAGATTCAGATTGGCGTGCGTCTCGATGGTCTGCCCGTCGAGCATCACTTCCAGGGTGACGTATTTGATTCCCGGTGTCGTCTCGCTCAGGGTCCGCGTCTGCGTCGCCCGTACCGCCAGCCGATTGGCCCAGGCGCCCTCGGCGCGCGCTTCGAGCCGGGCGACACGCTCGCCTTCATCGTCGAACAGATCGAGCCGCGCTTTCTGGCCGCGACCCGGTTCAATGCGCGCGACGACCAGTTGCTGCACACCGTTGGCGAACGCCGTGCGCACTTCCGGCAACGCGTAACGGCTTGCCGGTCCGAACTGGTCGATGAATTCGGCGAAATTGCCGATCGGCGTCGGCAGCAGCGGACCGCGGTCGACCACGCCGAGCACGCCAAGAATTCCGGTTGCCCCGGGCAACACGGGTGCCGGTTCGAAATCCGTACGGACTTGTACGCCGGGGATAGTGAGGGCGGAAGGCACGTGGACACCTCCATCTGATCTTCGTTGCAGTTGCACGGCGGAACGAACGACCCGCAAACCCTTGCCACCGTTCGTTCCGGACTGTCCTGCGGCGACCGGCGGAGTCCGCCATATCGCGCAGAATTACGACCAACGACCGCAAAAGGCAAACAACTCAACCGCCGCCGCGCGCCAAGCGCCGCCTAACGGCAATCAGGGGAACCTCGCATTCGATAGCGGCCGGACTGAGCGGCCCACCGGGCGGTTCCCAGTTTCGGCGCCCGGGAAATAGGACCGGATTGCGACGCCAAAACGAAACGAGTCTCAATAATCCTCGCGAAGCACCGTCGTGTCAATCACTAATGTCTAGAGTATTGAAATATATTATCCGCTTGGCCGTGAAGGGATTTAATGATTCATTTGCCGCTTTCGCGGTGGCGATTTGCTCGTCGAGCTGGTGAAGCGCTCCGATGTCAGGGGACTCACGGTGACACGAATCGTCACCGCTGGCCGAGTGGATCAATCACTGTTGGCGCCGCTCATCGCGCAACAGCCGCCGGCTGAGCGCGGCTTTCATCTAACTTATTGGTATATAAATAATTTATTTCTGGATGCGATTCTTGCACGATATCCGCCTAGTTGTTCGGCTCTCATCCAGTCGCCATCCGGGTGACTGACGGCAGGGAAGCCAACGGCGCAGTCACCAAGGATCGCGGCTCTTGCGATAACCGACGGCTTCAGGCGAGATCGACATCTCAATCGATTATGTGGCGACCGGGAAAAATCGCCGCAACAATCCAGCCGTACATTTTCTTCCATTGATCATTTACGGCAAGGCGCCGCCGCCATGTCGAAATAATTTACATCCCACAAAATGAACAGTGCTTTTATTCCAAGTTAAACAGCATGGTTATGATCGATTCATTTTCAAGCATATTTATTGCTTAGCGATTTGGGCAAACTGGAGAACCGTAAATCGGTGTCGGGATTTCAATAGCCGATGACCAACCGCAACGGACATCACCTCGCAGTCCATGAATTGATAAGGAGACCCACGATGAGCTTTCGCAAAGCCGCCATCATTTCCGCCGCCCTGATGTGCGGCGCATTGCTGATCAGTCCCAGCCAGGCCGCGCCGGTGACTTTGGGCAAATTGGCCGGCTTGACCGGCGATCCCGGAGCTCCCGGTACCGCGGTCTACAAAGCCGAGTTGACCTCGTTTGGGCCGATCGCCTCGATCACCATCGCCGACAACAGCAGCGGCCTGGGTGGCGCCACGGGTCAGTTCAGCGGTTTCGATCTCGACGGGATCAAGCTGTCGACCGTCAATTGCGCGGATGCCGCCTGCGCCAGCGGCGCGGCCGCATTGGCCGTTTTCGACTTTGCCGGCAGCGGGACGGTATTCACTCCCGGCATACAACGCGCGCCGACCGATCCCCGGCTTTTTGGCACCACCTTGTCGGGCAGTTCGGTGGACAATGCCGTGGCCACCTTGCAGTCTTTCGACGCCGTCAACAGTACCGCCACGCCCGCTGGCTTCATCAGTCTGGGCGATAACGGCAGCCTGGCTTTCAATCTGACCGCGTTGGTCGATCCGGCCAGCTATGGCAGCCTGTATCTGTACATTGGCGAAGTCGGGGATAACGGCGAAGTGGTCGCCAGCAACATACAGGTCCGCAACACCCGCCTCCCGGAACCGGCCTCTTTGGGCCTGCTCGGATTGGCGTTCGTCGGCCTGGCTGTGGCGCGTCGTCGTCAGCGTCCAGCCGGTCGGTAAGCCAACAACGTGGGTTGCGGCATCGGCTTAGTTGACACCACTTGTCCGCCGATGTCGTGGCCGGGCACGCACGCCGCCATGGCGATTTTCCGGCGCTCCGGGCTGGCGAGCGCGACTGCATTTCCCGCATAAGCTCATGTAATCGGCGACGACTCTACCTTGGGCGCACAGCATCACGTATCGATCCGCTTTATCGTCCCTGATTAGTTTTCTACCGACAACAAGATTCCATCAGGGATGTGTCTTGCCAGAAATGCCATAAAAATCAAATAAATCATTGGAAAATCATTTTCATTCCTCAAAAAAACCGTTGAGAGAAAAAACATAATCTTGGATCTTCATGTTATTTGAATATTTTATGCGGTGATCCGATTTGGGTTGCTGACTGTTGTCGTGCATACTACGTATTAGCATGTGATGTAGCGTGCTACGTAGCCGTCCTGCACAGCAGGGCGGCGACAGATAGAGGAGGCGAATGTTTTTTTCGAGTTTGACCGAACTGACGATAAGTCAGGGCTATCGCAGGTTTTTCAAAGTGGTGCCTGCTCTTTCCGACGAACTGCGCGCCGAAAATTACCGCATCCGCCACGAGGTGTATTGTCGCGAACTCAATTTCGAATCCGTCCAGGCCAATGGCTTGGAAACCGATTCGTACGACTCGCGCTCGCTGCATTGCCTTGTCCAGTCGGTTGCGTCTGGCCAGTTCGTCGGTTGCGCCCGCCTGGTGCTGGTTGATCCCGACGACCCGCAACAGCTATTGCCGGTTGAAATCAGTTGCGCCAACACCCTGGACCGTTCGATCATCGATCCGCTGAAAATCGACCGCTCGTCCATCGCCGAAATTTCTCGTCTGGCGGTGATCGGTAGTTACCGGCGTCGTAAAACCGATCAAGGCAGACCGATCTCGATCGCCGAGGAGGATTTCGGCACCGAAAAACAACCTCGACAGCCGTATCTGGCGATAGCGGTCTATCTTTGTCTGATTGCCATGGCCCGGCATTACGGCCTGACCAGGCTTTTTCTGTTGACCGAACGACGATTGGCGATGAACTTGAGCCGGTTGGGAGTCAATGTCCAACAAATCGGCGGTCCGGTGGAACATCGTGGCGAGAGAATCCCGTCAATGATCGTGGTCGACGAACTCATCGACGGCATGAACTTCCTGGTCCGTGCCCTGTTCGAAATCGTTTCACGCGAGGTCAAGGAAGGCTTGAGGGCCGCCGGACCCCATGTCGTTCGCGCGGGTCACCGGCCACTTTCCCTACCGGACCTTTGAGCAAGCAGCGCATGAACCTGTGGTCCAGAAGCCGGTCGGACTCGGGCGACCGTCGCCCACTCACTCGGCTGGCGGCAATCACTTCAGTCCAACGGACTCCCGGTGTCGGGAAGGTCGTTTCAGTTCATCGAGAATATGTTGCATAACCTGCCGGAACCCGTCCGCGACACGATCGAGGCGGCGCATACGCCCTCTCCTCCGCAAATCGTCCTGCGCCTGTTGAGGATGGTCGATGACGAGCCGTCGAACTATGCGGACATCGCCCGACTCGTCGAGCAGGACCCGGGTTTGTGCGCACGGGTGCTGGCTGCCGCCAATGCCCCCGCGCTTCGGCGCGGTCAATCCCTGCGCAACGTTGAAAGCTGCTTGCGCGCTCTCGGTAGTCGTCTGGTTCGGGTCATCGCCACGTGTTTGGCGGTGCAATGCCTGATCGATGAGCGTCAGACGTCGCAAACCGTCGATCTTTCCTTTTTCTGGACGCACTCCGCGTTGGTGGCCGAGCTATCGCGCGACATCGCCGTGATGGTTGATTATCCGCACCCCGAGGAGGCTTATCTGGCGGGGTTGTTACATGATGTCGGACAACTGATCCTCGTTTCGGCACTCGGAGAACAGTACCTGCAACTCGTGGCCGACTGCAGCGACGAAGCCACACTGGCGGCCCATGAAACCCGCGATTTTGGCGCGCATCATGGCCAGGTCGGCACCTCGTTGGTTGACAGCTGGCAACTCGATTCGCCGTTCGCCGACGGCATTCTCTATCATCACCTGTCGGACAAAGAGATCATCGGCGCCACCGTGCTGCCGCAGATCGTCTGGTTGGCCCACTCGCTGACTTGTGTCGATGAAATCCCAGGCAATTTGCTCGACACCGCCGAGCAAATGTTCCCCGAACTCGATTCACCCCGTCTGCGCGCCGCCCGGAAAGACGCCGAACATCGCGCCAGCCAGTCTGCCCGTACCCTGGGAATCGCCATCGACGGCACCGTGTCTGGCGGTGCGGCCGGTCTGCCACGTTTACGCAAATCGCGGGCAGGCGATGAGTCGGATCCGCGCAGTCAACTGGCTTCGATCATCGGCAACAAAGCCTTGCTGCAAACCTTGCGGCAGGACCTGTTCGCCATCGAAGGGCATGATGAACTGTTGCTCGCCTTGCGCGAGTCGGCCCGTCTGCTGTTCGGCCTGCGCCGAGTGGCTTTTCTGCTCTTCGACCCGCTTACCGGGCAGTTGAGCGGCAAGGGAATCGCCGGGCAGGCACCGATTTTTTCGCAAGCCCACAATTTTGCCGATGCCAAGGGAAGCTTGGTGGCGCTCGCCGCCACCAGTCAACAGATTCGCTCCAGCCACG
Source organism: Accumulibacter sp. (assembly GCA_016789495.1). GTDB lineage: Bacteria > Pseudomonadota > Gammaproteobacteria > Burkholderiales > Rhodocyclaceae > Accumulibacter. The sequence goes on along the minus strand of JAEUOJ010000008.1, from coordinate 3,253 downwards.
ATCAGCAGCCACCGCTCCACTCGTTGAAGGACCAGCAATTTGCCAGGGCTTTCGCCAGCACCGAATTGTTGTGCATTCCGATGCTCAGCGGCTCGAGGACCGTCGGGGTGATCGTGGCCGGAATGAGCGCGAGTCAGTGCAACCGTTTGGCACAGCGCTTGCCGGCCTTGGCCAATTTTGGCCGCATCGCCGGCAACTGTCTGGAGGATCGGCGCCAGGCGCAGAGTATCCGCGAACAGAGTGAAACATCGGCGGCATTGCGTTTCACCCGGCAGGCTCGACGCATCGTCCATGAAGCCGGCAATCCGCTGACCATCATCAAAGGCTACCTCCGTTTACTCGACGGCAAATTGCCCGAGCAGGCCGACGTTCGCCATGAACTGACGGTCCTCGGAGAAGAAATCGAGCGCGTTTCCTCGCTCATCCAGCGGATGAGCGAGGTTCCCCCGGAAGAGACCGCCGAGTTCGCCCTGGATATTTGCGATCTGATCCGGGAGTTGTTGCTGTTGTATCGTGAATCGCTGTTTGATGCGCGCGGCATTGTTTTCGAAACCCTTTTGCCCGCCGAGCCGATCCGGGTGTGTTGCGACGCCGACAGCATCAAACAGATCCTGCTCAATCTGTGGAAAAACGCTTCGGAAGCGTTGTCTCGCGGACAAAGCCTGACCCTGGCGCTGACGGGCAACATTCTTCACCAGGGACGCCCGTTCGCCGAGCTCAGACTGGAAGACAATGGCCCGGGAATGAGTGCGACGGCCTTGAAGGCCTTGCATCAGCCACCGGGCAGCGAACGCATCGACGCCACCCGCGGTATCGGTTTGTCGATTGTCGGCACCTTGGCCCAGCGACTCGGCATTCCGGTCACCTGCCGCAGTCAATCCGGCGAGGGGACGATCATCTCGCTTTTATTGCCCACCGCCGACGACGCGACCCAGGAAAAAAAGGACAGTGGTACGAGCGGCGATCGAGCGGCGAGGCCACCGGCCCATGATCGGGATCACCCATGACGTCGTTATCGACAGTGCCTTTGGTGACGCCATTTCAAAGACTCAACGACAAGCCGAGCGTCATCGTCATTGTCGACGATGAACAACGTATCCGTAATGCTTACCGGCAATTGCTCAGTGCGCCGGGACGCTCGATCGATGAATGCAGCAGTGGCAGGTCGGCCATGCGCCGGCTCGGACGACGCGATGTCGATGTACTGATCCTCGATCTGGATCTACCCGATATCAATGGTCTGGCGATCATGGAATGGATGCTCGCCGAGCAGGTGCCAACCGCAGTGGTCGTCTTCAGCGGCGACGATTCGATCGACTCGGCGATTCGCGCCTTGCGGCACGGAGCATTCGAATTCATCCGCAAGCACGGCAGTCCCCAGGATCTGATCGATACCGTTGACCGTGTCCTCCAGCGACGACGGATTGAGCGCGAACACGCGCTGATGACCGTGCAACTCGAACAATCCGAACGTTTGCATCGCTTTCTGGTCGAGCAGTCACCGGACATCATCTATACCCTGGACCACAAAGGCCATTTCGTTTTTCTGAATTTTCGGGCGCAAGCCTTGCTCGGCTACAGCATCGACGAACTGTTGGGCCAGCATTATGCGGCCATCGTCCATCCGGACGATATGGAGCACGCGCGCTATGCCTTCAACGAAAGGCGGATCGGTGATCGTGCCAGCACCAATGTCGAAATCCGCCTGTTGCCCAAACGGATCGGCGACCATCAGTTCGAAAACCACTGCATCGTCACCATTCTCACCGCCCAGGGGATTTATTCCAGCCGCGAAGGTCCGAAAAGCCAGCAGTTCCAGGGAACCGCCGGCGTCGCCCGCGACATCACCGACCGCAAGAAGGCCGAGGAAACGATCGCCTTTCAGGCGTTTCATGATTTGCTCACCGGTCTGCCGAATCGCATCCTGTTCAAAGACCGCCTGACGATGGCCCTCGCCCAAGCCAAACGCTCGCAAAAGCTGGCCGGAGTGATGTTCATCGATATCGACCGTTTCAAACTGGTGAACGACACCTATGGGCATCACGAGGGTGATGAGCTCTTGAAATCGTTTGCTCAACGCGCGATCGGTTGCCTACGTTCCGGCGACACGTTGGCCCGGCAAGGCGGCGACGAATTCACCGTTCTGTTGCCCGATCTCCACGCGGCCGCCGACGCGACGACGATCGCCCGCAAGATGATCGCCGAACTCAAACGCCCGTTCAAAATTGCCGGCATCGATTTTTTTACCACCATCAGCATCGGCATCGCCATCTACCCCGACGATGGCGACACTCCGGACATTCTGTTGCGCAACGCCGACATCGCCATGTATCAGATCAAGGGCCGCGGCAAGAACGGCACGATCCGCTACAACGCGCAGATGCACAGCGGTCATCGCGTGCGCATCTCGCTGGAAAACGATCTGCGCAACGCCTTGGAATCCGGTGACCAGTTCGAACTGTACTATCAACCGCAAATCTGCTTCAGCCGCCGGGCGACTCTGGGCATGGAAGCGCTGTTACGCTGGCGCCACCCACGACACGGTTTGCTGCAGCCGGACGCGTTCATTTCGCTGGCCGAGGAAACCGGCATGATCATCGACGTCGGCGACTGGGTGCTCAACCGGGCGCTGGCGCAATTGGCGATCTGGCGCAACAAAGGGTTCAATCATCTTCAACTGGCGGTCAATGTCTCGCCAAGGGAATTCGATCGTAACGATCTGCCCATGCGCTTGAGCCGGCATCTGGCGGCGCATGATGTTCCTCCCCAATCCCTTGAAATCGAGATCACCGAAAATCTGCTGCTCAACGATGCAGAAAAAAACATCGATCTCGTCAAGCAGTTGCGGCGAGATGGCATGAGGGTGTCGATCGACGATTTCGGCACTCGCTATTCGTCACTGAATTATTTGCGCCGTTTCCCGATCAACAGCATCAAGATCGACCAGTCCTTCGTTCGTGACCTGACACCATACAACCACAGCTCGACGTCGATCATTCACGCCATCTCCAGCATCGCCCGCAGCTTCGGTTTGCGCACTCTCGCCGAGGGGGTCGAAACGCAGACACAACGGCAACTGCTCAGCGCGCTCGCCTGCGACAACATGCAGGGCTTTCTGTTCAGCAAGCCGCTGAGCGCCACGGATTTTGAGGAGTTTCTGGTGCACGGCGATTTCCCCTCGCCAGCCCGGGCCGTGGTGCATTAGTCTGGGGACGTTTCCTCCGGCATTCGACGCGCCAGCACCGGGGCCAGA
>JAEUOJ010000168.1 GCA_016789495.1 Accumulibacter sp. | reverse complement strand
CGCCTTGGTGAGCGCATGTTCTAAAAAATCGTTTTCCAGTGCTAACTGACCGATCTTGGCGTGCAGTTTCGTCAGGTCCGGATCACTGCTTGCGGGGCTGCTGGCGTCACCAAAAACCTGCACCGCACGCTCTGTCAGTTGTCGCTTCCAGTCGGTGATCTGATTCGGGTGAATGTCATACTGCGGCGCCAGCTCCGCTAGCGTCTTGTCGCTCTTCAGCGCCGCTAGGGCCACTTGCGCCTTGAATACCGGTGGGTGGTTTCGCCTCGTCCTTCGGGTCATGCTCTTGCTCCTGTGGTGGCTGCTTCCGCAGCCGTTCCTCGGGGCAAGGCTACTACTTATTATCCTGTCCGAATTTCCGGGGCCACCTCTCCAGATCACTACACTACATCTTCGATCGCACTTTGTTTGACCTCCTGGACAATGGCACCGATACTGACGGGTGGTCGGCATGCGTGGGCTGTTCCGCACCACCAGCAGCCGGCCAGTTTTCGACGTTTCGACGCGGAGGCGATAGATGGACATCCATGCCAAGCCCATTCAGGAGCGTATCGACTGGCTGTTCGGTCTCGCCGACCGTCACAGCGCGATTTTCCGTAGTCCGGAAGCCTGGCTGGCGCGCGAGCGCTACCTGGCGCAGCATCCGACGGCGATCGCGGTACTCAAATGCATGGACGGGCGGATCAACATTCCGATCGCCACCAACACCCCGGTCGGCATCCTGATGCCCTTCCGCAATCTGGGCGGTATTTTCGATCTCGGCTGGCCGCATTTGGGCGAGGTGCTGGCGCATCATGTGCAGCGGGTGGTCAGCGCCGGCCGACACGTCGTTTTCCTGGTCACATATCACTACTCACAAGGCGACCCACGTCGCGGCTGCGCCGGTTTTCAGTACGATACCGGCGCGGCGATCGCCCATACCTATCAAATCCGTCGCCAGGTCGAACACATTTTCGGCGCCAGTCACGGCACGGTCTATCCGCTGGTCTGCGGTTTCGAAACCGATGAGGAGGCGCTGGTCATCCACGGCACCGCCGGCGACAAACTCGACCTGTCGACGCTGACCTCGGCCGACCGGGCGACCCTGGAACTGCGTCTGGCGGCACTGCTGCCGGACATGCCGGCACGAATGCGTGGCGACTTGCTGCCTTTGCTGTACGGCAACCTCGAACACATCGAATCGGTCCGCGCGCAAATCCGCCGTAACGAGCGGTTGCTCGATATCGAACATCGCGAGTGGATGATCTGCCTGGGTCGAGGCTTCGACTTTCTGCACACGCCGAACATTGCCCTGATCATCGGCCCATACAGCCCGAATCTCGACGGACCGATCCGCAAAGCCGCCGGCATCATCGAAGCCAACATGCAGGCCGGGCGGATCCCCGACGACGGTTTCCTGTTGCTGGCTTCAGTGCCTTATGACGAAATCGGTGTCGACCGCTCGCGCGCGGAACTCAAGTCACGCTTTCTGTCGACCTTCGCCGCCGAGGTGATCCGCGGCGAGTTTCCAAGGCTTTCCGAGCAGATGACGATCCGCACCGCGGTACTCGACTGGCGTTCGCGGACCCTGGAGTCGATCGACGAGGTCAATTGATCGTCGCGCGGCGGCACGGCGGCAAGCTGTTAGAATGGCCACTTCCTCCTGTCCAGCTTGGGTTAGCGATGTCCGGGTCCACCCGCCTGATTTTCGGCTTTCATGCGGTGCTCGCCAAGTTGCGGCATGATCCTGAAGCAATTCGCGAGATTTATGTCGATGCCGTTCGCCATGACGCTCGACTGCGCGACCTGGTGGCGAGTGCCGAATTCGCCAAGGTCCGCCTGCTACCGGTCGAAGCCGCCCGCCTCGAGGCAATGGCGCCCGGCGCGCGCCACCAGGGCGTGCTGGCTCGCGTCAGCGCCGAGCAACGGCATGTCACGCTAGACGATGTGCTTGACACGCTTGCCGAGCCGGCTTTTCTGCTGGTCCTCGACGGTATTCAGGACCCGCACAACCTTGGCGCCTGTTTGCGGGTCGCCGATGCCGTCGGCGCGCACGCGGTCGTCGCACCCAAGGATCGCGCCGTCGGTTTGACGCAAAGCGTCATCAAAGTCGCCAGCGGTGCCGCCGAAACCGTGCCGTACATCACCGTCACCAATCTCGCGCGCACCTTGCGGCAACTGAAAGAACGCCAGATCTGGCTGATCGGCACCGACGATCAGGCGCCGATCAACCTCTATCAGTCGACTTGGCCGACCGCCTGTGCCTGGGTGTTCGGCGCCGAGGGTGACGGCATGCGCCGTTTGACCCGGGAAATCTGTGATCAACGGGTCGCGATTCCGATGCTCGGCTCGGTGAGCAGCCTCAACGTTTCGGTGGCCACCGGCATCTGCCTGTATGAAGCGCGGCGGCGACGGCTGCAAAGTCTTGCGGGTGAGTGATGCTTCTCCAGTTGGCGCCTTTACCGGTCGAGCGCGCCGCCACAACTCGAGCCTTGGCCGGCGGTACAGCCGAAACAATGCTCTGCGACACGGATCGGCTGGCCGTTCTGCGTCGTCGCCGACAATTCGCTGATATGCCGCCGGACAGGGCTACCGGCCACCGGCAATGCCAGTTGCTGGTTGAAATCGCAGTCGTACACATACCCTTGCCAGTCGATCGACAGTAGATCGCGACACATCACTTGCTCGACGTTTTCCGGCCGGTGCGCGGCGCGCAGCAGCGCCAGGTATTCGTTGAACTGCCCTTTGGAAATCAGCAGTGAACCAAAACGCTGGATCGGGAGATTGGTCAAGGTGAATAATTCGTTGAAAAAAATACCGTAATCGTTGGTCAGACGCTCGCGGTACGCGGCGGCCAGCACGGCTTGCGGCGGCGGCAACACCGGACCTTGCGGATTGAACACCAGGTTGAGCAGCAGTCCGCTGTCCGGCTGGCCATAGCCGACAGCGTTCAGTCGTTGCAAACCGCGAATGCTGCCGTCGAACGTCCCTGGACCGCGCTGCCGGTCGACGTTCTCCGCCAGATAACACGGCAATGAAGCCACGATCTCGACGCGGTTTTCAGCCAGGAACTCGGCCAGATCGTCCTGGCCGGGCTCGCTGAGAATGGTCAGGTTGCAGCGGTCGATCAGCCGCATGCCTCGTGCCCGGCCGGCGATCACCAGCCGACGAAATTGCGGATTCAATTCCGGCGCACCGCCGGTGAGGTCCAGCACTCGCGTGGTCGGCGAGGCATCGATGAACGCCAGTACGGCGTCGACCATCTCGGCGCTCATTTCCTCGCTGCGATGTGGGCCGGCATTGACGTGGCAATGCACACAGCTTTGGTTGCAGCGATAACCAAGATTGACCTGCAATGTTTCCACGGAACGCCGAGTGAGCGGCGGGAAGGTGGTGCGGACCAGCAAGTCGAGAGTCGCATGCATCGGGCGATGATTCCAAAAAGATGACAGTGATTCTAAGGTTCCACTTCTCAAAGAACGTTTTCTGACCAAACAAACGGGCCACCTCTCACCACTTTCTGCGAAGTTACCTCGAAACGACATAGAGCCCTAATTAAGATCAAATAGATCAATACCTGATACGACGATGAGGTACAAGGCAAGTAGAACTGTATACGCACCACCCAGCCACCACGGAATATTCGAAAACACTAGCCCCAGCAACCAATCAATTATTGGAGAAATGACCAGTTTGTCATGTTGGAAAAACATGTAAATCGAATAGCCCGCAACGTAACCTAGTACCACAGGCCCAAAATACGATTTCAGCATAAACAGAATACCGAACACTAGGGCAAGACCAATGCTTTTTCCTGCTGATAGTATCGTGTAGTCTTTGACTTGTGAATCAAATAGAAGGTATGAAGAATAGAAAACCACTCCTATCAAAATTACCGCACTGACTAAGAATCCACCAATGAGGCGAACGGGAAAATCAGAAGATTGGTCCTTTATAAAAATAAGAATGAACTGCCACACGATGGAAATAAATCCAATGATTCCAACCAAGATTACGGGAAGTGAGTCCATTGAATAACCTCATCTAGTCTGGTAAATGCCTATGGAACCGCTGATTAACGCCTCTTTCCGACACCCCCGACGACGCGAAGCTGGCTGCGGCCTTGCCAGTTTTGGCTGGTTATGAACGGGGCATGCGTTTTGGTCGATCCGAGGTGGCTTTCCCCTTTTTCCCGCCCATTTCCGGGCCTTCTTCGTTCATCAGGACGCCACTTGGCCGTTGAGCGCCAATAGCCGCCGCTTGACGATCACCAGGTTGGCCAGGCCGAACAGGGTATGGAGCGGCGCCGTGTTCTTGGCCAAGCCCTTGTAACGCACTTTCCTGTAGTGGAACAGGTTCTTGACGATGTGGAACGGGTGTTCATCCTGGACCGAATGCGGGCTTTTACGGATTCGAGCTTGCGTAGCGGCTGACCCAGCACGCGGTCTTCCGACAGGGCCTTGAGCTTGCCGCGCTTCATCGCGACCCGCCAGTCCATGGCCAGGTCCTTCAGTTCTTCCCGCTTCTCGACGCCGGTATAGCCCGCCTCCAGATAGACCGTCTTCTCGTCGCCGTGCAGGACCTGCCCGGTCTGGGTCACGTCCGCGACGTTCGCCGCCGTGCCCACCA
>JAEUOJ010000076.1 GCA_016789495.1 Accumulibacter sp. | reverse complement strand
GCTGCGACCCGAACCAACGCCAGAAACGGCAAAAGCGAGGGTAGCGCAAGGTCGGGTGCAAACGCTTCCAGTTGTAGCCTATTCTTATTACACAAGACCGGGCTTCATCAACCGCCAGGCGCCTGGACGTTCCCCACAACGCGCCTGATTTTCAGCAAGGGCTTCGAAAGGCCGAAAGACGAGTATAGATGATTGATTATGTTAGTCATTTTAGTCGTGAAACGAGGAAATGTCGTGAAGGATTTCGCTGCGCTCAAAGAAAGCCTGCCTTGTCGGCAGGGGTGACAAGGCGCACCGGGTGGACCTCGCCGTCGCGTCTCCGTCCGTCGGGAAAGAAGTCGTGCCAGCAATGGATCAGCGAAGTTCCTCACCCCTCCAACAGCAGGGCATTACGGCAGCGAACCCGCCAAGCCATTCCCGGCGTCCAGCTCAAGTTGACCGGAACTCCGTCGTTATGCTCCCTAGGCGTCTCTCGGACTTGAGACTGATCTACCGCGCTGAGGGAAGAACCCTGGATTTTCCCCTCGATTTCACGTTACACAGGCCCACATGCGCCTAGAAATCGTTGAACACCGTCCTTGTTTGCCCACTCGCCCCACGCCGATCGCTCAAGTCCGACCGACGTCCAGCGATACACCCCCATCCTGTCCTCAAACTTCACTGGGAGAATGTCCGTGAGACCCACCAATGCACTTTTCGTTTCCGTTCTTGCTTTGTCCTGCCTGATCACCCCGGCTCTGTCGGCCGACGACAAACCCGATACGCCAACCAAACTTCGTGGTGGCAAAGTGGTCAGCGTCGACGAAGCCAAAGGACTGCTCGACAAGAAAGCCGCCGCATTCTTCGACACCCGTAACGCTCTCAATTTCGGCAAAGGCCACATCCCCGGGGCGACAATCGTCTCCTACAAGGAGAAAAGCGATTTCAGTCCCACATTTGACGCATCGCAAGACACCTTCGAACTCGGCAAACTGCCGGGCGAGAAGAACGCGCAAGTGGTCTTTTACAGTGACGGGCCGAAAGGCTGGAAGTCGTTCAAGGCGGCCACCCTGGCGGTCAACGCCGGGTACAAGAATGTGATGTGGATGCGTGATGGTTTCGCGGGGTGGACAGCAAAAAATCTGCCTGTCGCCCAATAAGAAACGGAGAGCAGACCGGTGAGCTTACGCAGCCTGTCAATCGGCAGCCGGCTGATGCTGGCCGGTTGTCTCTCGTTGATAATCGTCCTTTTTCTGGTGATCGCCGGTGTCTATGGCTACCGAATGCTCGAACGGGAAGCGGTGATCGCGGCTTCGTCGGCCGAACAGTTCATCAATCTACAGCTTAGCTTGCGGGGACTTGATGAAGTCATACTGACCCAGGGGACGCCCACGGCCAAGGATTCGGCGCGCAAAAGCGTGCAAAACTTCAACGACGTCTGGACGAAGCTGATCGCCAGCAGCGCCGGCACGCCGCTGCAGACGGCGCTGGAAAGCCAGATCGCGCCGAAGTGGCAGAACTTCAGCCGCAGTGTCGACGCCTTCCTCAACATCAAATCGCCCGGGCCGGACAACGACGAAGCGATGGTCGCGTTTGGCCGCCTGATCAACGTCGGCAACGACTTGACCCAAGATATCACCCAACTCCGCAGCCGCTCGGCAGCGGAAGCCGAAGCCCGAATTGAACGCCTGGTGGCGGTGGTGACCGCGACCGGCGCTCTGCTGCTGGTCGCACTGCTGGCTCTCTTCATCGTCACCTACTCCCGAATCATGGCGCCCGTACGCCAGTTGCAAACGGCCATCGTCCTGATCGATCGGGAGCACGACCTGACCCGTCGGGTGGAATGGCCGCATCAGGACGACCTCGGGCAGGTCACGGGCGCGTTCAACTCCTTGATCAGCGGACTCCAGCAGATCGTTTGCCGCGTCCTGGAAAGCATGGCGCGTTTGCGCGTCGCCGCCACGGATATGGTGATCGTCGCCGAACGGGTCCGCGAAGGGTCGGAGCGCCAGCAAACGTCATCGCGCGAAGCCGTGGCGGTCGTCGAGACGCTGCACAGCACCATCGCCGACCTGAACCGACAAGCCGAGGAAGCCGGACGACTGGCCGAAACCTCAACGGCGGCGGCGGCCGAATGCAGCGTGGTCGTCACCCAGGCCGGACAGGCGATCCAGGTCACCAGCGACAGTGTCGGCGCACTGGCCGCGCAACTCGAAGGTCTCAAAGAGCGCTCAAGCGAGGTCGATGCCATCGTCAAGGTCATTCGGGAGATTGCCAACCAGACCAACTTGCTGGCGCTGAACGCCGCCATCGAGTCGGCGCGCGCTGGCGAACTGGGACGCGGTTTTGCCGTGGTCGCCGACGAAGTGCGCAAGCTGGCCGACAAGACAGACGCGGCCACGACACAGATTGCCGAAATCCTCGCCGCGATCCGGCACGAAATTCAACAGTCGGTCGGTGGAATCAGCGACTGCCAGCGAAGAACGAGTGAGATCAGCGGGTTGTCATCGCACGTCGGCAAAGCGATGGCACAGGTGCAGATCACCGGCGGACAAGTCAGTCAAGTGGTGGCCGGGATTGTCAAGGCCGCCAACTCGCAGCAGCAAGCGGCAAGAGCCATCGTCCACCACGTCGAAGCGATTGCCGAGTCGGCGCAAGGCAACCTGGAACAGGTCCGCGCGACCAGCGACGCCGCGGAAGACCTGCAACGAATGGCAACGGATCTGAAGACCACGGTGGCCGATTTCAAAACCTGACGGCGCTTGCGAGCAGCGCCTGAATCCTGGCGGCGCGCGGGCCAACGGCCGCCGAGCCGGCAAAGCGCCAGTTCTTCATCCCCAGGCGATGGGTCGAACCGCCTTTTCGACGGTGCTGGTGTTGATCGCCTTGGCCAAAACGCTGCCGTCGGCCACCGATTTGCGGTTCTGTTCATCGCCAGAGTATCAGCGCTTCGAGGCGCGGCGGACTGGCTTCCTTGCGCCGGCGAGCGCATTCGACGATGCTTATCCCCAGCTTCAATGGCGTACCGTTCGCCGCCGAACCGACCAGCGAACCGCTGCCGCGGCTGGAAACCGGCATCCATACGGCGCTGATCAATCGCATCGCCATCGACGCTGCTGGGCGGTAACCGCTTCCGACGACAAGACGGCGCGCGTCTGGGACCTCACCGTGCCACGGCGCGGCGAACTTCTTGCTTGCCGCCTTCAATGGCGGTTCATCCTTCTTCAAACCGGGCTGTTTCGACAAATCACGCTGCAACTCCGGTTGCGCCGGCCCCAATTTCCGTTGTCGGCGAAGACGCCATTCCCGAAAGTCCCGCTCCCCGCAGGGTGCCGCGCATGAACCACGGCTAACGCGCATCGAGCGACAGGGGCGATGTGCGCCACTCCCGCCTGATCGATGAAGCCATGGATCGCCGCCGGTACCGGGCTGGCAAGCACAATCAGACCCCACACAAACAATGTGCGCATCAGCGGCATCGGCCAAGGCAATCCCTTTGATGACCCTTTTCCGCGACGAAGGCGGCGGGTGGCTGGGTCCGACAAGACTGGCCGTGCCAGATCGGATAAGGCTCAAGAATGTTCAGCGGTGAACCGCGTTGTCAATCTGAGCCGGGAGTTCGCCTGGCGAGGGTTGATCTTACCCTGATGGCCAAGGTGGACCTCGGCAAACAGATGCATAACAATCCGGGTTCGACGACGACGGGCGAGTCGTCCAGCCTTGCTACATTATTTCAACCCGGCTTTCATCCATCTTTCTCAAGGTTCTCGCCAGTGGACGCAAACAATCCCTTCTCCCCGCCGACCGCTCAGGTGGCGCAAACCCGTGAACCGGAAAGCGAGCGTCTGGCGGGAATCGGTGGCTGGCTGGTGCTGGTCGGGTTGGGCATCGTCGTTTCCCCGCTGGGCCTCGTCGTCAAACTTTTGCCGACCTACTTGAAACTGTTCACCGACGGGTCCTGGCTGGTCTTGACGACTCCCGGTAGCGCGGCTTACCACCCGCTGTGGATGCCTTATCTGCTGATCGAGGTGATCGTCAATGCCGGTCTGTTTGTTTCCTGGGTGTGGATTGCCACGCGCTTTTTCGCCAGAAAGCAGAATTTCCCGCGACTGTACATCAGCATCCTGACGTTCACCATCGCCTTTCAGTTCCTCGATGCCCTGGCGATCACGGTGGTCAGCCCGACCGAGACGGTCTTCGATCCGGATACCATCAAGGAACTGGGCCGCTCCATCATCGCGGCGATGATCTGGATTCCCTATATGTTGCGATCAAAGCGGGTACGGGCCACCTTTACGCGCTAGCGTGAGCACAGGAACCCCCGGGCTGCCAAGGTAAACCTCCTGGAAACCAGGAGGGAACCCGAGGCAACGGCTATCCGCTTATTCGCGGCAGCCTGACAGGGCTGTAAGCATCCTCACGCGATCGGCGTCGTTTGGCCCACCTCTTTTCTGCAGCAGAGTCGCCAGCAACTCGAACTGCCGGCGGACTGAATCCCAATCGCCCAGGTCGTGGGGGACATCGTTGAGCAATTGCTGGTAGTCGGCGAGCAATTGGCCTTCGACCTCCTGGGACCAATTGAGCAGACCGTCAACCAGCTTCGCATCGACCCCGCCGACGGCATCCCAGAAATTTTTGCTGTCCTTGAAGTGGCGGTTGGCTTCGACGCCGCACTGCCGGGCGATCACGGCGCGTTCCTGGTCGGTGCGCCGCGGATTTTCGGCCAGCCAATCGAGCAGCAGGAAATTGAGCGTCTGATAGGGTTGTTGCGGACTGCCTTCCCGTCCAGCCTCGAAGTAGGCTTCGGCCGCCTCGCCGAGCAACGGGATGATCGTTTTCCAGTTTCGCCCCGCCCTGGCCATCGTCACCGCCTTGCGTTTGAGCACACTCCCCAGCAAGGCCAGGCGTTCGCCGTTCCCTGGCGTCCCTAGGCCGCCGGCGGCGATCGCTCCCAGAGCGCGCAGGCGGGCAATGGCGCTGTCGATCAGTTTCAGGCCGTCTTTCTGTTTGCCCTGTTCGATCAATACCTCGCCATGCCGCGCTTCGAGGTTGGCCAGTTGCTCGGCGGTGCGACAGGTGACACGCGCGCCTTCCTCGCCGCGTTCTTCGCCTTGCAAGGCGGCGAGGTAGGCCGATCGGGCGACTTCAAAGGCGGGCGCGCCGTACTCCCCGTAAAGAATTCCCAGCGCCTGCTGCACATCCGGGCGCCCTCGCCAATCGTCGGGACAATCGGCCAGTTGCTCGCCGATCCAGGTCTGTTCGTCGGCGAGTGACGTACGTTTCGCGGCGGCGGTTCGTGAGGCGCGTATGCGGCGGTTTTCCAGGCAGTCGAGCAGTTCTTCAACCGCCACGAAGTCATTCTTTTTGCTCCTATGCAAGTTCAGATTCGGGCCGAGACGATAACCCGGGTCGCCATAGGCCTGGTAGGCCCCCCAGGTGTTACTGCCACGGTGCTGTTCGTAAGTGCTCCGACGGGCGGCGAAGATCGCTTCGCCGTAGTTGGCGCCGCCGAGCAGTTGTTCGAAGAAGGTGCATGAAAACGTCTTTGCCGCGGCATCGTCGATCGCCCAGCCGGCAACGATCACACAACGCACGCCGATATCGATCAGTTCGCGCGCCAGGCTGTACGCCAGGCGGGGGGGCCGCCGCCGCGTATTCATGCCGGCCTGGTAACAGCAATTCAGGAAAACGACCTCCGGAACGACTTCCATCAAACCGATCTCGACGGCGGTGATCAGCATCCCGTCGGAGAGGACCACACCGGTATAGGAGCGCCCGTCGCTGGCGGCGGTTTCGAAGATGCCGTGCCCGCAAATGACCAGCAGACGGTAAGGCTGTCGATAGAGGTGATTGAACACCTCCAGACAGTCGCTTTCTTGCGGGCAATAGACGATGTCGGTCCAGCCGGCGTCGCGCAGGGTGGCGCGGATGGCGTCGCCCTCGCTGACGGCGTGCGGCAATTGGGCCAGGCGTACGGGCGCATCGGCAAAACGCCGCTGCAATCCCTGCGTGCTCGGCGACACGATCACGCAGGCCGAATTGCTGCCGGCGGTCGGCACGTTGGCACGGAAAGTGGTACTGATCAGTTGGCGGATCATCGGCGTCCGCACCGCCAGGGGCTCTTCGTCGGCCTGAAGCAACTCCCATGGCAGGCAGGCGGTGTAGCTGTCGAGGATCAACAACAGGCGCTGGTGCTCGCGGGCGGCGGTTTTGTACTCCAGCGGCACCAGCAATTGGAAAAGCAGTTTCGCCAGTTGCGGATCATGCCGGGACTGCGCGCTCTGTTTGTGGATGATGGTTTCGATCAAGCCGGGCTGGCGCTGCAGGACGTTGGTTTCGGCCCGTGCCCGTTGCGAGAGAAATACGTATTTCAGCGCCGCCGGGAGATAGGACGTCCCGGAACCGGAGGGCGTGTCCGGGCTGGGCCGTGCTTCCTCTGCCGAGGCGTGACATTTGCCGGGCCGGGTCGACGAAGGAACGAGCGCTTCGCCGGCATCGGCCGAACAATCATCGGCCGGCGCCGCCGCGTCGGTGACGATCAACCTCGACCAATACCCCATCGACTGTTCAGCCGAAAGTCGCTCGCGGACGCCAAGGCCGCCGAGCAGGCCGCGCGCCACCTCCAAGCGGGCATTCAGTCGCTGCAACCGACTGGCCAGGTTATGCGGCAACGCCGCCACCGCCCGCGCGGCGCTGATCGCCACATCGCGATACAGATCGATGAAGGTCAGTGAACCGACGGTCAGTTTCTCGCCGGTCGCCCGCGCCAAAGCCTGGGTGAATTGCCGATTGGCCTCGAGCACGCCGCAAGTAATCGCCGCCACCGAGTCCGAGATGCTGATCTGTGTCGTCGAGTTGCAACCGATCAACAGGCTGTAGAGCTGGATCGGCTGATCGGCGTTGACCGCGCAGGTGTCGCGGAGCAGCAGCAGCAGACGCAAGACGCCCGCGCGCACGGTTTCGCTGACCTGCTGGGCGCTGAGTTGCCCATTGAAATCGCCCAGACCGACGATGATCGCGCCGGGGCGACTGCCGCGGGCAATCTGGCCTTCGCTGCGTGGCGGCAGGACGATGGACGAGCTGCCGATCGGCCCGGCATAGACTCCGAGGCGTTCGCGCTCGCCGAGTCGTCCTTCGAGCAGCGCGTCGAGATCGGCTTCGGCGGCGGCGATCGGGTCACCGATGAAGTGCCCGCAGATCAGCGGTTGATCGATGAAGCGCAAGTCGCCGGCCCGGACGGCCACCGACAGGCTGGCTTTGCGCGTCTTGCTCCGCCGGCGGGGTTCGCTGCCGAAAACGGCGCGCGCGAGTTCATCTTCCCCGGGCAGCGTCGGCGGCGGCGCATCGAGGATGAAGGGTTTGCCGGCCTCACCGCGGGAACGCGGCAGTCTATCCAGGCGAGTGGTTTGGCCAAGCGTCAGCAGTTCCAGGATCGCCGGAAAATATCGCGCTTCGCCGGTCAGATCGGCGTGTTCGACCGGCAGATACCAGCAACGCTCGCTCTCGGGCAGATTGTCGAGTCGTCCGGAGGCCCAGGTCACCGAGCCGTCGCCTTCGCCGGTAAATTGCAATTGCAGACGTCCGTCCGCCGTCTTGAGCACGCCGCAGGGCGTTTTGTCGCCCTGACCGAAGACATAGCTGACCCGTTCGGGGTTGGGCACCTGGTTGGTCGGCAGCCGCGTCTCCCAGAACGAGCGTGCCTGTCCGAGCAGCTCATCCGAGGGGACGGCCGCCACCTGGTCGCCGTACCAGCGGTCGGTGTTGCGGGCCTTCAACTCCTTCCAGGTGGCCTGCCGGTAATAATCGCCGGCCAGCGACGCGGCGTCATCGGCCGACGTCGGACGCGGCAACAGCGACAAGGCGCCCGGAAAGCCGGCGACGATGTCGAGGATTTCCTGCAAGCCATGTTTGAAATCGATTTTTTCCAGCCCGCGCATCGCGCTGGTCTTGCCGAGCAAGGTATGCACCATCAGGTGGGCGCCGTTGTTCGGCGTGCCCAGCATCACCAGGCGGCCACCGCTGTCGACCACCGCCTGCCAAGACTCGGGATATTTGGCCATCAGCGCGCGCGCCACCAGGCCGCCCATGCTATGCGCCAACAGTCGGATCGGTTGCCTGGCGTTTTGTGAAACGGCTTGATCGATGACCGATTTGAGCGCGTCGGCACAGTGCTCGATCGGCTGTCGCCAGTCGTAGGGACAAGCGATCACTTCGTGGCTGTCGGCGAGATACGCCGCCAGGTCGCCATAAAAGCGTTGCCAGATCGCCTCGGCGACGACCTCCGGGTCGTCGATCCGGGCCAGTCGGTCGAGCGCGCCTTTGGCCAAATCGAAAAATTCGAACCAGATTCGTTCGCTGCGGCCCCGATGGGCCAACGCCAGATGCGAACCCATGATCCCCGGCAGGATGATCACTCGCGGCAGACTATCGCTCAGGCCACGAACTTGCGACGGTGCCGGCAACGGCCGGGGTGCCGTCTTCAGCGGCAGGAAAACACCCGTGGTCGTCAGTTCGGTCGTCGCCTTGACCAGCCAGTCGCGCAAGGCGTCACGGGTCAGCGGATTGGCGAAATAGCGAAAATGACTGACGCTCTCCCCCTGGTCATACAGAAAATACGTCCCGTCCTTGAAACCGAGACCGGCGTACATCGAATCGGTATCGACCACCAGATCGTTATCGTGGTCGTCGAACAGCCGCCAGTCGCAGAACAGATTGGCGGCACGCCGCCCCAGGTGGCTGAAGCCGAATCCCGAGAATTCGGTATCGCCGGCGATCACCGCCATCTGGATGCCGTCACGCCGTTGACTATCCGGATGCGCCAGGAAGGCCGCCAGCGGGGAATCGACCCGCATCGCGGCGATCCCCGGAATCATCCGCGGATCGATCCGGCGACCAGCGATTTCGAGCGCCAGGCGCTTCACCACGCCGATGGCGCTCGATGCCGCGCGGCCCCAGGTCTCGCCGGCAACCGGTCCGCCCAAGGCCGCACCGACGACGCCGACCAAGGCGCCGCCACCCCATTGCAACAGACTGAGAAAATCCGACAGCGCGACATCGAGGTTGTCGGAAAGAAAACGAGTACCGCGCGCCGGGCAGGCGACACGTACGTAGCGTTCGACGAGGATGCGCCGTTCGCCGAGCTTGTCGACGATTTGGCGCAGCCGCTGTCGCTCTTCCGCCATTTCCTGCTCCAGGCCAGCGGCGTCGCTAGCCGCCGTCTCTTCGGCAGGCAACGGCTGGTAGGCGGCGATGGCTTTCGAATAGTCGCCTTCCGGTCTCAGACAGAGCAAATCGCCCACCAGTCCGCCACGGGAATGGCTGACGATCGACACCCGGGCGCCCTCGGGCAGCACCTCGAGGATTTCGAGAGCGTTTTCCTGCGGACTTTGCGAGAACGTGCGATGTTCGTAGCCGAAAATGCCGCCGGGAAACTGCGCCTGCAAGGCACTCCAGCCCGCTTCGTCGGCCCGCAGGTCATTGAAAGCGCCAACGGTATACGAACCGGTGCCGTGGATCAGCAACAGCATCGGTTCACCGCCCCGTGCCTTTTCCAGGCGCGGATCGCCCGGCAGGCAACGATCTTCGGCGGCGATCGTCTGCTGGTGCCAATGATACAGTCCCGGCCGACCGGCCAGCCGCGACTCGATTTTCCACATCAAAGCCTTGGCGCCGAGAAAGGAAGCCGTGTCATAAACTCGATCGACGAGCCCGGCGGACAAGCGCTCGGCCGCCCACTGACGCGCCAGTTCGACGGCTTCCTCGGCCAGGCCGTCGCGTGGCAGGCGCAGGATCGAAATCGCCTTCCAGACCACATCGCCAAAACCACGACTGGCGGCGTCCTGTCCTCTGAACGCCGCCAGATCGACGTGGTTACCATCGCGCAGCGCTTCGGGTTGCAAGCGCCGCAGGTCTTGGCCAAGACGGTCGGCGTGGATGAAGATCGTCGTTCCGTCGGCCGCTTCCAGGGCCAGGACGCTGTCCGACGGCGGGCGAACCAACGCGTTTTCCTCCGCCGGCGAGAGTCCGCGTCCGCTACCGCGAAGTTCGTAGCGCGCCTCGACCCGCACGTCGGCGAGCAACGGATCGACGCTGGCGACTCCGGAACGCGTCAGACTGAGCAGCGCTGTCGGCAGTTGCGGGGTTTCGACGGCCATCGGGGGAAGATACAGGCCAGTGATGGTCGATTTTTCAATCGCTTGCTCGTCGCTCATGCTGTCCTCCATCGGTAAGGTGGCAAGGGTCAAGCACGGAAAGTCGACCGCGGCAGTGACAGTGACGCGGTCGCCACCTCTGTCGCAGGGGTAGGCCCATTCTAAAGCCAAATCGGCAAAGCGCCAGTGACCCATTCCATTGCAAAAAGTCTGCTTATGTCGCCAGAACGGCGATGCCTGGTCGACGTGCGCGACGTGCGCCACGTCGGACTGGCTCTCGCCATCGCCGTGCGCACCGTCCTACATGCGCTGCTCTATACCGTCCCCTCGACCGCGACGAATTGGACGCCGGCCAGCGCATCGTTGCTCCCGACCTGCGCACGAACGGCACCGACCGATAAAACATTGTTTTGCCTAGCAATCATTGACGTAACGACGAGTTGACTGGAACGTATGACCAAGAGGCGCCGCCCCGGTATGCGGCGCCCGAATGCCCGGATGGCTTTCAGCAGAGCGTGCCGAAAGCGTTTCTCTGAGTCACAAAGTCCACCGTGGGAACCCAAGCCAGAAGCTCGAGCTTCTTCCAGCACCCCGATCTGGAGTGCGCATCAGTCGTGAAGCTGGCGCGGCGAAGAACAAGCGGCCCCTGAAACGTCATCTCCATGCTCCCGTCCGGCCTTCTTTCCTTTTCTTCAACGCCATCGCCGCACCATGCCGCGTAGCCGTTCCTCACTTCTTGACCGCGACGATCAATCCCTGGCTGCCGCTGTTCTCGCGGCCACACGTCGTGGTCATCGTGCTGAATGGCGGGCGGTTTCTGCGGCGTGACAGCGGCTTTCAACCCCATGGTGATGTGATCCTGGAAAACCATCCACCTTGGATCGCCGCATCGCCGGATTTGACGCACGATATGCAGCGCTGCAAATCGTATCGCGCCCAGCAGATCATCGCCTTTCTGCAGCGGAGCCGCTCAGCGCGGGCGCTGACCTTGCTCAAGAGAGCGCATAAAACTGAAAGTGACTATCCGGTCTGTGAGGAAGGCAGCCATCGACAATGCATTGATCGCAAGGCCGTGATGCGCCAATAACGCGACCACAGGCACCCAAACCCCGTCAAGCGCGGTTACGTCGAGCTGCTTGAGCACTGGCGTTATTCGAAGGCGCGCAATTAGGCGGGGCTGGAAAGAATGACGGCGGTGACACCAGCGAGATGAGCCGCTGATATCCCGTCGGGACCTATCGGATTTGCGCCGCCGCGTCGTTTCTGGTTGTCAGGGTCCACTTTTGGCATCCAAGCGGCTCCAGTTCCCTTTCCGCGATCCATGCTTAAAGGCGTGGGACGCGTCGGGACGCTGGCGCTTCAAATCACCGGGAGTTCCCAAGGTGGTCCTTGGGAACCAGGAAACGACCAGGAAACGCGGCTAGCCTGGTCAGAGATTCCGGATGACAAAGACCGTGGCGACGGCTTACCGCCACCGCACGTTGGCGCGGAAAGAAACATGGCACCGCCGGTCGAGCGATTTTTCGCCACCATCATCTGACAGCCGTCGCATGCTGCGTTACAGTGCGCGAATGATGAAGAGGATCGTCTCCCGCCTGCTCGCGATGCGCGGCTGGACCCTGCGCGAGCCGCCGAGCCGGCCGGCGCGCGCCGTCCTCATCGCCTACCCGCACACGTCCAACTGGGACGCGTTGTATGCGTTGCTCGGCAACCTCGGGCTTGGCCTTGGTGCGCGCTGGGTGGCCAAGGATTCCCTGTTTCGCTGGCCTGTCGGTGGATTACTGAGGCGAATGGGAGGCATCCCGGTCAATCGCCGCGTGCGCAACGGCTTCGTCGCCGAGATGGTGGCGCAATTTGCC
>JAEUOJ010000118.1 GCA_016789495.1 Accumulibacter sp. | reverse complement strand
GTATGGTGGATGCCGCCTGATTCATGCCCCGTCCCCGACCCGGAATAGGGCCAGAAAAGACGATGCGGAAATCCGCCAGGCCCGGACGGGAAGCCCGTGATGCGTCGGCATGAAGAGTCATGGGTGCTGATTTGGAAGCATCCTGCTCCAACCCATGACGATCACGGCGGCCAATGCCTCGGATTTGCGCCAGCCACCCAAGCTGTGCAAGGACGAGCAAATTGATTTCGGGGATCAGAGGCATGCGGGCAACCGTCTGAAACGTCCGGCTCACAAGGCGGATGTTTTTTGGGGTGCGACACTGACATCCTCCAGCAAACACCTGCGCGCGGTAACACGGCGTTTCAAGCGCAGGATGTTGTCGGAACGTCGTCGGCTGGAACAGCTTTTTCGCGTTAGCCTGCGCCAGTTTGACAGCCGCAGGCGGTGCGACAAGGGTTTGGCGCAGGACATCGGTCAGGTCTTCACGCGGATTAGCCTGAGCAACGACAGAAAAATGACGCTCTTCGTCCCGCATGGTGAAATATCTGTCCTTAATCAGCTATCACGTTTCGTTCTCGACTGTGGTTCAGATGGCCCCTGGTATCGCTGTCGCCGAGGAAGAAAGTAAAATCAAGGGAAAAGTTGTCGCAAACGCCACTTGTGACTTCCGGTTACGCCGCGCTGTCGTCAACCGTTGTTCTGGCGACTATGAATCCTTCCTCAAGCAACCGCTGAATGATTCTGTTTGCACGCCTTCGTCGCTCCATCAGGCAATGATTGCACGTAATCTGTAAATCTGCAACAGAGACAGGGTGATTGCTTACGGCTCTATCGTAACCTTATGATCAGACGATGTTAACAACATAAATTAATGCATTTGTTATTTATTTTTCCTGTAAGAATTTCGTTCGCTTTCCCCATTTTTGGCGAACGACGTGATGAGCGTTGTCGGGACACTTTCCGGGCTTACCGGACGGTCGGAAAGGTCCGGTATGGTGAGTTGGCGCTGATTTCGAGCATTACCCTGTGCGCGCATCCTTTGCGGATGTGCACTTAGGCTCGAGGTGGCAGATTCGTGCAAGAAGGCGTCGCTGAGTTAGAGTTCGTCTCACAAACCCGCTAACCGCTGCAGGTCCTGCGGTCGCCTTGAACTCTGCCTCGGTACATTTCGCTGCTTCAATTCACTGATTATCCGTCTCCCTCCGGACAGATGATGTCCTGAAAACATGATCCGCTTCAGCGGGCCGCCCTCGCCTTGAGGTCCATGGCGGCAGTTTCAATCTTCGTAGCCCACCGCTTCGGCCCAGCAATTGGGTGTTTCGTAAAGCCGGAGTCGTTCCAGCCGCAAATGGTTGCCGTAGCTGTCTCGATAGACGGCGTCGAGGATGGCAAAGGCTATGTTGGCCAGATTTTCGACGGTCGGTACGCAATCGAGGATCACCGTCTTGTGTCCCGGTAGGGATTGCAGGAAATCGCACACCGGCAAGTCGCTACGATCGACCAGAAAAGCGTGATCCCAAGCCTCAACCAAGTGTTGCATCGCCAGTGCCTTGACTTGCGAGAAGTCCATGACCATGCCATTGGCGGGGTCACCCTTCCGGCGGATGATCTCGCCGCCTAGTGTTACTTCAAGGACGTAGCGATGTCCGTGTAGATGCCGGCATTGACTACGATGGTCGGCGATGCGGTGACCGGCATCGAACTCCAGGCGACGGGTGATCTGCATCGGGAAATTGGCGAAAGTGCCCATTGTAGCACCGGCCTTTGGCGTCCTCGTGCGCCGCGGCCGGTCGCGCCAACTCTCGCCAGCAGCGTATCGCCCACTGGTCCAAGGGAAGCGTCAGTCCGGCGTTCCGAAAATGTCAAACGGTCGCTTGGCTGGCGAAGAAACCGCTGTCGTAGGCCGTGCCATAGGCCTGCCAGTCGTCGATTGTTCGCGCGGTACAAAGGCGCGTCGCTTCTCGCAGCAACGCGGGCCAATCGCTTCGCTGCACGAAGGCGAGCAGTTCCTCAACCGATGCCGCGCCGAAGCGACTACAGCCTCGCAGGTGTGCCCAGGCCGTCAATCGGGCCATGTCTTTGATGACTGCCTGCAAGCGTTTGCTGTGGCCGGCGCTGGCGGCCAGACTCACCCGGTCTTCGCTGGGCAACAAGCCGCGGATGACGTAACTGCGGTCTTGGCAAATAACCGGTTCGAGAAAGGCGACGGGAACGTGTTGGAGGGTGGATTGCAATTGAACGATTCGTTCGGCCTGTGAGGACCAGTGCACGGACGGGGCTTTTTGATGACTGGGCAGCGAGGAGGGGCGGGCTTCTTTCAGGTCGAGGAGATAGTTGCCGTCGGGCGAACCTGTGCCGGTCACCAGAATCACGTAGCGTTCGACTCCCAGACTGCCAGTTCCGGCAATACGGCGCGCGATGTCGAGGATTTCGAAAAAATCTGGTCGCTCGGTGGCGCTGACAAAATTTTTCAGCAATGCATGGACCCGGTCTCGGTCGTCGTCCTTGAGCGGCAAGGCTTTGTTGCCGTCGACCAGCAACTGGCGCTTGTTGTCGGCCGTTACGGTTCTGGAATCGAGAAATTTCGCTTGGGAACGGTGCGCCGCATCTTTCAGCAGCTCATGAATCAGGCCAACGGCATGCGCCTGATCAATGTCTGCTGGCGAGTTTTCGGTGACTGCTTCGGCATAGGCCTGCAGATACAGACTTTCGATTTCTGCTGCGGCGTCGGTCGAAAGTTGCAGGCTATCCAGCCCGAGTCGCATGCTGGTCAAAAAGCGTACCAGATCCCAGGTGCAAGGCGCCAGCGCTGCTTCGTCGAAATCATTGATGTCGAAATGGATGTCGTGTTGGCCATCTTTATAGCTGCCAAAGTTTTCCAGGTGCAGATCGCCACATTGCCAGATGATTGGCGCATTATTCAAAACTTCCAGTGCGGGGAGGCGTTGATAAAACAAATGACACGTCCCACGCAAAAAAACGAACGGGTCGGCACGCATCTTGCGAAACTTGATCGCCAGTCGGTCCGGATCGCGATCGGCGTTGAAGTCGCTAATGATTTGTGCGGTGTCGTTCATGGGAATGGTCCTCGAGTAATGAAGTGCTGCCGGTTGATCCTGCTTCGGCTGCTGGCCGACCGATCCCAGCGATCTGTCAAGTCGAGTCCGCTGCGTTGGCTGCCAACCAGTCGCGTACGGCCGGGCCGGTGCCGAAATCCCAGGCTTTGAGTCTGGACGGCGGAATCAGGCGAAACTCGGCCAGTTCCTCGTTGAGGCGGATTTCACCCTCACCGAGCACATGGTAAGCGATGATCACCTGTTGCTTGCGTGCGAAAGGATAAACCCCGATCAGCCGCGGCGCGCACGCGACCAACGAAAGCTCTTCGTTGACCTCACGGATCACCCCAGCTTCGGGCGATTCGTCGCGTTCGAGATAGCCGGTGATCAGTCCGAAGCTACCGGCCGGCCACGTGCGGTTGCGCGCCAGGACGATCCGCTCCCGGTATTCGACCAGTGCCGCCAGCACCGGCACCGGATTGCGCCAATGGATGAATCCGCAGCCCGAGCGACAGCCGAGTCGGCTCAGGCCATCGATGATCTGCTCGTCGAGCGCGTGGCCGCAGAGCGGGCAGAATCGCCAGTCGCTCATCGACTGCTGCTGCCAGACAACTGATCGACGTCCCGCAGGAAATGGTCGATGGTCGCCGGCCGCATGTCCCAGCCGCACATCAGACGAGCGCCGCCGGCGCCGATGAAAGTGTAGAACGACCAGCCGCGAGCACGGAGTTCTTGTTCGACGAGCGGCGGGAACTGGACAAAAACGGCGTTCGACTGGACTGGAAAGAGTAGCGGCCAGTCGGTGCGGCGAGCCAGTTCCGTCGCCAGTCGCCGAGCCATGGCGTTGGCGTGCTCGGCATGCCGCAGCCAATGTCCGTTTTCGAGAACTCCCACCCAGGGGGCAGCCAGAAAACGCATTTTCGAGGCTAGTTGGCCAGCCTGTTTGCAACGGTAGGCGAAATCTTCGGCCAGGCGTCGATCGAAAAAAATCACCGCCTCGCCGACCGGCAAGCCCATTTTGGTGCCGCCGAAACAGAGTACATCGACACCGGCCCGCCAGCTCAGATCCGCCGGCGACAGGCGCAGGCTGGCGACGGCGTTGGCGAACCGGGCGCCATCCATGTGCACGCGCAGACCGTACTGGCGCGCCGTGGCGCTGATCGCCTGCAATTCGTCAGGGGAATAGACGGTGCCGACTTCGCTGGCTTGTGTCAGCGTCACCACTTTCGGTTTCGGATAGTGGATGTCCTCACGGCGGGTGACGGCCTCGACAATCGCCGCCGGGGTCAGTTTGCCTTGTTCTCCGGCGACGGTCAGCAGTTTGGCGCCGTTGGAAAAAAATTCCGGCGCTCCGCATTCGTCGGTTTCGGCGTGCGCCAATGTGTGACAGACGACACTGTGATATGACTGGCACAGCGCAGCCAGCGCCAGCGAATTGGCGGCGGTGCCGTTGAAGACGAAATAAACGTCGCAATCGGTCTCGAACACCTCGCGTAAGCGGTCGGCGGCTCGCCGAGTCCACTCGTCGTCGCCATAGGAATGGGCTTGGCCGGCGTTGGCGGCGAACAGCGCTTGCAAGGCTTCCGGACAGATGCCGGCGTAATTGTCGCTGGCGAACTGCTGGCGATTTTCCCCGGTCTCGGTTTCCGGACAGCAAGAGTCGATGGAGTCGACGAACTGATTCACAAACGTTGTTCGACCCAGCCAGCGACCGCCGCAAGCGCCGCCGGCAGCTTTGCCGGTTCGTTGCCGCCGGCTTGCGCCATGTCCGGCCGGCCCCCGCCTTTGCCGCCAATCTGGCAGGCGATCATATTCACCAGTTCGCCGGCTTTGACCCGGGTGGTCAGATCCGGCGTCACGCCGGCGATCAGCGTCACCTTGCCTTCATTGGTGGTGGCGAGCACCACCACGGCGCTTTTCAGTTTGTCGCGCAATTTGTCGATCGTTTCGCGCAGGGTGCCGGCGTTGGCGCCGTCCACCGTCGCGGTGACAATTTTGCTTCCTCGGATGTCAATGGCGCGGGCCAGCAGATCGTCGCCCTGCGCTGCCGCGAGCTTGGCTTTCAATCGCGCCAGTTCCTTTTCCAGCGCGCGTACATTGTCGAGCACCTGCGCCAGTTTGGCCGGTACTTCCGATGCCGGCGCCCTGATCGTGGCGGCGGCATCGGCAAGAGTCGCCTGCTGCTCCTGGATGAAGGCCACCGCCCGATCGCCGGTCACCGCTTCGACCCGACGAACACCGGCAGCGATCCCGTTTTCGGCGACGATCTTGAACAAACCGATGTCGCCGCTACGACCGACATGCACCCCGCCGCACAATTCCTTCGAGGATCCGATGGTCATCACGCGGACTTCGCTCCCGTATTTCTCGCCGAACAGCATCATCGCTCCAC
This sequence comes from Accumulibacter sp., assembly GCA_016789495.1. Taxonomy (GTDB): domain Bacteria; phylum Pseudomonadota; class Gammaproteobacteria; order Burkholderiales; family Rhodocyclaceae; genus Accumulibacter. The sequence continues at coordinate 373 of JAEUOJ010000118.1, read as the reverse complement.
AACGTTTGGCGTCGTCGATGCCCATCATCGCCGCTTCGGCGGCCACATTATTGAGAATTTCGTTGTTGACCAAAATCTCCACCCGGCGGATTTCCTCGCTGGTCAAGGGCGCGTGGTGGGCGAAGTCGAAGCGGGTTTTGTCGGCATCGACCAGCGAGCCCTTCTGCTGCACATGGCTGCCGAGCACCTCGCGCAAGGCGTGATGCAGCAGATGGGTTGCCGAATGGTTGCGCACCGTGCGTGCCCGTGCCAGACGGTCCACCTTGGCGAGCACCGCGTCGCCGACGCGCAGCGTGCCGGTCCGCACCACGCCATGGTGACCGAAAACAGCGGCCTGGATTTTCTGAGTGTCCTCGACGGCGAAAATTCCCTG
>JAEUOJ010000074.1 GCA_016789495.1 Accumulibacter sp. | reverse complement strand
AAACAGCGCCGGAAATCCACTCAGACCGCATGAACACCTGGAAAAAATTCGACGCTGTTACCTGGAAAATATTGGACGCTGATTGACAGCCAGCGCGCTGAACGAGGTTGCTCCGAAGGCAGCCGACACCGCCACCGCCGAAAGCGTTTTCATGAAATTGCGACGTATCATTTTCTGACTTCTCCTTGAACGTTGATCACCGGAAAGAACTTTCCGTCAAGGAGTACAAAGCAAACGCCGTGCCTGGCTTTGAATATCGATAAAAATCTCTATATAACAGTTGCTTGGTTGTTTATCGCCAGCTTCTGCCAAACTCGCTCGGTTTATCGCGCCCTGAAGCGGGGCCCCGCACCTCGGAGGCGCACCAAGTTGAAATTCGCATTACGCACGGCGGTTGTCGGGCTTGCGGACGTTTCCGACAACACAACCTGAAACCGGATGGGACGGTGGTTCCGGCGCGGCACCCGTCAAATTGGCCTCCGCGGTGGCTTGGTTCAACGTGTTGATTCAGTGAAGCTATTTCAAGCCACGCCGGCCTGTCGGGTCTTGCGCAGATCCGGTATCCTCACTTCTGGTCGCGACGATCAATCACTGCTTGCCGTTATTCTCGCGGCCACGCTTCGTGAACATCGTGCCGGATTGCTGGCGGTATCAGCCATGAGACAGTGGCTTTCACCTCTACGGCGACATGATTCCTTCTGCATTTGTTCGCCATGTCGCCGGATTTGATCCTTGCCATGCAACACTTCAAATCCCATTGCGCCAAGCCGATCATTTTCTACCTCTACCGGAGCCGTTCAACACAGGGGCTGGTCTTGCTCAAACGGTCTCAACTGCCCGTGGTCCGTCAACAAGCGAGCCATTTCGCGTCGAGTTTCGTACGGATTCTTCATTCCGATTGGACGATGATTGGCCAATCGCGGAATGCGTTCGGGGTGAGGGCAGGCACGATGAGGCGACAAAGCGGCTGTCGTCGCTCGTCGCCATCGACGAATGCGGTTGGGTTTGGCCACGCCGTGGCCGAAGACACTACTCCCGCGGGCTGGCCAGCAGCACCTTGTTGTTTTCCGTCAGCGGCAACAGATAATTGGTCGCGGCGAGGACCCGGTTGTCGGCCACCGAAACGATTTTCAAGGTCAGGAACACATAAGTAGCGGCAACGGCATAATTACCGACCACTACCGCATGCGCGTTATGACTTTTCGACAAATCACGGACATCGCGCGACAGCAGCAGCTCACCGGCGCCTTCACGGATATATACGTTGTTGCGCAGCTTCATTTCCACGACGCTGTAACCCTGTTGGGTCAATCGGCTGGCGATCTGCTCGGAAACCAGACGCCCTAGTCGCGACGACTGATTCATGGCGTCGATGTTGACCAAGGTCGCCACCAGCAACGGTAACTCTCTGTCGAGCGCCAGCGAGGGTGTGGCGAGCAATTTATCGACCGCCGAATAATTGGCCTGGGTGAACTCGCTGTTCTGCGCCGCCTGGTAATTCGGATGGACGCAACCGAGCAGCGTCACCAGTGACAGCAAACTGATGAGGGTCTTCATTGGCCGACCACCGCGAAGTGACGGGTCGGCCATTCCCTGCGTGCGGCCACCGCTTCATAGAGCCGGCCGTCGCCATCGGCAACGTAGTACACCTCGCTACGTTTGAACAATTGACGGGTGGCGTCAGAGACCGTCACGGTGACGACGACCTCGGTCTGTGACGGCGTCGCATCCTCCGACCTGATCTCGGCGGCGCGATGAGCCGGACGTTCGGCGAGAAAGCGGATGGCCTGGGTAGTCATCTCGACGGTCAGCGCTCCGCCAGGCGTTTTTCGTACCGCGAATCCCTCATCGAGCAGCGCCTCCGACAGTTGGTTGGCGTACACTTGCGCGAACGGACTCCCGGCCGGCACGGGATGAAGATAGAGCGGCCGTGGCTCCTTGAGATTGGCGGACATTCGTTTGGCCATTCTCGTGGCGGCCTCCTGCCAATGCGCCGCCGATTGCAGTTTGTACTGCTCAACCGGCGGAAAACTGCTCGCCGCAGGCACGGCGTCGTAGGCCGCGACGCACCCGAGAAGCAGCGAGCTAGCGAAGACCGCCGCCATTGCACCTAGATTATTCATCCCGATCCCTTTGCTTGAAGCGGCCCGGCCGACCGTAACGCCGGGCTTCGTTGCGATTGTAGACCGTTTGCGACGGACAGGCGGAAGAATGAAAGCGGATTTTCGACGCAGCCAACAGAGTCTTAGTCCATGCCGCCTTGACGTGGCTGTGGGTCGGACTTGAGCGATCGTCGCGTACCGATTGCAGTGCCATGGCGCACCGATTTTCAGGCGCATCATGGGCCGATGTGACGAGAAATCGGAGAAAAATGAGCCGTTCTTCCCGGTGGCGCAAGAGACCCTTTTCCAGTCCCAGGTGCCTAGGCCCGGCGATACTGATAGCCGAGGGCGAGTCGGGCCCCGCCAATGATGGCCAGAAAAGTGAGCAGCGAGCCGCAGGAGAGTGTAGACAAGCCGCTGATCCCCTGGCCCACCGTGCAGCCCATCGCCACCACCCCGCCAAAGCCCATCAATGCGGCACCCAGTAGATGATGGGCGGTGTCTTCCAGATTGCTGAAGCCTTCCCAACGAAAACTGCCGGCAAGAATCGCCTGGCACGCGCTGCCCACAACGACGCCGATGCTGCTGGCGATGCCAAAGGTCAGTGTCCGCGAGCTGTCAGACCACCACATCAACCATTCCAGGGTATAGGCCACCGGCGCGACGAAGGTCAGTGATTCCATGCGCCCGCTGTTGGTGGCGACAAACGCCTCCTGCAACGTTTCCGGGTCTTCAATGAGGTGGCCGAGATGACCGCTGACGTACCAGCCGAAGACGACCAGCAGCCCGATCAGGATGCCACCGAGCATTTGTTCAGCCGACAGGCGATTGCCACCCCAACAGGCGAAGAGCAGAGCGCCACCGCCGATCAACAACACGCTGACCGCCAGCGACAATCGAGGAGACACGACTCCGCCAAGCAACGCCGGCAGGTCCTGGCCAGTCGCCAGATGCAGGACCACGCTTTCCAGGACCCGCACCCGGAAGACGCCGAGGATGCCGCGCAGGGTGATGTAGGCCACGATGCCGAGCACCAGCAAGACAATCAGCGCCTTGAGGCTGCCGGCTCCCAGTCGGACCAGCGTCCGGGCGCCGCAACCTGAGGCCAGCACCATCCCGAAGCCAAAGCTGAGGCCGCCGACCAGATACGAAAGCCAGGTGTAATTCGGCGCGCGGTAGATCGATTTGCCAAGGTCGATCTGGCCACTGACGTGCAGCGCCGAACTGCCGACGACGGCGATGCCGATCGCCAGCAACCAGACCCGCATCCGCCGCCAATCGCCGAGAGTCACAATATCGGCGATGGCGCCCATGGTGCAGAAACGCGTCCGCTGCGCGACCGCGCCGAACAGAGCGCCGATGACGAATGCCAGCACGACGACGGTGAGTTGTGGACTGATCCCGTTCACGATTGCGCAGCGCTGTTGACCACCGGGGTTGCCGAGTAGCGGGTAGGATCGGCCGTTCCTGCGGCGATGAAACCCGCTCGCCGCAGACGGCAGGCATCACAGACGCCGCACGCGCGGCCATCACCAGCGGCTTGATAACACGAAATGGTCAACCCGAAATCAACGCCCAGCGCGTTACCGCGGGCAATGATTTCGGCTTTGCTCATATCGATCAGCGGGGCGTGCAAGCGCAGAACCGCGCCTTCGACCGCGGCGCGGGTGGCCAGGTTGGCCATTTTTTCGAACGCCGCGATATAGTCGGGCCGACAGTCAGGGTAGCCGGAATAATCGACGGCATTGACCCCGATGAAAATGTCGCGGCTGCCAAGCACCTCCGCCCAGGCCAGGGCCAGCGAGAGCATCACGGTATTGCGCGCTGGAACGTAGGTCACCGGAATACCCGCTTGATCGCCGTCCGTCGGCACGTTGATAGTTGGATCGGTCAGCGCCGAACCACCGAACTCGTTCAACGCCAGCCGGATCACCCGATGCTCACAGGCACCCAGCGTGCGCGCTAGTTCGTTGGCCGCTTGCAATTCGGCACGGTGGCGCTGGCCATAGTCGATCGACAGGCAGTGGCAGGCAAAACCCGCCGCTTGCGCGATGGCCAGCGTCGTCGCCGAGTCGAGACCGCCGGATAGAAGAACGACGGCACGCGGAAGGCCGGACGAGGAACCAGTCGGAGTCATTGGCGGGCGGATCAGGAAGGGTCAATCGAATGACGGAAGCACTGAGGTTTGGCGATCCGCCGACTGCATGCCTCTAACAGCGTCCATCGAGGCGGGCGGAGGAACCTGCGGAATCGTGCCGATCGAAATCAAACAATTTCACTTCGACTTGATTGTCCGTTCGATTTTCTCCTTGTCGATATAACGTGTGAAGCCATTGATGGAAGCGGTCACCTCCGGGTTGGACATCAACTCCTGCATGGCTATTCGGCCAAGGTATTCGAACGCGAGCTTGACGCCTTCCATTCCCTCCGACTGAACGACCGCATTCATTTGCGACGAACATTGCTCGGCAACGAGTCGCGTGAACAGGTTCGCCATGGTGCGTTGGACGACCTCAATCTCCTTGGCGCCGGGTTTTCCAGATACTCCGATTTCGGGATGCGCCGACATCGATACATAAATCCACTTCGCCAGGTCTTTCCGATCCCTGCCGTTGGTGCTGTCAGAGAAGCATTGTCCCAAAGCATCGGTGTTTGGGCTGGCTTGAATTCCGGAAGCAAGGAAAAACGTGCTGAATAATACGGCAAGTCGGGCGTAGGACATGGCGATACCTATTGGAGGAGAGGGAG
>JAEUOJ010000073.1 GCA_016789495.1 Accumulibacter sp. | reverse complement strand
GGTCAGCGGCCTGGTCGTCGCGGGCGATGGCCTGACGGTAGGCGTCCTCGGCGTCGGCGTAGCGGCCGAGATGGAGTTGCAGCAGGTTGCCCAGGTTATTCCACGGGCGAGCGTCCTGGTCGTCGCGGGCGATGGCCTGGTGGTAGGCATCCTCGGCGTCGGCGTAACGGCCGAGATGGTCTTGCAGCAGGTTGCCCAGGTTAGTCCACGGGACAGCGTCCTGGTCGTCGCGGGCAATGGCCTGACGGTAGGCCTCCTCGGCGTCGGCGTAACGGCCTAAATGGATTGTCAGCAGGTTGCCCAGGCTAGTCCACGGGTCAGCGGCCTGGTCGTCGCGGGCGATGGCCTGACGGTAGGCGTCCTCGGCGTCGGCGTAACGGCCGAGACGGTTGCTCAACAACCAACCGCGCCTGTGTGCGAGTTTGGCATCGTCGGGTCGGGCCTGTTCGGCGAACTCCAGCGCTTTTAGGCACCATTCGTCTTTGTGTTTGTCCCAGAACAGATCAGCGACCAAACGAAGGGCCTCCGGCTGGCCGGCGAAACAGGCGCGCATCTGTTGGTAGGCGAGGCGCGGATCGGGCAGGTCCGGGAAGAAATCGCGGCGCCGCACGGCGGCGCGCAGGGCTTGCGCGGCGCTCTGGCCATAGTTTTTCTCCCATTCCACGCATTCGTCGCGAAAAAGATCACCCAGCGCATCATATTGAGTATGACTCAACCCCGCCGCGGCTTGCGCGACGCGCTCCTTTTCCGCCAGGCTCAGGCGGATCGAGCCGAGCACCGCGTCCACCCAGGCCGATTTCTCGGCCTCGGTCTCGGCGTGCGGACAGGCGCGCAGCAAGGCGGGCAGGGCGTTCAGGCGTTGCAGATAGTCGGCGGCGTCGTGGAAGTCGGCATCGTCGCCGTCGAGGTCGAGCAGGCCGGCGAAGGCAGGGTGCTCCCGCAGGTTCTGGCACTCTTTGAGCAGTGACCAGCGCAGTGCGTGGCGTTCCGGCGCCTCGGCCGGCAGCGCGTCGGCGAGGACGCGGTCGTATTCCAGGTCGAACGCGGAGCGGCGGGCGGCCCCACCGCTTAACCGCTGGCGGGCGAGATCGGACAACTCGCCACGACTGAACCACAGGCGCATGAATTCGACCAGCCAGGCCAGCCGGTTGCGCTGGCGACGCGGCGACAGGCGCATCAGATACCAGATGTTGAAGAAGCGTTCGGCGGCCTGATAGCCGGTGCGGGTGGTGCCGCGCAAGCGGGTTTTTTCGATCAAGCCTGCCAGTTCCAGGCGCTGCAGTTGCGGGCTGATGCTGCTTTTGGCGATTTGCGAGACGCGTGCCAGTTCGCCGAGCGAAATCGGCGCCCAGTGTTCGAGCAGGTGGGCGAGGAGCTTGCGCGGCGCGTCGGCCAGCGCCTCCATGCGGTTTTTGTACACCGGCGTCATGTTGTCGAGCAGCGCTTCCAGGTCGCCGCGGACGCTGCCTTCGCGCCCGTGGGCGAACAATTCGTAGAGCATCACCGTGCTGCGCGGGTTGCCGCCGGAAAGCTGGCGCAGGGTCGGCAGGCGCTCGGGGTGGGCGGCGAACTGCGCCTGCATCGCCGCGCGCGCCGACGCGCCACCGAAGGTGTCGGCCAGCGCCAGCAGCGCCTGTTCCATTTCGTTGAGCTTCAAGGGGCGCAGATCGACGACGCGGAAGAAATCGATAAAGGCGTCGTGGTAGTGGCTGTCCGCTTCCAGGCTCTGGTAACTGCCGCCGACCCACAGCAGCCGGGGGTTGCTTTGCAGCGTGGCGCGCAGGGCCCAGTGATCGGCGCGTGGCAGGTTGTGCAGCAGGTAGTCGGTGTTGTCGACCAGCAGCAGCAGCCGCTGAGCGCGCGCGGTGGCGTGCCGGTCGATGGCCGCCAGGCAGGCGGCGGCCTGTTGCTGAGCCGGTAGGGCGGCGATGTCTTGCGCGGCGGCGTCCAGCGCCGCCGTCGGCTGGTTCTGGCGCTGCAGGGCGTCGGCCAGGCTGTCGAGGACGTTGGCCCAGAACTGGCCGAGCGTGGCGACGGTGTATTGCTCCTCGGGGAAACGCAGCGGCAGCCAGGCGGCGGCGAGCGCGGCGTCGTCCTCGACGGCCAGCGCCAGGCGCTGCATGAGGGTCGATTTGCCCATGCCGCGCGCGCCGACCAGCAGCACATGCTGGCCGACCGTGTCGGGCGGGGTGGCGCGCAGCGCCTGCAGAATGTCGGCGAGCTCGTTGTGCCGGGCGACGAAGATGGCGCGCAACTGTTCGTCGCTCCACAACTGCGGGTTGTATTTGCTGATCGCGGCGAAACCGCCGGCCGGAGCGGACGAAGGCAAGGGCTCAGACATGGTTGCGTCGCCACCAGTCACGGAGCGGGAACGACAGGAACTGGACGCGCAGCTCGGCGTCGGGCGGGCTGGTGTAGCCCTCGTCGGTCAGGCGCACCAGCAGGTCCTGGATGCGCTGGGCGCGGCGTTCGGCGTCGGTTTCGCGCTTGGCCAGGCGGCGGCTCAACTGGCCGCGCGTCAGTCCTTCGGGGTGACGCGAGAGCAGAGTGAGCAGCGCCACGCAGAACAGGAAATCATCGTCGGCCAACGCGTCCTTGAGCCGCTTTTCCCAGTGGTGGAAGCGGGAGCGCTCGGCAAGCAGCAGTTCGTAAGCGGCATCGACGTCGTCGATCTCGATGCGCGGCGGATCGGTCGGCGCTGGCAGGCATTCCTGTCGGCGGTCGCGCGCGGCCTTCTGGCTGCCGTCCAGCAGCAGGCAAAGGAATAAGGGCGACATCCAGCCCACGCGCGCCAGGGCGTGGTCGATGACGTCGTCGTCAAGCTGCCAGGGCGTTTCCCCGGTCGCGGCGAAGTGCCGCCAGAGGCGGCTTGCCTCCGCTGGCTTGTAGGGGCCGAGGGAATAGAAATACGGATCGTTCATGAAGCCTGCCAGGTTGTGCCGTTCGAGCAGGGACTGCAGGCCGATCGAGCCGGTATACACGAAGCGGCAATGGCCCGGCGTTTGCCGCCAGATGCGCAGCCAGGCCAGGACTTGTTGGGCGGCCAGCGGCGAGTGCCGGAGCAAGTTTTCCAGCATCACCGGAAACTCGTCCAGCAGGATCAGCAGGGGTTGATCCTGCAATCGCGCTTGCAAGGCGGTGGCTTGCTCCCGCCACGCCGGCGAGGCGCCGGCCTCGAGTTCGAGACTGAGACCGCCGCCGCCGATCACCTCGGGCAGCGAACCGTCGATCTTGCGGATACGCTTCAGGTAGTTGGTGACGTTCTGCGCCCATTTGGCGGCAAAACGCCCGATGGCCTGCGCCGGAAAAGCGCTGTCCAGGCGGGCGATCAGCTCCTCGGCGGAGTGGATGTTCGAGACATCGATCCACTCGGCTAGCACGCCATGCGCCGGTGCTTCCTCGACCAGGCGTTTGAGGATCGAGGTTTTGCCCAGGCGGCGCACGCCCGGAAAGCGGATGTGATCGCTCTTCAGATGGTGCCAGAGGTCTTCAAGCTCCTGAGTGCGACCGAAGAAATTTGTTCCCGTTGCCGGGCCACCGAGCATCATGATTAATACATTCCTGGATTAATACGGTGATGTATATATACAATTTTGTATAATTTTGCTGATCGCTTGAGGCGCTGTCAAGGAAAATTTCGCGGCACGTGCCGCGCAGGCGGCCCTTGCAGCGTGGCCATCGATCGCCATTGCCGGCGGAGCAGGCCGTCGGCAACGGCTTGTCGGCGTCGACGACTTGTGGCAAGGTGGCATCGGCTAGTCAAGTTGTTCGGTGCCTTGCCCGATGAAGTGGAGCGGCGGACACCGCCATCGCCGAGTGGCCGGGGCCTACGGCAGGGGTCGATTTTGGGAGGGCAAGCACATGAGTCAATGCGTTTTCCGGTGGTCGATCCGCCGGGGGAAAACGGTCGTCGCCACCTCGGCGCTCTTCGTTTTATTGGCGGGCGGCGGCGCGCCGTCACAGGCGCTGGAAGCGGCGGACAGTGATGAGACGCGCTACGGCGCGCATCTCGACAAGGACCGCTGGCTGCATTTCGTCGTCCATGCGCCGCAGGCCAGCGCGGTCGATCTGCTGCTCTATGGCAGTGCGAAGGCCCGCAAAGCGAAATATCGGCGGCCGATGCGCAACAACGGCGGCGACTGGACGTTGAAAGTGCGGGACAAGACGCTCGGTCAAGGAAGTTATTACATGTACCAGGCCAAGGGACCCCGCGACCTCGCCGTCGATAAGCCTTACGGCACCTTGTTCAACGACCACTACGTTCTCAACGACCCGTACGCCTACCAGGTCGACAACGTCAATTACACGGCGTTTTTCGCCGGCACACCGTTCGTGGATATGACCACGCCGGTTTATGGCGGCGGCGGCAAAAGCCGGGTTCATCTGCACGAGCGCGACTCTTTTCCAGGACATGTGGCCATCGCCCCGCAGGATTTGCTGCTTTATGAACTGCATGTCCAGGATTTCACCGCCACCTTGTCCGGTCTGCCGCCCGCGGAGCGTGGGACCTACCGCGGCCTGACGCGTGTCGGTTTGCAGACCCCGGGAGGACTGGCCGCCGGGCTCGATCATCTGGTCGAACTGGGCGTCAATGCCGTCGAACTGATGCCGGTGATGGAATACGACGAGCAGACCGGCAACGAAGCCGGCCGCCTGAATCACTGGGGATACATGACCAGCAACTTCTTCGCTCCGGAAGCGCGCTACGCCTCGCGGCCCGGACAGCAGGTGGTCGAACTCAAGGAACTGGTCCGCGCCCTGCACGCGCGCGGCATCGCCGTGTTCATGGACGTGGTGTACAACCACACCGCCGAGGGCAGTCCGTGGAGCGATGAAGGCCGTCTGGCCGCCAAGTGCTTCAACGTGATGTGCCTGGCGGCGCGCGAAATCTATCGTCCGACCGCCGACCAGCGCTATTACCGCAACGACACCGGCACCGGCAACGATCTCGATTTTTCCGCCGGTGACCGCTTCAGCAAGCGCCTGGTCCGCGATTCGCTGGCGATGTGGCATCAAACCTATGGCATCGACGGTTTCCGCTTCGATCTGGCGCGGATTCTGGCCGACGGGTCGATGGACGCCGCCGACTGGGTCGATAACGACCCGCGCTATGCCGCCGCTCATCTGCATGCCGAGCCGTGGGACATGGGCGGCCAATGGTGGAATTTCATGGACGACGGCCAGGCCTGGAGCGCAAGCAACAACCGCTGGGCAAAGTGGATCGGCCGCTACCGCGACAAAATCCGGCGATTCTCGAAATCGGATCTAAAAAGTGCCGCCGAATTCAAGCAACTGATCGAAGGTCGCGGCGCCATCGGCGACGGCGTCGGAGCCACCGCCTCCAGCCGCCCCTGGCGATCGATCAATTTCCTGGCGGTGCACGACGGCTATACCCTGCGCGATTGCACCTGGTTCAACGATAGCGACGGCTCGCAAAACTGTTGGGACAGTGGCGGTGATGAAGAAACGCGCCGGATCCGCCAAAAGCTGCTGCTCGGTGTGCTGCTGACCTCGCAAGGCGTGCCGCTGATCCTGCAAGGCGATGAATTCGGTCAGAGCAAAGCCGGCGCCCTTTCGCAGGAAGGCGCGCGCAACAGCTACAACTACGAGTCGGCGACTGGCGAGACGAGGATCAACCGGGTCAATTGGCTCGACTGGCGACTCAAGGACGGCGACAACAGCGCCACCCCGAGCGGTCCGCGCTACGGCCGGGAACTGTTCGACTGGACACGCCGGCTGATCGGTCTGCGCAAGCAATGGAGCCACTTCCGGCGCAGCGATTTCGCCCCCTATGTCCAGGGCTCGCCCGACGATCGCGCCGGTCACCTGAATGACGGCGCTTACACCTACCTCTGGGAAGGGCCGGGAAGCGGCGAGCCGACCCAGCTTGGCGTGGTGTGGTGGGGCAAAGCCGGCGAACCGGATGTGCTGGTGATCTATAACGAAAACCCGCAACCGTTCACCGTCGATAACCTCAAGGACTGGTCACAAGGCAACTGGAAGATCCTCGCGCGTTCTTGGCTAGCCGCCGGTGCCGACTTCTGCGCCATCGACGGCTGGCAACATCAATGCCCCGAGGCCGGTCCGGCGATCACCGTCGCCGGCAGGGGGATGGCGATTCTGGTCAGCGACAATAATTGAGCGGCGCGGGCGGGCGGGGCGATTCCGCTCCGCCGCTCGGCCGAGCCATGCTTGGCGTCGAGATAATGGCAGCAGGCGGCAGGCGGATAACGGGTGACCAACTGTTTGACGAAAAAGAGTTCTTCCGTCGGCAGCCCGATAGAGCGCTCGTCGTTCGACGACAGCAGGTCGACAAGGCGACCTGGTGTTTTTTTGCTCCGCACCGGCGTCGTCAGGCTGACCGGTGGCAGGTCGTGGGAAATTTTTTCAAAGACTCATCGAACTGCGAGGTCTCTCGTGCCATTTGTCCCAACGGTTCGACCCAGGACGGTACGGATGACGAACGGCGTTGCCGCCACCAAGACGCCAAGGCGGTAGCGAGCGAAGCCAGTCCGACTGAGGTGACGATCGTTGCCGCCGGTGAAAACGCGGCATACGCCAGCATCGCCACGCCGACGGTTGACCGCACGATGACCAACGGTCGCGGCTCGGTAGCGGCGGGCGCGTGGCGCAGAGCGTTTGCCAGCGGGCGTCCGAGCAGTTCCCGTTGCGCTCGTTCGACGAGGACGTCGGCTGGCGAGGGGGTCGCTGGGCGGCGCGCTACGCGTTGTGTCGTAATTTCGCCGATGATCCACGGGTCGTGAGGGCGAGTATCGCGCGTAGCGTCGGTGGGTGAGGTCAAGTGCTCAGGCCAGGCGCAGCTCGGCCAGCGACGCGACAGCCTGCGGGTTGGCGATGTCGGGAATGAGCAGCAATTCGAGAACCGTCACACCGGCGAGGTCGACCTGCAGGTCTTCAAGCTCGACGGTCGAGCCATCGGGGCTGAAATTCCACTGTTGCCGGATGATTTCGTGGTACGAGCCGCCGCCGTCGGGCGACCAGCGCAGCAGAAATTCCTGGGTGCGCGCGGTGCTGGTTTCGATGAAGCGGAGCTGGATTCTGTGCAAGGCCCGGGCCGGCGTGAACAGCAGGCTAATCCGCTGCTTGCCGGGCGTTCCGGCTCGCCAACCGCGTCCCCCGGCAGACAAGGCCTCTTCGATTGGCCAATCGCGATCCTCGGAAGAGAGTTCCACCTCCGCGAGTTGCTCGAGATCAAGCCAGGTGGCCGATGCCGACGCCGTCGGTGAGGGAGGGTGTTCGATCAGTCGCTTGCGCATTGGCTTTCTCCTGGTGATGATTCCGTCGCTCAGCGAACCTTCAAATGCCGGTCAGTGTAGCCCAACGGGCCAGGAAAAGGCCAATATGAAGTAATCAGACGCTTGCCGCCGTGTCATGGCCACTGATGGCGGGCAAACGTTGGCGCCCAATCCCCGGGGCACCATCCGGTCGCATTGCCGCGAAATGTGAAATTTCAGACAGCGATTCACAACCACCGGCTTTAGTCTATGCAACCGCGTCTGGACCATTGGCAAGGTTCTGGCGCAGGGCAAATTCCTGCCCAGCCCCCGTTCGGCAGCCGCTCACTGACAGTCGTTGACCTGTTTGCGGACTGGAATGCTGTCGTACCTTCTGTCATCATTCTTTGTTAGGGGAACGATGGATGCCTGCTGCGCCGTCGCCGGAACTGGACGGGGAAATCTTTTCCTGGCCGTGGACCGTCGCCCAACCCTGTTTATAAATCGATTATCCGAAGAAGAGAGTGCATGACTTCAGCCTCCATCCCGCGTTCGGAACTGGCGCACGCCCTGGCCTCGTTGCGGCAAACGTTTATCACCGTCGGCGCCTTCAGCTTTTTTCTCAATCTGCTGATGCTGACGCCGTCGATCTACATGCTGCAGATTTACGACCGGGCGCTTGGCAGCCGCAACATGACCACACTGCTCATGTTGACGCTGATCACCCTGGGACTGTTCGCACTGATGTCGGCAATGGAATGGATCCGCTCGATGGTCCTGGTGCGCGTCGGCGCGCGCCTGGATCTGGAAATGAATCAGCGCATCTTCGATGCCACCTTCGAGCGCAATCTGCGGATGGCCGGTCAGAATCCGGCGCAAGCACTGCATGACTTGACGACAATGCGCCAGACGCTGACCGGCGCCGGGTTGATCGCTGTCACCGATGCCCCGTGGATGCCGATTTACATCGTGGTGATCTTCATTTTCCATTGGCAGTTGGGCATCTTCGCGCTGCTCGGCGTCTTGTTGCTGATCGGCCTGGCCATCGTGAATGAGCGCGTTTCGGCGGCGCCGCTGGCGGAAGCGCAACGCCTGTCGATAGCGGCCAGCACGCAGGCCAATAATCATCTGCGTAACGCCGAAGTCATTGAAGCGATGGGCATGTTGCCTTCGATCCGCAATCGCTGGCTGCAACTGCATCAAAAGTTTCTGCTCCAGCAAGCCATGGCCAGCGACCGGGCCGGAGTGCTCAATGCGCTGACCCGCTTCGCGCGCATCTCTTTGCAGTCGTTATCGCTTGGTTTCGGCGCCTTGCTGGCGATCAATGGCGAGGTCACCAGCGGGATGATGATCGCGGCGTCGATTCTGGTCGGGCGGGCGCTGGCTCCGGTCGAAATGCTGATCGCCAACTGGAAACAACTCGTCTCGGCGCGTGCCGCCTATCAGCGCCTGTCGGAACTGCTGCGCACCTTCCCTGCCCGCGCCAGTGGAATGAGTCTGCCACGTCCGCATGGCGAGTTGCTGGTCGAGAACGCGGCAACCGCCGCGCCGGGCAGCAAATCGTTGATTTTGAGAAATATCAACTTCAAGATTCCGGCAGGCGAAGTGGTGGCGGTGATCGGACCGAGCGCTTCCGGCAAGTCGACGCTGGCGCGGTTGCTGGTCGGGGTCTGGCCGGTGCTGGCTGGGTCGGTGCGACTCGACGGTGCGGAAATTTTCGGTTGGCGCAAGGACGAACTGGGACCCTATCTTGGTTATCTGCCGCAGGACATCGAGTTGTTCGATGGCAGTGTCGCCGAGAACATCGCCCGCTTCGGTACGGTGGATTCGGAGCGGGTGATCGCTGCCGCGCAAGCGGCCGGCGTTCATGAAATGGTCTTGTTGCTGCCCAAGGGCTACGACACGCCGCTCGGTGATTCGGGCAGTGCCTTGTCCGGGGGACAGAAGCAACGGATCGGTCTGGCACGCGCGCTTTACGGTGACCCGGCGTTGGTGGTCCTTGATGAACCCAATTCCAATCTCGACGATCAGGGCGAAATGGCGCTGGCGGCGACGATTCAACGTCTGAAGACCAGAAAGCGGACGGTGGTGATCATCACTCACCGGCTGACCACCCTGGCGGTGGCCGACAGCATCCTGGTGATGCACGAGGGGACGGTGAAGGCGCATGGCCCACGGGAACAGATCCTGGCGGCATTACGTGGGGGCACGCCGTCGACTCCGCCGGCCAAGCCGAGCGGGACGTCGCCGTCGTTGCCCGTGGTTTCCTCTTACACGATGAATTCTGGCCCGTCCCATGGCGTATAACCCTTTCAAACGAGCGGCGAACAACGAAATCAGCGATGTGTCGGTGGTTTTCGACGGCAAGGCTCCCACGACATCAGCCGGCATCGACATCAACCACCGCCGCGTTTCGCGCTGGGGCTGGTGGGTTCTTGCGCTCGGTTTCGGTGGTTTCATGCTCTGGGCGGGGCTGGCTCCGCTCGATCAAGGAGTGCCGGCCAACGGACAAGTGGTGGTCATCGGCAATCGTAAAACCGTGCAGAACCTTTCCGTCGGCATGATCGAGGCCATCCTGGTCAAGGATGGCGATGAAGTGAAAAACGGCGATCTGCTGGTTCGTCTGGACCCGACTACCGCCCGTTCGCAGTACGAAATGGCGCGTAGCCAATGGTTCGTCGCCAAAGCGGCCGAGGCGCGCCTGCTGGCGGAAGCCGCCAATCGCCCGGCGATCGTTTTTCCGGACGAACTGTTGCAGGCTGGCAGTGACCCGCGGGCGATCAGCGCCATGGACGTGCACAAACAACTGTTTCAGTCCCGTCGAAGCGGTCTCGAGGCCGAAGTCGGCGTGTTGAAAAGTACGCTGGCCGGTTTGCAGTCCTACGCCAAGGGTCTCGAGGAGAGCAAAAGCGCCAAGGAAGCCCAGCTCAAGCTGTTGCTTGAAGAAATCAAAGGCTTGCGCGAACTGGCCGATGATGGCTACCTGCCGCGCAACCGATTGTCCGAACAGGAACGGCTGCTGGCGCAATTGAACGGCGCGATAGCCGAAGACTTCGGCAATCTCGGCCGGACCCGGCAAACGATCGCCGAAACGCGGTTGCGCATCGTCGCCCGTCAGCAGGAGTATGGACGCGAGGTCGAAAGCGGTCTGTCCGAGGTGCAAAAGGAAGCGACCTCGCTTGACAGCCGCCTGCGAGGCCTGGCGTTCGATCTGGCGCATACCGAGATCCGCTCGCCTGCCGACGGCATCGTCGTCGGCCTTGCCGTCCATACCGTCGGCGGCGTGCTCTCGCCGGGATTGCCGCTGATGGACATCGTTCCCAAAAACGAGCCGTTGCGGATCGATGTGCAAATACCCTCCACGATGATCGACAAAGTGCGGGTTGGTTCGCCGGTGGACATCACCTTTCCGGCGTTCAACCAGAGAACGACTCCGCAGATCCCGGGCACTTTCACCCTGGTCGCCGCCGATGCGACCAACGACCGGGAAGGGAAGATTCCCCCGTTCTATCGCGGCCAGGTCAGTGTCACCGAGGAAGGCATGCGCAAATTGCATGCTCACGAAATCAAGGCCGGTATGCCGGCCGAAGTGTTCATCAAGACCGGTGAGCGCACGCTGCTCAATTACCTGTTCAAACCCCTGGCGGATCGCATGCGTTCCGCGATGACCGAAGAGTGAGACGAATGAGCATTCGACACGCGTGCCGGGCCTGGTTGACGGTTGCTCTGGCCGCTTTTTCAACGGCCGGTTCGGCGGTCGGCCTGCTCGAGGCCTATCAGTCGGCACGGCAAAACGATCCCACGTTTCGTGCCGCCCGTTTTGAGCGCGATGCCGGCCAATACGCCATCGATCTCGGCCGATCCGGTTTGCTGCCGGTGGTGGCGATCACCGGCTCCTGGTCGAGCAACCGGGGAGAGCGTCGATTTATACAAAGGTCGGCGACCAACAGCACGCAGGATCTCGACTACCGCGATCGCTCGCTGGCGCTGACTTTGCGGCAACCGCTGTTCAACTACGACTCGATCGTCCGCTATCGTCAGGGCCATGTCCAGGCGGCCTACAGCGATGCCATCTTCGATAAAAAGGACGCCGAACTGGCGATGCGTCTGGTCTCGGCCTACTTCGACGCCCTGCTGGCCATGGAAAAACTGGCCTTGAGCGAAGCCGAGGTGGCGGCCTACGCCGAGCAGCGCCAATTGGCCGAACGCCGGCGCCGGGCGGGCGAGGGAACGGTCACCGAAATCGCCGAGGCCGAATCCAGACTACAACTGGCGCGGGCGGGACAGGCCGACGCGCTCGACCGCTTGTCGGTGGCCCGACACAAACTGCAAGAAATGACGGGGGCCACGCCGGGCGAATTATGGCCGCTGCGGGCCGATTTCCAGCCGACCGGCGTCCTGCCGGCCGAACTGGACGAATGGTACGCGATGGCTCAGGAACATAGTCCCGAAATCCGCTCGCGCCGCAAAAACTACGAATTCGCCGACCTCGACGTCGATCGGCTCCGTTCGGGGCACCTGCCGCAACTCGACCTGGTCGGCCGGGTGCAGCGAGCGGAGAACGAAAGCTTGTCCACCCTCGACCAGCGCACCGACCTGAGGACCCTCGGCGTACAACTGACCATTCCGCTGCTGGCCGGTGGTCGGGTCATCGCGCAAAGTGGCCAGGCCGTTGCCACCCGCAGCCGCGCGCAGGCCGAACTCGAAGCCGCAGTCAGCGAACTACGCGTCGAGATCCGGCGACTCTTCCTCGCCGTCCAGACCGGTGGCAACAAGGTCGCCGCCTATCAGCAGGCGGTGGACGCCAGCGCCGTGGCTACCGAAGGGGCCCGGCGCGGCCTGTCTGCCGGTATCCGCACCAATACCGAGGTGCTCGACGCCGAACGGTTGTTCTACTCGGCCAAGCGCGATTTGGCGCAAGCCCGTTACGAAGTGCTGGCCGCCATTCTCCAGCTCAAGGCCGTCAGCGGCATTCTCGCCGAAAAGGACCTCGCCGAAGTCGCCAGTCTGCTCGTTCCACGCTAGAGGTTCTCTGATGAAGCCGAGCGCATAGGCTGGGCTGGGTAAAATTGCCAGCGTGATCAAAGGATGCCCGCACGGAACGACATGAAACAAATCTCTTTTGCGATGCTGGCCGAAGCCGGGAAGAAGAGGAAGACGAAGCACGAACGGTTTCTGGAGGAAATTAAGCGGTGGTGTAGTGGCCGACGCGGCTAGCGCGGATCGAGCCGCTACCCGAAAACGGGCAAGGGAGCCGGCCGCGCTGCCTGGAAACCATGCTGCGCCTCTACTTCATGACACAGTGGTCCAACCTTTCGATCCCGGCATGAAGATTCATATGTCGGCGCCGACGGGAATAGCGGCCTGGCTCATCCCGCGTCGGTCACGGCAGCCAAAGTAGACGACGTCAGCCAGTGACCGAAGCTGTTGCGCGAAGATGACCAGGCTATCTTCGGGGACAAGGGGTAGGTAGTCAACCGTTTGAAGCGGGCTGCTCGCCAAGCCGGTGTTTTCTGGGGGGTGGCCTTGCAGGCCAGGGGCGCGCCGCTCGTCTGCACGACTGACTACGACGCATTCCCTCGCGACCTTCTCTGCATAAGAAAACGAACGGAGCCATCGCCAGTGTGGCACGTTCATGATTACTTATTGACAGTCGCTTGCGACAGTTTTTGCTCAATTTTGGCTATGGGTATGGCACCCGGAATGCGTTCTCCATCAAGAAAAAACAAAGTTGGTGTGCCACTGATGTTTAATTTGCGACCCAGTTCGACCGTTTTATTGACGGCGGTGGTATCGCAGTCACCCCGACCTCCTGGAGTCTTGCCGTCTATCATCCACTCGTTCCACGCTTTGGCCTTATCACTGGCGCACCAGATTTTATTGGATTTTTCAAGTGAATCCGGCGAAAGAATCGGATAGAGGAAGGTATAGATAGTGACGTTGTCGAGCTTGGCGAGATCTTTCGCCAGGCGTTTACAGTAGCCGCAATTCGGGTCTTCGAAGCTGGCGAACGTTCGCTTACCATCACCACGCACTTGTTTAACGGCCAGATGCAACGGCAGTTCGGAGAATTTTATGGCCGAGAGTTTTTGCATTCTTTCGCGGGTGACGTATTTCAGCGTCTTGCCGTCGATCAGGTCGCCGGCGAAAAGTACCGAAATTTTTTCATCGGTGTATACGATTTGTCCGTCAACATACACTTCGTAAAGGCCGAGATAAGAGGTCTTGGTGACGCTGGTGACCGTCCCACCCAACTTGCTTTCGATGGCTTTTTTAACCGAGGCTTCGTCTGCCAGAACAGTCAGGCTCAGGGTGGTGGACAGTGCAACGGGCAGCAGGTGGGATAATCTGAACATCTTTATTCTCCGGGAAACTGGTCAGTCAAAGCGCGCCGATGGCGTAGCGGACCAGGGTGTTCTTCAGGATCGGTAAACGGTTGGTGGCGTTCATTCCCAAGTTGCGCAGGGTCTTCAAGCCGGGAAGGTGATGTCGGAAGAGTTGCTGAAGCGTATGGGTGACCCATTGCATCAGCAAAGTCTCTTCACGACGTTCGCGTTGATAGCGTGCCAGTCGTCGTTCGTCACCGATATCCAGCCAGTCGGGAGTGTCGAGCAGCAGGTCGGCGAGGGCTTTGGCATCCTGGAAGCCGAGATTGATGCCGTGACCCGACAAGGGATGGATGCCGTGCGCGGCGTCGCCTATCAGTGCCAACCTCGGAGCGATCGTTTGTGGGACGCGCATCAACCGTAGAGGAAAGACAGCGGCGGGCGTCAGCAGTTCGAAATCGCCGAGGGCGTGTTGTCCGGCGGCGGCAACGCGATGACAGAGCGCTTCAGGTGACAGGGACCTCAGTTTGTGAGCGTGTGCTTCCGAGGTGGACCAGACTATCGACAGTCGATCGCCGGCCAATGGCAACCAAGCGAGTATACCATCGGCGCGAAACCATTGTCGGGCGATTCCTCGATGCGGGAGCCGGCAACTGAAGTTGGCGACTACGCCCATTTCGCCGTAGTCGGTGTTCTGTGCCGGCAGGCCGCTGGTGCTACGAATCCATGATTCACGTCCGTCAGCGCCGACTAACAGTCTGGAT
>JAEUOJ010000042.1 GCA_016789495.1 Accumulibacter sp. | reverse complement strand
CCAGCGGCCAAGCGGCAGTCTATGAACTCTATGTAGGAGAGCATCTGGCTTCTTCGCGACTGGTGATCACCAATCAACAGATGATCGTTTGCCTGAAAACGACCTATGACGAGTCAATTTCACGATTTGCGCCAGGTCGACTGCTGCTTTATAGAGTCATAGAAGAGCAATTGAATGAATCCGAGCGGAAAACCATCGAGTTTTACACCAATGCCACCAGCGACCAGAAGGAATGGGCTACGTTCACCTGTACGATGCAGAACCTGCAAATGTTCAGAAATCATGCTTATCTATCCGCATTTTCGTTTGCACGTGCCTGGTGGCGAAGAATTTTCAAATCGGCCGAGGATAAATCGTCCGGCTCGCGTGTCGGCGGCGTGAGCCATAACAACAACATTGGCT
This sequence comes from Accumulibacter sp., assembly GCA_016789495.1. Classification (GTDB taxonomy): domain Bacteria; phylum Pseudomonadota; class Gammaproteobacteria; order Burkholderiales; family Rhodocyclaceae; genus Accumulibacter. The sequence goes on along the minus strand of JAEUOJ010000042.1, from coordinate 5,547 downwards.
CTTTTGCCGCCGCATCGTACAACCTGACAGAAGTTTCCGGCATGAATGGCCTGGAAACCTCAGTCGATTGGTTTTCCATTCTCGAGGAAAATGTGTGCTCCAAAGATGAAAACCGATATTATTTCATCGCCGATAAACAAGTCCCTCAATTGATTCTCCCCGTCAGATTTTTAAATAACGGAATCGTCAATAAGATCGTAGCACTGAGTAATTATTACACTCCTTTATATACCCCATTGGTTCATAAGAATGCCGATTTTCTTGGTTTAGAGTTTATCGTCAATGCGATCAAGAACGATAACAAAATTCCTGATTTAATGCAGTTTTCACCTATGGACCCCCTTTCTCCAGCCTTCAAGGCCTTGATCAACGCACTCAAGGCCAACGACTGGATTCCGTTCTCCTATTTTTGTTTCGGCAACTGGTATTTGAAAGTCGAGGGAAACTGGGAGGATTATTTGAAGACGCGCCGGGCCAGTCTACGCAGTTCGATTCGTCGCAGTTTTAAACGATTCCTTGCCGAAGGTGGCAGTCTGGAAATCGTCTCGACAAAGGAGGATATCGAGCGTTTTATCGCTGACTTTGATGAAGTTTATTCGGCAAGTTGGAAACAACCTGAGCCGTATCCGCAGTTCGTTCCATCACTGATTCGGTATCTGGCTGACCACGGTTGCCTGCGACTTGGTTTCGCTCGCTTGCAGGGCCGAGTGATCGCGGGACAGTTGTGGTACGTTTGGCAGGGCAAGGCATACATCTATAAAGTGGCCTACCATGAGGAATTCGCCGCCTACTCGCCGGGAACGGTACTTACCGCGCATCTCATGCGTCATGTCATCGACGTCGACCAGGTCGAGGAAGTCGATTTTCTGATTGGCGACGATCCTTACAAACGGACCTGGATGAGCCATCGCCGGGAGCGACAGGGCATCGTCGCCTACAATCCGGGCACCCTCGTCGGATTGGCCTTGCTGGTGGTCGAAATCGCCGGTCGCACCTGGAAAAGGTTGCGGGCACGGATAAAGCCTGCGCCGCCTGCCACCCGGACGACCAAGGAATCCTTTTTTTCCACCAGCGATCCCTGAGATAAGGATAAACCGAGAATCGATGAATGGGATGGAACGTGCCTTCAGGACACCCAGCGCATCGGGGTGTGGGTGGAAGCACGGGAAAATTCGGACCAGACAGGGGCCGGCGTTCGCCTCGGACAGGCCGGCGGCAAGCGAAAACCGCCGCATACGCAGCCAATCCGCGCGCCGATATCTTCATCTTTTTCTTAATGTTGGGACGGCGCCTCGAGCCTGGCGACCGAAAACTCGGAAATCTTCGCCGTTCGCGCAGGGGCGGTTGATTTAACCCGCCGCCAGCGGAATAATATGAGATGCCTGGACATCGACAAAGCCGCTTGATCGATCATCCCGCGGAACGGTTATTCGACATCGTCGCCGATGTTGAACGTTACCCCGAATTTCTGCCGTTGATGCAGCGGGCAACGATCATCGCCCGCGACGATAACGGCTACCAGACCGAACAGACGCTCGTTGTCGGGCTGATGTCGCAACGCTTTCGCAGTCGGACGACCCTCGAACGTCCGCAAAGGATCACCGTCGTTTCCTCCGATCCGCCGTTTCGGCACTTCGAAGTCAAGTGGGCGTTCACCCCGGTCAGCCCGACGCGTTGCCAGGTTGACTTCGCGCTCGACTGTGAAGCGGCTTCATTGTTGCTGATTCCATTCGTGCAGATGGTGGTTGTACCGCTGGCGACGACGATGGTTGCCGCTTTCGAAGGGAGGGCGGACGCGCTGGCCGCCAGGCAGCCATTCGGCTCCGAGACTCGCAAGTAACCGCCGTTTGGTGAGCGTGCTTGCGCGATCGGCAGGTAAAATGCGAGCCTTACCGCTTCAAGGATGACCTGCATGCCGAGTCAAACGCCCCACAATTTCGCCGACAGTCTTCCACTCGCCGGCAGCAACTTCATCCGCAACCTCATCGAAGCCGATCTGGCCACCGGTAAATACGCCGAGCGTCGCTGGTCCGGGCGCCCCGGTCCGGCCGATCAACAATTGATCGGCGGTGTCGACCCGGCGCGTATCCGCACGCGTTTTCCCCCAGAGCCGAATGGCTATCTTCATTTTGGCCATGCCAAGTCGATTTGCCTGAATTTTGGCTTGGCGCAGGATTATGGTGGCCGTTGTCATTTGCGCTTCGACGATACCAATCCGGAGAAGGAAGAGCAGGAATATGTCGATTCGATCATCGATTCGGTGCGCTGGCTGGGTTTTTCCTGGGAGGCGGAGAACGCCGGCGGCGGTGGAGAAGATCATCTCTATTTCGCGTCCGATTACTTCGAGTGGATGGTCCGCTTTGCCGAATACTTGATCAGTAGCGGCCATGCCTACGTCGATAGTCAGAGTGCCGAGGAAATGCGCGCCCGTCGCGGCACGCTCACCGAACCGGGCAGCGATTCGCCATTCCGCGGGCGCTCGGTGGCGGAAAACCTGGACCTTTTTCGACGGATGCAAAACGGCGAATTTCCTGATGGCGCCCATGTCCTGCGGGCGAAGATCGACATGGCGGCGGCCAACATCAATCTGCGAGATCCAGCGATCTACCGCATCCGCCACGCCAGCCATCACAACACGGGCGACCGTTGGTGCGTTTACCCGATGTATACCTACGCTCACCCGATCGAGGACGCATTAGAAAACATCACCCATTCGATCTGCACGCTCGAATTTGCCGACCAGCGGCCGTTCTACGACTGGTTGCTCGAACGGCTGGCCGAAGGCGGCCTGCTGCAACGTCCGCTGCCGCAACAGATCGAGTTCTCGCGGCTCAATCTGACCTATATCGTTCTTTCGAAACGCAAGCTGATCCAGTTGGTCGAGGAGCGGCACGTCGACGGCTGGGATGATCCACGTCTGCCGACCCTGGTTGGCGCGCGCCGGCGTGGTTATCCGGCGGCCGGGTTCCGGCTGTTCGCCGAGCGGGTCGGCGTTTCGCGTTCCGACTCGCTGATCGAGTATTCGCTGCTCGAGGACTGCATGCGCGAGACGCTCAATGAGTGCGCGGAACGGCGGATTGCCATCCTCGATCCGTTGAAACTGGTGATCGACAATTATCCGGCCGGAGAAAGTGAAGACTGTCTGGCACCGAATCATCCGCTCAAACCGGAGCTTGGCAAGCGGGCGCTGCCTTTTGGTCGCGAATTGTGGATCGAGCGCGAAGATTTCATGAAACAGCCGAGCAAAGGCTACCACCGGCTGTACCCCGGCAACGCGGTGCGACTGCGTTACGGTTACGTCGTCAAATGCACCGGTTTCGAACGTGATGCCAGTGGTGCGATCAGCGCCGTTCATGCCGAGTATTTCCCGGATTCGAAGAGTGGCACGCCGGGCGCCGACGCGCACAAGGTCAAGGGCAATCTGCACTGGCTGTCGGTGGCCGGCGCCTGCCGCGCCGAGGTGCGGCTCTACGACCGCTTGTTCGCCGTGCCCTCACCCGGCGCCCATCGTTCGGGCGATCCCGTTGGCAGCGAGCGCGACTTTCGTGACGATCTCAACCCCGCCAGTCGGCGGGTGATTACGGCCTGGCTCGAACCCGCGTTGCGGCAGGTCGATGCCGAACAGAGTTTCCAATTCGAACGGCACGGCTATTTCGTGGCCGATCGCGTCGATTCACGACCGGGTGCGCCGGTATTCAACCGCACGGTGACGCTGCGCGATTCGTGGTCCGCCAAGCCGACGCCGTGAATCCGGGTTGACCCCCCTTCGGTCGCCGGCCCGGCGACCGAAGGCTCTCTACAGCTAGAGTAGTTCGAGCACTTTTTCCGGCGGGCGACCGATCACCGCCTTGCCACCGCGGACGACGATCGGTCGTTCAATCAGAATCGGGTGTGCCAGCAACGCGTCCAGCCATTGATCGTCGGTCAGGGTCTGTCCGGCGTAGTGTTCCTTGAACAGCGCTTCACCGCGACGGACGATTTCCGCCGGCTTCATCTTCAGTAAAGCCAGCACTTCGACCAGTTCTTCACGGCTCGGCGGGTTGTTCAGATAATCGATCACCTCGGTCGGCAAACCGGCGGCGGCGAGGATATGGCATGCCGCCCGGCTCTTGGAGCAGCGGTTGTTATGGTAAATACGGACGATGTCGTCGTTCATCGAGATGACTCATTGAAAAAAGCAAAACGGAGGACTGCCCCGAAGCAGGCATCGACACGGCCAGTCTCGATCGCTGATGGCGGACGAAACCACCGTGTCAGGACCGCCCCCCAATCATCAAGTAAAAACGACACGGCTCCAGAAAGATGACCCCGTTGGTCAACCACCTGTCGGCCGATGAAGACCACTCCGCGGCGTGTGTCCAGCCGCGAAAGCGATCGTTCTTTACCGCTGCCGCCGCGCGGCACCGAAAGTAAACAGCGCTACCGCCAGTAGGACGATCGACGACGGCTCGGGAATGGCCGCCTTGAACTTGGCGGCGAGAATCTCATGTCCTTTGGCTGTCGGATGCACGCCATCCCAGAATAGCCAGGTATTCGGATCACACGTCGGGGATGACAGACAGGCGGTACTAACGTCGGTCAGCCCGTAGGAGGCTTTGTTGGCGATCACCTCCGCGTAAGCGGCGTTGGTGTCGAACTGGACGATCTCGATCGACGGGATTAATGCTTGTAAACCGCTCAGTGCCAGAGCGAGGTTGGCGTCGAAAGCGTGGCTCAGCATGCTCAGATCGGCATTGCCGGAAAAGGCTGGCGTCAGGCTGATATCGGGCATGTTCGGTACCAGGAAATGCCGCCCGCCGTAAGCGGCCAAGGTGGTGACGGTGGTGATGATGTTGTTGATACCGTTACCGATCAACTGATTGAGGTTACCGGGAACGCCAGGCGCGCCGGTGGCGGTGCCAGGCAATTGGCCGGTCTGCGACCAACTGAAGACGTCATTCGGGAACAGCCAGACGACGAACAGCGAGGTGGCCGGGTCGAAAACCGGCTGTTGCGCGGCAAAAGTGGCCAACTGCCAGGCATTGCCCTTTTGCTGAAAAGCCGGCGCCAACGCGCCGGTGTTCGGATTGATCGAGTTATAGCTTTCCAGACCGCTGGTCGACCCGCCGATGGCATAGTTGGTGCCGCCGGCCAGCGAGGGTCTGAAACTGGTGTCGCCGGGGTTGTAGCGCTGCCACAATTGCTCGACGGCGACCGGCCCGTTGGAATAGCGACCGCCGGCATACGGCGCCGGCGGAAAGGTGATCGCGCCGCCGGTTGCCGCCTGGGTCAGCAAGCCGCTGTTGCCGCCGTCCGACAGACTGTCGCCGAAGACGAACAGATTGCTCAATTGCTGCAGGCTGGCCTGGGCAGTCGACGACAGGCCAAGTGTCAGCGCCAATGACAACGTGCTCAACAATTTCCTCATTTCGAGTTCCTCCTGGTGATAGTGATCGGCATTGGCGTCCAGTAAGCACAAGGCCAGCGGAGACCTTTCCCGCAGTACCGGGCGAGGGATTATTCGTCGCCGTCACGGGTCGATGTGATAAGCAAGAAACGAGCCGATAA
>JAEUOJ010000007.1 GCA_016789495.1 Accumulibacter sp. | reverse complement strand
ACAAATCACCGTCCTGAATGAGATCGGCGAAAACATCCGCGCAGGCCTACGCCGAAAGGTTAACGACCTGTCAAATCGTGTCGCGGCATGAAACAGTCAAGAACCAGCGGAAGGTCTTGACTTGAAACAAACAACGCCAGCATCACAACGCAATTGTGCAGGTTACAGTTCGTATAATTTTTATTATGTAAAATGTAATACATCCAAGCCAAGCGTCACAATAGAAAAAGACTGGCTTCGGTGAATCCTGGCTGCCGTCCGCTGTCGAGCTGAGAGCTGATGTCATTGCGGCCGAGGCCGTCAGACTGGATCGGGCGAATTTACAGTATCACCGGCTCGGGAGTCAGTTCGATGCCGAAGCGTTGCCGTACGCTGGCCTGGACGGCCTGGGTCAAAGCGATCACATCCGCCCCGCGTGCGCCACCCCGGTTTACCAGTACTAGTGCCTGCTTCTCGTACATCCCGACCGGTCCAAGGTCTTGTCCTTTCCAGCCGCTGTGTTCGATCAGCCAGGCGGCGGCGAGCTTGACGCGGCCATCGGGCTGCGGATAACGAGGCAGCGACGGATGCTTTTGGGCCAACTGGTCTGCATCGGCTGCCGACATCAATGGATTCTGGAAAAAACTGCCGGCGTTGGGCAGCCGTGTCGGGTCGGGTAATTTTCTTTGCCGTATGGCCATCACCGCCTCGGCCACTTGTCGCGCGGTCGGTGAAGCGAGCTGTCGCCGATCGAGTTCGCTGGCCAAATCGGCGTAACCGGTTAGTGGCTGCCAGGCTCTCGGCAAGCGGAATGTGACGTTGATGATCACCTGACGCCCTTCGAGATGCCAGCCTTGCTGTTTGAAGATGCTGTCCCGGTATGCGAAGCGGCATTCGGCGCGATCGAGTCGCCGCAGTCGGCCAGTAGCCAGATCGAAAGTCTCGAGCGACAGGAAACGATCAGACAATTCAAGACCATAGGCGCCGATGTTCTGCACAGGCGCCGCGCCTACCGATCCGGGAATCAGTGCCAGATTCTCCAGACCGGGCCAACCCTGCTCCAGTGTCCAATGCACCAGCGCATGCCAGTTTTCGCCAGCACCGGCCCGGATGTACCAAGCGTCGGCATCCTCACCGATCAGTTGCCGGCCGCTGAATGCCGGTTGCAACAACAAGCCGTCGAAATCGCCGGTCAGGACGATGTTGCTGCCCGAGCCGAGGATGAAACGGCGCCGGCCGTCAGCGGTCAGCGCCCTGACCTGACGCAACTGATCAATCGACCGAATGGTCGCCAGCAGCGCCGCGCGACCGGGCAAGGCGAGAGTCGTCCTTGCCGCGAGGTCGGCGTCGAGCTCGACGAAGTCGGGAAGTCTCGCTGCGCTCATCGGTGCGCCGAGCGTCATCAATCGACGCTCAGAGCAGCGGCGCCAGCCAATAGGCGGCATCGGCCCGGCTCAGGCCGGCACGTCGTGCCCAGTCTTCCAGTTGATCATCAGCAATTTTACTGACCGCAAAATAGCGAGCTTGAGGATGGGCTAGGTAAAAGCCGGCCACCGCTGCCGCCGGAATCATGGCACAGGACTCGGTGATCCGCACGCCGGCGGTTCCCGGTGCGTCGAGCAAGGCAAACAGCGCGCCTTTGGCGGTATGGTCGGGGCACGCCGGATATCCGGGTGCTGGCCTGATGCCCTGATAATTCTCGTGGATCAACGCCTGCCGATCGAGAGCCTCTTCGCTGGCGTAACCCCAGTCTTCACGACGTACCCGCTCGTGCAGCCATTCGGCGCATGCCTCGGCCAGACGGTCGGCCAGTGCCTTGAGCAGGATGGCGCGATAATCATCATTGGCGGCGGCGAATTCGCTCAGTTTGTCTTCGATTCCAAACCCGGCGCTGACGGCGAAGCCGCCGATCCAGTCGGGGGTCCCCGCTTCGGCAATGAAATCGCTCAGGCAGTAATGCGGTTTGTCGGCCGGTCGTTCCTGCTGCTGGCGAAGACCGTGCCAGACCATGGCCGTTTCACTACGGCTTTCGTCGCGGTAGATTTCAATGTCGTCGCCGACCGCGTTGGCCGGGAAGAGCCCGAAAACGGCGTTGGCGTGCAGCCATTTCTCGGCGATGATCGCCTTCAACATTGTCTGCGCATCATTGAACACGGCACGAGCGGTGGCGCCGACCACGGCATCGTCGAGGATTTTCGGGTACGCACCGGCCAGATCCCAGGTCTGAAAAAAGGGTCCCCAATCGATGTACTCGGCGAGCATCGCCAGATCGATGTCCTTAATAACATGAACGCCCGGGTGTTTCGGCGCTACTGGCCGATACGCCGGATCGCTGTTCCAGGCGAAACGCCGCTGACGAGCCGCTGGCAAGGGCAGCAACGGCAAACTTTTTTTCCTGGCGTGTTGTGCGCGCACTTTTTCATGATCGGCGACGAGTTCGTTGCGGAAGGACTCGGCGTGGTCGATCGACAGCAGTTTGGTGACTACGCCGACAGCCCGCGAGGCGTCAGGGACATAAACCACCGGCCCGCTGTAATTCGGTGCGATCTTGATCGCGGTATGCGCGCGACTGGTCGTCGCCCCGCCGATCAACAGCGGCACCGCCGTTTGACCAGGCTGTTCACTACTAAAACCGAGCCGCTGCATTTCGGCGGCGACGTGACTCATCTCCTCGAGCGACGGTGTGATCAGACCCGACAGGCCGACCGCCTGCGCGCCGTACTCGCGTGCCGCGTGCAGAATCTTGTCGCATGGCACCATCACCCCTAGGTCGATGACTTCATAACCGTTGCACCCCAGAACAACGCCGACGATGTTCTTGCCGATGTCGTGCACGTCACCCTTGACCGTAGCGATGACGATCCGCCCCTTGCTGCCGATGCCGCTACGCAATTTTTCCGCTTCGATGTACGGGATCAGGTGCGCCACCGCCTGCTTCATCACCCGTGCCGACTTGACCACCTGGGGCAGGAACATCTTGCCGGCGCCGAACAGGTCGCCAACAACGTTCATACCATTCATCAACGGCCCTTCGATCACCGACAGCGGCGGCTTGCCCGCCGCTTCCAGCGCGGCGCGGCATTCCTCCGTATCAGCGACGACGTAGTCGGTGATGCCCTTGACCAGCGCATGCGTCAGCCGCTCCTGCACCGGCAGCTCGCGCCAGGACAGATCCGGTCCGCTATCCCGCGCCTGGCCTTCACGAACGGTCTGGGCGAATTCGACCAGCGCTTCGCCGGCATCCGGACGGCGGTTGAGCACCACGTCCTCGACCTTGTCGCGCAGCAGAGGGTCGAGATCATCATAAACGCCAAGCATGCCGGCATTAACGATCCCCATCGACAAGCCGGCGCGCACCGCGTGATAGAGGAAAACGGTATGGATTGCCTCGCGCACTGGGTCGTTGCCACGGAACGAGAACGAGACGTTCGAAACGCCGCCGGAAATCTGTGCGCCCGGCAGATTGACGCGAATCCAGCGACAGGCGTCGATGAAATCGACCGCGTAATTGTTGTGCTCCTCGATACCGGTGGCGATGGCGAAAATGTTCGGATCAAAAATGATGTCTTCAGGCGGGAAATCGGCTTGTTCAGTGAGCAAATGATAGGCGCGGGCGCAGATTTCGGTCTTGCGGGCCAAGGTGTCGGCTTGACCACGCTCGTCGAAGGCCATGACCACCACCGCCGCGCCGTAACGGCGCGCCAGACGGGCCTGGTTCAGGAAAGCCGCTTCGCCCTCCTTCATCGAGATCGAGTTGACGATCCCCTTGCCCTGGATGCACTTCAACCCGGCTTCGATCACCTCCCACTTCGACGAATCGAGCATGATCGGTACGCGCGCGATGTCCGGCTCGCTGGCGATCAGCTTCAAAAAGCGATCCATCGCCGCCTTCGAATCAAGCATCGCCTCGTCCATGTTGATGTCGATCACCTGCGCGCCGTTATCGACCTGCTGACGCGCAACCGCCAGCGCATCGTCGAATCGTCCTTCGAGGATCATTCGTGCGAAGACCCGCGATCCAGTGACGTTGGTCCGCTCACCGACATTGACGAACAGCGAGTCCGGACCGATATTGAGCGGCTCCAACCCTGACAAGCGCAATTTGCCAGCCACCCGCGGCACCGCTCGTGGGGTGATGCCGGCCACTTGCCGGGCGATGGCCGCGATATGCGCCGGCGAGGTGCCGCAACAGCCGCCAACGATGTTCACGAAGCCTTGACGCGCCCAATCGGCGATTTCGGCAGCCAGTTGCTCCGGCGTTTCGTCGTAGCCGCCAAAGGCGTTCGGCAATCCCGCATTCGGATGCGCCGAGATGAAACAATCGCAAATCCGCGATAATTCCTCGACGTATTGGCGCAGCTCGGCCGCGCCCAGCGCGCAATTGAGACCAAAACTCAACGGTCGCAGATGGTTCAGCGAATTCCAGAACGCTTCGGCCGTCTGTCCGGATAGCGTCCGTCCCGAAGCATCGGTGATCGTTCCGGAGATCATCACCGGCCATCGTCTGCCCATGCTGTCGAAGTATTCGGCGATGGCGAACAGCGCGGCTTTGGCATTCAGGGTATCAAAAACCGTTTCCACCAGCAGGATGTCGGCGCCGCCTTCGCACAGGCCACGCACCGCTTCGCCATAATTGGCCACCAGTTCGTCGAAACTGGTATTGCGAAACCCCGGGTCATTGACGTCGGGTGAAATCGAGGCCGTGCGCGAGGTCGGACCGATGACCCCAGCGACGAAACGCGGCTTGTCCGGATCCCGGGCGGTGAACTCGTCGCAGATTTCTCGGGCCAATCGCGCGCCGGTGAAATTCAATTCATGAACTATGCTTTCCAGGTGGTAGTCAGCCTGCGACACACGCGTCGAGTTGAACGTATTGGTCTCGATGATGTCGGCGCCAGCTGCCAGGTATTCGCCGTGGATTGCCCGGATGATCTCGGGACGGGACAACAGCAGCAGGTCGTTGTTTCCTTTCAGATCGTGCGGGTGGTCGATGAACCGGCTGCCGCGGTAATCCGCTTCCTGCAGGCCATGGCGTTGGATCATCGTGCCCATCGCGCCGTCGAGAACGAGTATTCTTCGCGCCAGGCAATTTTTCAGTTCGGTACTACGGTCAGTTTGCATGGGAGGGTCTTTCGATTTTCTAAGTTTCACTGGAACGGCCCAGCAACCAAGCGACCGACAAAATCGACCGCAGGCTTGGTTGCAGGCGTTTGGTGAACATTGGGTCGAATCTGCCGGAGACTGTTGGCTTGGCCGCATGGACGGCGGAGTTCGGCATCTTGATCGACCAGACAGGAAGGGATTGGCAAATGGACGTAGACCGACGATTGCCAGGGTACGACGGGGCCCGCACTGATAAGCACTGGGCAACGACAAATTGATCCGGTTCTGCTACCCGTTGGCTGGCTCAGCGAAGAGAGGGGCGAATCTACCCGTGAGAGCATTGAATGTCAAGGAAAAAATGCCCACCTGCCGGTCATCGCCACCGATCTTCCTCACTCTTTCAATCCTCTGCGCGAGTACAAATCTGACTCTCGAGGGCTGATGGTAGCCGTAGGCGATCAATGGACAGGCGATCACCTACCGCCGGTCCATGGGTTCTCGGTCAATCAATCAACGAATCAATGCGCAATGCAGATTTTCCCGAACTGCGCGCCGCTTCTCAGGTAATCCAGCGCCTGTTTCAATTCCTCAAAAGCGAAAACCCGGTCGACCACCACCGGCAGGCGGACCTGTGCCATTGCCCTAAGCATGGCTTCGAAACCGTCCCGATTACCGACACTGATTCCCTGCAAACGTACTTGCCGGGTGATGATCAAGCCAAGAGACGCCGAAAGTTGCGCGCCTGACAGCACACCGATCATCGACAGCGTCCCGCCGGGGCGGATGCAGCGCAACGATTGCGGCAAGGTCTTCTCGCCGCCGAGCTCGATGATCTGATCGAAACCGCGACCGCCTGTCGTTTCGCGAGCCAGCTTGTGCCATTCGGGGGTCGTGCGATAGTTGATCGTCGCGTCAGCGCCCATTGCTTTGAGGCGCTCGATTTTATCGTCCGCCGAAGAAATGACCGTCACCCGCGCGCCAGCCTGTTTGGCAAACGCCAACGCAAACAACGCCACCCCGCCGGAGCCTTGCACCAACACGTGCTCGCCAGGCCGGACCGCGCCTTCCGTGATCACCGCGCTCCAGGCCGTGAGCGCGGCACAAGGCAAAGAGGCCGCTTCGATATCGGAGAGATACGCCGGCACATTCACTACCCCCTGCTCCGGCAAGCACATCAATTCGCACATCGTGCCATCGAGAGGACCGCCCAAGGAACGGCTCAAACGGGTCGCGTCCGGCTGGCCGGCAATCCAGTCCTGAAAGAAAATCGGGCAAACTCGTTCGCCGACCTTGACCCGGGTGACGTCGACCCCGACCTCCACCACCTCGCCAACTCCATCGGAAATCGGAATCAGCGGTAGCGTGCCGGTCAGATTGCCGTACCCGCGTTCTGGAACGACCAGATCACGATAATTGAGTGACGAAGCGAGCATCCGCAACAACACCTGCCCCGGTTGGGGTCGTGGCACTGGACGATCGGCAAGTTGCAGGTGGTCGATTCCCCAATTCTCTTGAATTTGAAAGACTCGCATTGCCGTATTCCTCAGTTGCGCCGTAAGACACGGGTTCTGTATTCAAAATCAACAGGTGAATGATGAATGATGGCTCCTGTTGCCCCACCCTGCCCTGTTGAAACCCTGACGTTTGCTCCCGCTCGCGCCACTACGGTGACTCTTTGCGACCTTGTCTGAGCGGAATCTTTCCGAGAGCGCCGCGTCACTGTTGAAACACGCTCATTCGCCCGGCTGCAAGCTCACCGCGACCGATATTTTCTGTCCGTCACGCAGCACTTCGAGGGTCACCGTGTCGCCAACGCGGTGATCATCCAGCCGCGCCAGCAATTTACCGACGCTTTCGACCGGCTTGCCATCGAGGCCGGTGATCACGTCACCAGCGCTCAAGACCCCGCCGGCCGATAGCGTCGCGCCACGCAAACCGGCGGCTTCGGCCGCCGACCCGGGGGCGACCCGCAGAACGACGACACCCTCGACTTCGAGCAAACGTTTCAAACGGTTGTTGAGGTTTTCATCAATGGCGATGCCCAGCGCCGGACGAATATAGCGACCACCGGCAATCAGTTGCGGGACGACGCGATTGACGGTATCCACCGGCACCGCGAAACCGATGCCGGCGCTGGCTCCGCTCGGGCTGTAGATCGCCGTGTTGATACCGATCAGCCGACCCGCCGAATCGAGCAGCGGCCCGCCGGAATTACCGGGGTTGATCGCGGCGTCGGTCTGGATCAGATGCTCGATGCTCTGACCGTTTTCACCGCCCAATGAACGGTCGAGCGCCGAGATGATGCCGGTGGTCAAGGTCCAGTCCAGACCGAAGGGATTGCCGATCGCAAACACTTTCTGACCCACCTTGAGATCGGCGCTGGTGCCGACCGGGACCGGCGGTGGCCGTTTGAAACCGACGCCGATGCGTAGCACGGCGATATCGTGCGCCGGCGAGGCGCCGACCAGCGCCGCTCGGTAGTCGCGGCCGTCGGCCAGTTTCACCGACGCCTGGCTGGCCCCTTGAATGACGTGGAAATTGGTCACCACGTGGCCGGCGTCATCCCAAATGAAACCGGACCCCGTGCCGCGTGGAACGGTGAATACGTTGCGGCTCCAAAAATCGCGTACTTGCGCTTTGGTGGTGATGAACACCACTGAATCGCGGCTATTCTCGAACAAGGCGATCGTCGCCTTTTCATCGGCGGCGATGTCGCCACGAGCGGTCACCGCCCGCGGTACCGCATTCTCCCGCGGGATCAAACCATCGACCAATGAGGGCGCGACGCGCCACAAGACGATCAACAACGCACCGGCCAGGGTCAGCCACAGTAGGCGGGAGAAAAATTGGTCACGAACCGGCATCGCCATCACTCTGTAAAATTCATTGAATCATTGCTGACGGGCGGGTATGGAACGCGAAGTGATCTGACGCGGCCGAGATTCTCCGTCGTACGTAACCTGCGAATTCTGGAGGCAGGCCCGCATGGAGACCTGAACAGAAAATGCAGGCAAGTCTCAATCAAAACGTGATCGAAAACAAGCCTGCCGCATCGAGAACAGCTGTCGTCGCGGCAAGATCGTAGAATCGGCACCATCCATTTGCGGACATCCAGAGCATGCTCGAGGAAATCAATCACCTGGCACTGACCGGCAGCCTGATGTAGCAGATGTGCGTCTATCTGGTGATTGCCTATCTGCTGAGCAAGACGTCGTTGTTCGCGCCGCTGATGCCGGTCACCGTGCGCCTGCCGGCAAGCTGGTTTGCTACCTGGTGTTTTCCGGGTTCTGCGTCATGGGTACTTACCTCGGTTTCCAGATCGCTGCCCGGGTAGCCGTCCATACCGATCGATTGCCGTTACCCCTTCGGCCGCTTGAACATACCGGCGACCCCACGCGACCTATCGACCCGCATCGGGGCGGTGGCCTTCATCCGCCGCTTTGGCGCGCTGCTCAATCCGTAGGTGCATTTCCACTGCCTTATCATCGAGGACGTCTTCGAGGCGGACGCTTCAGGAGCGGCGACCTTGCACGAAAGCGGCGCATCCAAGCAGAAGTGGCTCAACGAAGTGCTCAGGCCAAGGTCTGCCGTCGTCTGCTGCGCGCGCTGGCCCGGCGCAGTGTGCTTGAACCGGAAAAGGCCGAGACGATGGCGAAATGGGATCACGGTGGCGGCTTCTCGCTCGACGCCGGCGTGCGCCTCAATAGGGCCGACCGCTCGGGCCTGGAACTGCGGCGGCGTTATTGCGCTCGTCTGTCCTCGTTGTAGCGGCAAGAGGCGAATCATCGCCTTCCTCACCGACGCCTGCGCCGTGCGCGAGATCCGCTCGCACTGGGGCGAGCCGACCTTACCGCCGCCGATCGCGCCGGCCCGGGGCCCGCCGCTGTGGGAGATGGCCGATGCCGAGCAGGGCGAGTTCGACCCGCCAGCTCAACCGGCACCGGACGACCCATTCGATCAGCGCATCGCCTGGCAAAGGCCGCACGAAGACGATCCGATCCTAATCCAACAGCGACTGGCGCATTCTCGGAAGCGCCTGGTTCATAGAAATTTGAGATTCGGTGAAAACTATTTCAAGGTGTTTCACGACCCATAAACACGCCCTGCGCCGAATGCGGCGGCCCCAAGTACGACCTCACAGTGGCACCACACTGTTGTTTGTGCGCAACAACCGCGATGCAGTTGTTGTTGCTGGAATCGAGATCCTGCTTGACCACACGGGCATTCCCGGCTGAAACTTGGCGCTCGTTTTATTCAACCCTTTTCATACCAAGGAGATCGATATGCCTGCCACAACTAAAGAGGTGCTTTCGCGCTGAGTCCGCAGGCATATCGTTGCCCGGAACTCGCGCATGGCGAATCCGGGCCGGGAAAAGAAAACCCCTGGCCTTCCAGCTCAGGGGTTTTTTATTGCCCATCGCCGGTTAGGCGCGACAACGCGCACCGGCACCCGGATTCCAAATCGAGCGGCCCGTATCAAGTCAAGGTCGCTCAACGCAATACATTGGAATCAACATGGGCATTCAAATTGAATTCAACAAAGGACGCGTTCCCGTCAAGGTATGGACGCGCAATATCGAACCCGAAGCGATACGGCAGCTGCTGAACGTCGCTTCACTGCCGGTCGTGCATGGCCATGTCGCCGCCATGCCCGATGTACACGCGGGCATCGGTGCGACGGTCGGCAGCGTTATCCCGACCAGGAAAGCGATCATTCCGGCTGCCGTCGGCGTCGATATCGGCTGCGGCATGAACGCGGTGCGCACCTCGCTGAGCGCCGGGCAACTGCCGGACAACCTGCGTAGCCTGCGCATGGGGATCGAGGAGATGGTGCCGCTCGGCTTCAACATGCACCCGGCCAGCCGCATGCGTGGCAGCGCCTTGCAGCGCGTCGGCCGGGCGCTGAGCGACCGGCTGGACCGCATCGTCGGCCGGCATCCGGCGCTGATGAAAATGCAGCGGCGCTTCAACGAAACCTGGCTGTGCCAGATCGGCACGCTGGGTGGGGGCAACCATTTCATCGAACTGTGCCTGGACCAAGCGGGTCGCGTCTGGATCATGCTGCACTCGGGCTCGCGCGGCATCGGCAATATCATCGGCCGCTATTTCATCGCGGCGGCGCAGAAGGACATGCGCCGGCATAAGCTGCATCTGCCGGACCAGGACCTGGCCTATTTTTCGGAGGGCTCGGAGCTGTTCGATGACTATGTCGAGGCTGTGGACTGGGCTCAGGACTACGCCCTGCTCAACCGCCAGCGCTTGCTGGCGGCGGTGATCGAGGTGCTGAAGCGGCAGTTGCCGACGTTCAGCCTGGAGGCCGAGGCGATCAACTGCCACCACAACTACGTGGCACGCGAAACCCATTTCGGCGAAGCCTTGTTCATCACCCGCAAGGGCGCCATTTCGGCCCGCGCGGGCGAGCTGGGCATCATTCCC
>JAEUOJ010000181.1 GCA_016789495.1 Accumulibacter sp. | reverse complement strand
GTTACGCGGACGAAGAGCCCATCGTCAGTCCAGCCGCCGAAGCTTTTGCTCCCAGTAAGCCTGGCCCCAACCAAACAGAGCTTTCGAAATAACGCTGATTTCGAAGACGAACTTAACACTCAAATTCACTCTGTCATCTGTGTCGGGTCGGGCACGGACTGCGCCGAGTCGGCGACGATGGGCGAAAAACCGTGTCGGCCCATCCTCGCGAAACCACGCACGTACGTTCAAGCGACAGTTCAATACGAGCCCAATGTCGGTTTTAATCCGTTTTGCGTGGAACAACAGCCATCCAGGGTTTGGCTTCACCCGAGCTTCGTCCATCCTAGACTTCGCCACCTCCACGATCCGTCCTCCTATCTCGTTTTCACACGAAAGGACATAGATCTTGTCGCAAAAGAGATTTTCTTCAGGATCTCTCCATTCGGCCGGCGACAGTGGCGCATTTTTGCCAAACCAAGTCTATGAAATTGGATTAATCAGCGATGCTGAACGGAGTCAATTTTTATCCTGATCCAGGGGAACACTTGATTCCTTGGAATCTGGCGCCGATGGCGGGGATGCGACAGAGTTCTCATCCTTGGTTGAAGCTGGTGGCGAATTATGAGTGGATTCTGGCGCGACTGGTTTTTCTGGACTTTCATCCTTGGCTTCCGGTTTGCTAACCGGCTTTATCATCGACGGGTCACCACCGAGCAATCGATATTGTTCTCTCAATACTCGTGAGGTGGGACTATATTCAAGACCTGTTTTGACAATATTTTTAGCTTCGACCTTTTTTCCGACTCTCATCAAATATTCAGCCCAGTGGGAATAGGCGGGCCAGTAGTCTGGCTTCAATTTACGGGCAGTAGCGAAAGACCGATTGGCATCGTTTATCAGGGAAAGTCTAACTTCAACCTCGCCCAGACGACTCATGATTTCAGGCAGAAGTACGAAATCCGGGGTTGAACGTTGAGCCACATAAATATAATCGTCTCTGACCATTTTAAACAGATTCACGCGCGTTGCCTCCGAGGTGCCGCTTTTCAACGCTCTTTGCATATTGATCTGTGCCCAGCAATAGTGATGTATCGCATGAAACGGTTTTCCCATTATCGAGGCCCAGCGTTTGCTTTCCGGGCTGACCATATACTGGTCCCAACTTTGCGCATATGGACAATAGGGCGGGATGGTTGCCATTTCTTCCTTAGTGACATTGTCGGGTTTGCCGGCAATGGCCGATGAGCCGAATAAATTGGCCATCAACAAGGCGAATAAAGCGAATGACTTGCCCACATTTCGAATCAGCGAAAGCAAAAAAATATTTACGAGAGACTTGAACACTGCAGATCCTTCCAACAATTGCTCGTCAAAAAATGTACGCTGATATCCTAGACGCGAACTTTGACGATGTAAATGTCGTCCGATGGCTGTTGGGCCGGTACGTTCAGACGACCGATGCTGAGTTCAGCATCAACGAGGTCGAACCATTGGCATCGAACTTAGAAAGAATCCAGCCAACTGACGCAAAGCCGCGTTGTTGCCGGCTGGTGTCGATTCCCGTTGGCAACGATGTGCCCACTTCCGACAGCGCCGTCTAGCGGAGATTGAAGCGCTGCAGAGAATTGTCATGCGCCGGCCGCCACCATGGCATCGGCGTCGACAGTTGCGAACCGCGCGGTCAACTTCCGTACGCATCAGAATTGCAGCCACTTCTTCACCATTGCGTGTCCAATGTCGCGACTTCTCGGGAATCACCGAACCGGATGGGCCTCTGCCCTAATAAAAAGAGTCTCTGATCTTGAGATCCACGACGCCAGTCTACTCGCGGTGGGCGCCACTCTGTAGTGGCTGGAAATTGTTGTTGACCGAAAGATATTTCATTTCATTTTTGAGCGGATTGGTCGGAAGGAACGAAAGAGTGCGCCAGGACGCAAACCCATCCGTCGCACTCTGATGTCATGGGACTATCCGGCAGCGCTTGCACACTCTGGCCGTCAAGCGGTTGCGTTCGGCCTCTACCTCCGGGGATCGAGCTGTTATTGGATTGCCAGAGGCATGAACCCAAATCCGATGAACACAGATGTTCTTCACAGCGATCAAGCGGCTGTACGCCGGATTGCCTGCTGTATTGGCTGCGCTTTGTCTCGGGGATTCAAGGTCGTATGCCATTAGACTCGATCCGACATCCCCGCGGGCCTTGTCAACCTACACTATGTATTCAGTTTAACAAAAGCAATTCCAGTCTTGACTTCGGGATCACTCTGTGATTCCGTATATATCCTATTCCTCCAGCCCTTTTCGCTGCTCAGGGATGAATTCCCGTAAAAAGAAAGGGAACTCATTGACAAGAGGATGCAAGTGCCGGCCTTTGCCTCGATGAGGCTTAACTTTTGCCTGCCTGGAGGTCACATTGACCAGCGCTTGTCGGGGAGAGACGCATGCTTACAAGGATCCTGAGGGCTTGCCTGCTGTTCGGGCTGCTCTTTTCGCTGCCAGTCGTCACGTCGTTCACAGCCGCTGCGGCGCCCACCGTCGGCGAGCCGATCCCTATCGGTCTAGACGCGGAGTTTTCCTGGCCAGGCAGCACCTCGGCGCAGGCGATCGAGCAAGGCATCCTGATCGCCATCGATGAAATCAACAGTAGCGGCGGCGTGCTGGGAGGCCGTCCACTCAAGCTGATCAGAAAAGATAACGGAACGGTCCCCGCCCGCAGCATTCGCAATCTCAAGGATCTAGCCCAGACTCCCGATTTGGTGGCGGTATTCTGCGGCCGATTCAGCCCGACAGTCATCGAGGCCATCGATACCATCCATGACCTGAAATTGATCCTTCTCGATCCCTGGGCGGCGGCTGACATCATCACCGAGCACAGTCATTCGCCTAGCTATACCTTCCGACTGTCGCTTCGCGACAGCTATGCCATGCCGGCGCTGCTCCGCCATGGCCTCGACAAAGGCATCAACGCCTTCGGGATGATGGCTTTGAACACCACCTGGGGCCGAGGCAATCTATCGGCCGCCGAAAAGTATGTCGCCAAGTACCCACAGGCCAAACTGGTGGGGGTACGCTGGTTCAACTGGCAAGATCAAAGTCTTTTGGACAAGTATCTGGATCTCAAGCGACAGGGCGCCAAGGCGATCCTGCTGGTGGCCAATGACCGCGAGGCGTCGATTCTGTTACAGGAAATGTCGGCTTTGCCGAAGGCGGATCGGCTTCCGGTTCTTTCCCATTGGGGCGTGTCGGGCGGGCAGATGGGCAAGATCGCCGGCGCGGCGATGAACGAGGTCGACTTCGTCATGGTGCAGACGTATTCCTTCATCGGAGATGCCCGGCCCAAAGCTCGGCAGGTGCTGGCAACGGCGAAACGGCTATTCGATCTCGCCGATGCGCGCGCCATCGCCTCGCCCGCGGGCGTCGCCCACGCCTACGATCTGACACACATTCTCGCCCGCGCGATCAACAAGGCCGGCAGCACGGATCGCGCGGCGGTACGTCTGGCGCTGGAACAACTGCGTGATTATGACGGATTGATCAAGCGCTACGCACGACCTTTCGAAGCGGGTCGCCACGACGCGTTGAGCGCGGCGGACGTGGTCATGACACGCTATGAAGAGGACGGCGCGATCGTACCGGTGGCGAACAAGCGCAAATAGCCGAAAACGAATCGCCGGCCATGTTTTTCCTGGAACAACTGCACCACGGCTTCCACACCAGCCTCGGCATGCGCATGGCGCTGGTCATGAGCGGGGTTGCCGCGGCGACCGCCACCCTCCTCGCAACGCTGTCGTTTCTGGTTTCCCAACACCTGATCGAGGCGAATAATCGCATTGCCTTCGGTCTGCAGGCCGAAGTCTTCGGCCGGCAGATCGACTTCGAGGCCAAGGCGCTTGAGCGCATGATCACCACTATGTCGCGCAACGCGTTCATCAGCAATGCTCTCGTCGATTCGCTGGGCCGCGACCAGTATCTGCTTCCTTATTTGCGCGATCAGGCCTTTCCGGGCGGCTGGAAAGGCGAGTTGTGGCTGCTTGATTTCGAGGGCAAGCCGATCACCGGCAATTCCAGTCACTTTGAGTTCGACCATCGGGACACGGCGGCCGTACGCAACGCCCTGTCCGGAGGCGATTTCCAGGTAACCGTGGCCCACGAGCACGCGCTGTTGCTCGCCGCGCCGGTGGTCTTTCCGCCTACCGGCAGCGTCGAAGGCGCGGTAGTGGCGGTCGTCGACTTCGACGAAATTCTCGCCGGGCTCGCCGGCCTAGCGGCGAAAGATAACTGTCTTGTGCTGCGCATCGGCAGGCAAGAGCTCCCGATTCCCGCCGGATGCCGCGTAACTTCGAAGGTGCCGGCGATCACCAATCAACTGAGTTTACCGGCAAGTTTTCAGCACCTGAATGCTGAAATCCTGCTCTATGTGGACCAGGGTGCGGTTTCGGCCGCGATCCGCAACCTGGCGCTTGCCTACCTGCTCGTGGTCGGCGCTGTCATCCTGATCGTATTGCGTGTCAGCCAACGCATGTCCGGGCGTATCGTCGAGCCCTTGGTTCGCTTGACCAATACCGCGGACAACATCGCCAATCAGGGCAGACTCGATCTGCGCGTGCCAGAGGCAGGCGGTCACGAAACCGGACGCCTGGCGAGCGCCTTCAACAAGATGGTCGACAGCCTGCAAACCACCCAGGCCAGACTTACCACGGATATTGCCCGGCGTGAGCGGCTCGAAGAGGCGTTACGCGCCAGCGAGGAAAAATACCGCCTGTTGATCGAAAATCAAACCGACCTCATCGTCAAGTTTGATCTCGAAAAGCGTTTCCTGTTCGTCAGTCCCTCCTATTGCCAGGTCTTCGGTAAGACCGAAGCCGAGTTGCTAGGGAACACCTTCCGGCCGGTGGTGAACGATGAGGACCGGCCACTGACCGCCAAGGCGATGGAGGATCTGTTTCGACCACCGCACCGCGCCTATCATGAGCAACGCGTGCAGACCTCGACGGGTTGGCGCTGGTTCGGATGGGCTGACACGGCGGTAATGGATGAAAACGGCCAGGTCGTTGCCGTGGTCGGCGTAGGCAGGGATATCACCGAGCACAAGCAGGCCGAGGAAGCCTTGTTCAATGCCAAGGAACGTGCGCAGGTCACGCTGCATTCCATCGGCGATGCGGTGATCACCACCGATGGGCAGGCCATCGTGGACTACCTCAACCCCGTAGCAGAGATGCTCACCGGCTGGGGCCGAGTCGAGGCCGTGGGCCAGCCGTTGCAGGCGGTCTTCCGGGTGATTCACGAACAGACCCGCCAGCCGACGCCCGACCCCGTCGTGCAATGCCTCCGGGAAGGGAAAGTCGTCGCCTTGGCCAACCACTCGCTCCTCCTCGGTCGTCACGGACAGGAATATGCCATCGACGACTCTGCGGCGCCGATCCGCGGGCACAGCGGCCAGATCCTCGGTGCCGTCCTGGTGTTCCACGACATTACCGAGACCCGTCGGTTGACGCGCCAACTAGAACACGACGCCACTCACGACGCCCTCACCGGCCTGGTCAACCGAAGGGAATTCGAACGGCGACTGGGTCGGGCACTGGCCACCGCGCAAGGGCATCGCGGTGAACACGCTTTGTGTTATCTGGACCTCGATCAGTTCAAGGTCGTCAACGACACGGCCGGACACGCGGCCGGCGACGAACTGCTGCGCCAACTTCGCACCCTGCTCTCTCGCATGTTCCGCGAGCGCGATACCCTGGCACGCATCGGCGGCGACGAGTTCGGTCTGTTGATCGACAACTGTCCGCTGGACCGGGCGCAAGTGATCGCGCAAACCGTCGTCAGCCGTATCCGCGACTACGTCTTTCATTGGGAGGATCGCAGCTACCAGATCGGCGTCAGCATCGGCCTGGTGCCCATCACTGCGCAAGCACAGGATACGGCCCAACTGCTTACCGCGGCGGATGTCGCCTGCTATACGGCCAAGGAATTGGGGCGCAACCGCGTCCACGTCTACCAAAGCGACGACAGCGCAACCTCGCAGCGCCACAGCGAAATCCTTGGCGCGGCAGGTTTGCGCGATGCCCTGGAACAAGGCAGGTTTCGACTGCACTATCAACCCATCGTCGCTCTGGACGGTTTCGATCGACGCCCGGTGCGCTACGAGGCGCTGCTCCGCGTCGTTCATGCGAGCGGTGCGGAGGAGAGTACGGAACTGGTGCTGCCTTCGTCTTTCATTCCGGCAGCCGAACGCTTCGGCATGATGGGCGCCATCGACCGCTGGGTGATCGGCACCGCTTTCGCCAGCTATGCCGAAGGGATTGGCCGCACCAGGGCCCAGATTTCGATAAATTTGTCGGGCAATTCCCTCAGCGACGAGACCTTGCTCGACTTCATTGAAGCGCAGTTCGCTACTCACGACTTCCCGCCGGAGCAAGTGTGCTTCGAGATTACCGAAACCGCGGCGATTCATAATCTTAGCCAGGCTGTCGAACTGATGGGGAAACTCAAGGACCGCGGCAGTCAACTGGCGCTCGACGACTTCGGCAGCGGCCTGTCGTCGTTCCATTACCTGAAGACCTTGCCGGTCGACTATCTCAAGATCGACGGCAGCTTTATCAAGGACATGATCGACAGTCCTCGCGATCGCGCCTTGGTCGCGGCGATCAATCGCATGAGCCACACCATGGGGCTCAAAACGGTCGGCGAATACGTCCATAGTTGGCCAATCGTTGAACACCTGCGCGACATGGGCGTGGACTACGCCCAAGGTTACATCCTCGGCAAGCCTGCACCATGGAACGGTAAGGCAAGCCAGGTTTAGAAACCCTTCCATTTAACGAAGTGTGCGTCTTGACGATAGCTTGGCTTCCGCAAAACGACGCAAAATCGCGAGCAGTTGATGACGGCCGGGCACCGTGACCAAATAACGCAGCGTCCGCCGCGACAAGGAAGCCGGTTATCGCTTGGGCGATTCGCATGCCGCGCATCAAGCCACCTGCGGCATGTCGAATGTCCGTAAGCCTTTGTCTCAGCCAGACGGGGAACCAGGGCCGTGTTGCGGAGGCACTCTGGCTTTGGCGGAGATGATTTTGTCGATGAGGCAGCGGACCAGTGCCGGCGATCGCCCCCCCTCGCCAGCGGGCAAGCAATTTCGCGGCGTCAAGGAACCTGGCAAAGAACGGCAACTACCCAAAGCCATGTCGCTTCTTCCGTCGTCCCGGCGCACATGAATCCGCCCACCGCGGGCTGAAATTCGCATTTCCACCACCCTGGGTCCATTTCCTGTCAGCTGGCATCGACTGCTCTGAGCTGCGCTTTTCGTTCAAACTTCACTGCAGTCATCGAGCACCCTCCCTTCTGGCCGCAAACCCTCATCAATGCGTGGTTTGCACCAATTTCAGAGGGTTCAACGGAGGAAAATGGAGTCAAAAGTCATTGAGGGCATCGGCGGGTGGTTGTGGAGACTGACGGACGCCTGCGATGCAGAATCTAGGAAACCAGCGCGAAGCCGCGCCGTTGCTGCATTCCCATTCTGCACCCCTTTCACTTGGACATAAACATGGACACGCCCCGCGCATGTCACCCCCGATTCTGCCCTGTTTCGCCCCTATATAGAAATGCGCGCGTGCGCGAAGGCAGACAGTAGCCGTTGCCGCCAATCTCAACCGATGATCCGTGCCGCCTCGGCAAGCGCCAGGGCCAGCGCCGGCAACTTGTCGGCATCCATGGTAACGCCCTTCCTGGTTGGCACAAAGTCCCCGCCTGCTGCTGGCTGAAACCACACGCGCACGTCGACCACGCGCCGGCCCTTGTAGCCCTGAACCGTAATGCGAACCTCCGCGCCGTCCGCCTTGCGGATCGCGGCAACCTCGGTACGCGTCATGCTCGCCGCCCCACGAAGCCGGCGCACCGAACCAACCGGGATTGATCCGGGCGGTAGCCTCGATTCTCCGACACCGCCGCGCCTGGTGCCGCGACACGGCAAACGCCGGCATGGGTCAGGTTGCCGCACTCGCCACAGCGCCGCCGGTCATCTTCCTGCCATGCCAGCCACTCGGCGTCCTCCCGCGACAGTCCGCCGTCAAACTCGGCAATGGCGGCCCGTTCCTCCCATGTCTCACGGTCGCATGGTTCGCCCGCCGTCCCGCCAGCGCCGACTTTTCCCGGTTCGCTTGGGTCATTGTTGTTTTGTGGGGTTGCAGGGGTTTCAGGGGTGCAAGCCTGTATTGGTGCGGGTTTCGCTGAAACCCCATGCCCATCTTCCGGGGTTGCAGGGGTTGCAGCCTGCCGCCGTTCAAGGTTCGCCAGCAGGTCATCAAGCGCCATGATCCTGCCCCAACTTGTCGGCGTTGATCGGGTAAAGCCGTGCCGCCCTGCCACCAATGCGGAAAAACTTCCCCCGCTTCCCATCAGCTCCAGGTCTCGGCAATGCCCCAACCTCGACCAGCGCATCCAGCCCCCTCGCGTAGTCAAACCCCTTCAGCGCCTCGCGCATCCCGTCGCTGTTGAACAGGTATTCCCGGCCCTCGGCGGTATCGCGCCACCATCCGGCCCGGTTCTGGATGTGCGACTCGTCGGCCTTGTCCATATCGGAGAAACGCGAATCCCCGTGCCGCTCAATGAAGGCGGAAACCCGGTCAATGATTTGCCGGCGCTCATCGTTGCCGGCCTCCCCGCCGCGCATTGACCGCCACGCCTTGAAGCCCTCTGCCGCCGCCCGAATCGCTTCCCCCGCAGGCCAGCCAGTCAGCCCGTAATCGGTCGCCGCCTCGCCCGCTAAGGCCAGCAGCGCGAACCGTCCTGCCGCCCGCTTTTCCTGTCCGGCCATCCCATCGGCGGCAAACTCCGGCAATGCCTTGAATCGTTCCAGCAGGGCGCAATAGTCCTGCCCGTCGCGGGTCAGCTTTTCAAGGAAGGCCCGCCCTGGATGGCCGTGATGCGTCACCGCCTCCCGCTTGATCGCATCGGAGAAAGCCGTCCCGCTCGACAACCCGTGCAGCGTATCCCACGCGCCAAAGGCCCGTACCGCCGGTATGTCCAACATCCGCACCGATTGCCCCGTCTTGGCCCGATGCCCGCCCTCCTGCATCGTCGTCCCGATGGTGCGCTCACCGCTCGACAGCACGAAGCAGCGCCAACGGATCACACCCCGCGCCGCCCCGGTACGGCCCGCCCGTTGCTTGCCGCGCCCGTTGCCCAAGGCATAGACGATGGCCCCAACCTCGCGCGGACCAGCCTCGCTGATTTCATCCAAGGCCAGCAGGGAATCATTGAACAGCGCCGCCGCGCCTTCCATGCCGTTCGCGGTCGCCCGCCAGCTTCGGCGGTAGTTGGCTCCGCCCCAGACGGAAGACGCCGCCTCGATGGCCGTCGTTTTCCCCGTTGATGAATCGCCGACGTAGTGAACCCCACCGCCCTCGGCATTGCACCGCGCCAGCAATGGGCCAGCGAACGCCGCCGACAGGGCCAGCACCAGGAGGGGATTCCCCACCGCCCGTGCCGCGATGCCTTCCTGCCACCCGGCCAGCGTTCCGGCCAGGGTGAACTCATCGTGTCCGCGCTCTCCGCTCTGGAAGATCACGCCCGCCGCCTTCGGCCCGATCACGGTATCCGGCAAAACGAATGAATCGCCGTCACACCATCCGACTTGCAGCGCACAATGCACGCGCCGCTTCGGTGCCTTTTCCTGCAAGTAGGTCGCCAGCAGATT
>JAEUOJ010000133.1 GCA_016789495.1 Accumulibacter sp. | reverse complement strand
CTCCTTCCAACGCGCCCTCTGCCGCCTTCAATCCCACCAAAAACCCGGAATCGCTCGTTTCTCAGAATCTCGCGACCCGTTGCTTCGCCGACGTCATGGCGCCAGGTTTACGCGGATTCTCGTAGCCGCCCACACCAAGTACCGGTACGCCAACCCGCACGGTCTGCCCTCCCTGATTGGCGTCGGGGAAGGCGGAAAACATCACCGCTACTTGGAGTCTCACCATGCCCCACGAATCCGCACCCATCGGCCGCGCCGCCGCGTCAACCATCAATCCCCTCATCGGATCCTTTACGGAGGATTCCCTCAGCAACCTGTCACGCATGGTCTGCGATCTGGGCTACCTGCTGTCCCAGGTCGATAACCCGCCGGAGGGCACCGAGCCGTGCTTCGGTAGCCTCTACCTGTTGTGTGGCGTCATCAGCGCTGCTCTCGATTACGAGCGAAAGAACCCGCACTTGGCCGGCGAAAATCGTGGCGCCGACAATCTGAAGGCCGGAGGACTCCAGCCATGAGAACCGAAGACCGGGTCACCACCATCAAGGAAGCGTTCGGCCAACACCCAGAGGATGTTCTCGCCCCTGCCAGGGTGGCCGCAGAGGGTTTCGGCTGGCTGAATGAGATTCTGGTCAGCATCCAACGAGAAGCCGAAGGCGGCAACTGCGCGCTGCGGATCGTCAAGCTTGCTGCGGACGGCGCCTTACATCGCCGTCGACCTGGAGGACTACTGCGGGAGCGAGCAGGAAGGCATGTCGCGGAAGCTGCAGGAGGTCGGGGTAC
This sequence comes from Accumulibacter sp., assembly GCA_016789495.1. GTDB lineage: Bacteria > Pseudomonadota > Gammaproteobacteria > Burkholderiales > Rhodocyclaceae > Accumulibacter. Next base: position 16,929 of record JAEUOJ010000133.1, on the reverse strand, counting down.
TTCCGCCCGATCGAAGATCGCCTGCTTGAGGCCAGAACCAGACCCGGCCAAGCGCCTGGGTTTCTTTGTGCGGCCATGGTTTCAGGCAAGGTTTCAGTCGATGGTTAATGCGGCCACGATCGCCGCCGCTCGCCCTGGAGAAAGGTGACGCGCTTTCCCGTCTGGCGTTGATCTGGATTGCCCGAGTCTGGCTACATGGTGGCTACATGAAGGCCATAAAGCAAAAGACCCGACCTTGTGATCCGGTATAACTCTTTGTTTTTGCTGGTGGTGATGGGTGGAATTGAACCACCGACCTATGGGTTATGAATCCATCGCTCTAACCGACTGAGCTACATCACCGTCAAGGCGCGGATTCTAAACGGTGAAGTCGGAAATGGTCAAGGCAAAGGAGGGCCGGCAGGGCATCGAGGTGTGATGGTCAAATATTTTCAGGCACTGGGATAGGTTGTTTTTCTGCTATCTGCTGCTCATGGGTATTCGGTGGCGGGTGACCGAGCTTTGCAAGCAAGCGGACGCCAATGTAGAAGCCGACGATATCATTGGCCATATCCATTCGCCCTAACTTTGAGCCATTGGTCCTGCTGTAACCCAGCACTTATGCGGGGTTTGGTCATTTTCTGGCTCCTTTAGTATCGCACTTGTCAAAATCTTGTTGAGCAATACCTGTCGCTCTTCTGATTCGACTAACGAATCAGAAGAGCGGAAATTTGGCAAGCTGTTGTCGAGCGATTTGCAGAGCATGCGCCGGCGTGCGTGATGGCGCGAGCCGCGCTGGAACGGGAGATGCCCGGCCTAGGTGGACGAGGTGTTCGCGGAGCGCAGCCAGCGTCAGCACCCGCGGAAATTGATGTTTCCAACCATTGTGAAGTTGATGACGCTGGTCGCGCTGGGCGGTGACCGTTGCTACTTGTGGCGGCACGCAAGACGGAAAGGCTGTCAATGTCGCTGGCGGCGTTGTACGACAAGCTCAAGCACAGCGAACCGGCGGTGTTGCGCGGGCTGGTGCGCGGCAGCCCCAAAGGCAGGCTCCGGCGGCCACGTTGCTGGATGATCGAGCCCGTCTGCCGGGGTGGATGTTGCGCGTGGTCGACGGCAAACTTGCCGGCCAGCGAAAAACGTCTGCAACCGTTGCGTGTGCATCGGGGTACCGCGTTGCCGGGGCACAGCCTAGTGGTCTTCGACCCGGACAGGGGTCTGGTGTGTGTGGTGGCGTGCGAAGACGCTCGTGAAAGCGAGCGCGTAGGTTTCAGCCAGGGTCGAAAGCGCCCAGAGCGGGCCGCAGTGGATCGCGACTGGTCACCCACGCCATCCCGCAAGGCTTGGGCCGAATCGGGGCAAGACTTATCGTGCGCGAGCATGCGCGTCATCCGCACGTGATGGATCAGGCGTATGGGGTGAGCAAACGCGCATCGACACGGGCCGCGTGCGTGAGCGAACCCTCCCGTGCAGGGCATCCATGACGCGTCGGCCGGTCCGCCGGCTGCCTGGCGGTGCATCGAGATGTCACTCGATAGCCTGAGCGAAGCGGGCGAGGCCGTGATCCGGCCGCGGACCAATCTGCCATGCACGATCGACGCCACGACGATGGCCGCGCTGCACCGCAAGTAGTGGCGTATCGCAGGGATGTTCCAGCACTCGGCATCGGTGCTGCGCAGCGAAATCAAGAGCTTGGGCCATCCCAGGGCGGCGTTGCGGGGCTTCACGGTGTCGGTGTTGGCCTACAACGTGCTGGCTGGCCCTGCGGCAACACGCCGTCGAAAGCGCCCACTGCGACGAACAGCCGCATTTGAAAGTCTCCACCGACCACTTCCTACCACTTGGCCGAGCACGTCAAAAGTGGCTATGAGGGCATGCTCATCGCCGTGCCCGCCGGGCACTGGTCTGGCGCAACAGAGCAAACCGCGGCGGCACTGGCCCCGACGCTGCTGCTTTTGGCTCGCCGCTTTCCGCCCAAGCAGGTGGTCACGAGCATACGAGGCCCCAAGATCGTCAAACCAAAAGGTTACGCCGATTGCCGCATCGCTCGATCACAAGTGTCAACCGCCCGCGTCATCAAGCAGGCTCGGGCCGGATGACCTTGAACGAGGTGATCTTGAGTCCGACAGGCTCCGAGGATCGGGTGGGGCTCGTTCGGTGGCGTCATTTAACGCTCAAATTCACGCTGCCATCCGCGTTTGATCGGGCATACTCTTCACCGAGTCGGCATTGTTGGGCGTAAAACCGCGTCGGCCCATCTTCTGGAAACCGTGCCAGTACGTTCGTGAAACAGTTCAAGGCGAGTGCATTGTCGCCGGCGGTGTACCAGGCCAGCCCTTCGCTGAATCGGCTGGCCAACTCTTCGGGAATCGGCTCCGGAGAGATTTCGTGGAGGTTGACCGCGTGCGATTTTCCGGCGAGCAGGAAACGGCCCAACGCCCGGGTATATCCGGGTCCATCGATGGCAACCATTTCGGCTGACGCCAGGATCCGCGTCCCCAGCGATTTATTGGCGCTTTGAATACGGCTGGCGGTATTGACGATGTTGCCGACCACGCGAATCTCGCGATGATGGGTATGTCCCAATTCGCCGAGAAAAACCGGGCCGTAATGCAGGCCGAATCGCGTCGGCAAGGCGCCGTCGCCCTCATGGTCGTTCATTGAGCGATCGAGCGACAGTACGGCCGTCCGGGATCGTTGACAGGCTGCGGCGGCGCCATCGTCCGCCAGCCAGATCGAGAGTACGGCATCACCGACGATGTCCATCACCTGCCCGCCGTGGGCTTCGACGAGTGGAATGAAGCGTGAAAAATAGCGATTCAGGAGGTTGCGCGCCTCTTCCGGAGCCAGCCGTTCGACCAAGGCGGTATAGCCGATGATATCGCTGCACAGGCAGACGCTATGAACGATGCGTCCGGCTTCGCATCCCGCCAGCAGCTTGGCCAGCGCCTCGCTCCCTTTTGGGGTCAAGCCCAGGGCGACGGCTTGGGAAAGTTGCCGCTCGCGGTTCCGCGCGATCACCATGTGCGAGCTGATGCCGATGACGCTGGTCAGCCCCGGCGCGATCAGGCAAATCAGCATCACCGGCAACCATATGGCAAACCTGGCGAAGGCCCAGCCGCTGATCGCCAGTGCCAACACGCCGAGAATGATCGTGATCATGAGCGCCCGCCGTGTTGAACACTGCTTCCACGGTAAGGCCAGAACCAGGGACCACAGCACCAGCAGCGGCAGCAGCGTGCCTTCGGCGGGGCGGGATACGTGTTGATTGTCGAGCAGGTTGGCCAATGCCGTTGCGCACAGTTCAACGCCGCTGAGGTCGACACCGTCCTCGGTGGTATAAGGCGTTCGATAGGCATCCATCTGCCGCGACTGGTTGGTTTCCGAAAAGCCGATCAACACCGCTTTGTCGGCGAAGGCTTGGTGGCCGGCGATGGGGTCGGCGATGAGTTCCAGTGCCTGGGCGTACGAGTAAGTGCGTATCGTGCCGATCGGTCCATAGAGCGACAGTATTTTCCTGGAGTTTACGGCGTCGTCTGCACGGTCTGCTCCAGGGATGTTCAGGAAACGGGCCATCAACAGCGGCAGCGAGGGCGAATCACCGGCGCTGGGCAGATGCTGCCAGAATTCGAAGACACCGCCCGGCGCTTTGGGCATCACGAAGGGACCGCTACCCACCGCGGCCTCCAGCAATGATGGCATGGCCCGGATTCGTCGTTCGATCGTTGCCAGCGTTAACCCATCGGTGGCGCGGACCGATTCACGGACTATTTGTTCGGCCAGAATCACATTACCCGCTCGGCGAAACGCTTGCGCCAGTTTGCGATCGTCGGATGCGTCACGAGGGCGCTCGAAAAGAATGTCGAAGCCAATGACGGCTGCGCTCCGGGCGGCGAGACCGTCGACGAGCTGCGCATGCAAGGCTCTCGACCATCTTTCAGGACGTTCGGATTGTCCCAATTTGGCTGCCGATGCCGCATCGAGCGCTATAATCACCACTTGTGGCGGCGACGGGCGGACGCCGCGCAAGAGGTAAAGCAGGGTCAATCCGGACCCTTCCTCGATGTCCCACACGGGCGTCAGCAATACCAGGAGCATCAGTAGGCCACTGAATAGCGGTATCGCAACGCGGGCTCGGTGTTCCGGTGTCACAGCAGGAAGCGTGAGCGATGAAGCTGCTCGAACAGATCGATTTGTTTGCCGGTCTCGGCGAAGCACAGACGGCCAACCTCTATCAGCGGGCCCGTTCGCGCAGTTTTGCGGCAAACAGCATTGTCGTTCATGAAGGCGACGATGGCAGCGGTTTGTTCGTCGTGCAAAGCGGCTCCTTGAAGGTCTTTCTGACGGACCAGAATGGGCGGGAGGTCACTCTTTCTCTTCTTGATCCCGGGGATTACTTTGGCGAACTGGCGCTGCTCGATGGCGCCCCGCGTTCCGCGTCGGTCATGGCGGTTACCCGCAGCGAGCTGCTGCAACTCCCTCGTTCGGCATTCCTGGCGATGCTCGACGAGCATCCTGCTTGCATGCAGGCGGTCATCCGGAATCTGGTCGCCCGCATTCGCTTGCTAACCGAAAATGTGCGTTCGCTGGCTCTTTCCAACGTGTTTGGACGAATCTCCCGGATCTTCAACACGCTGGCCGTGGAGAAAGACGGGTTGCGAGTCATCGAGCGCCGCCTGACCCAACAGGAACTGGCGAATATCATCGGCGCCTCGCGCGAGATGGTCAACCGAATCCTGCGTGATCTGGTCGCCGGGGGCTACATCGAAATTGACCAGCACCGCTTGATCCTACTCAAGAAACTCCCGGATCATTGGTGAGTCGACCCGTTTCACCGGCGGACGCTGCACCATGCTGGTGCCCATGCGTTTGCCAGCCCCGCGGCCTTGCCGCCTCATGAGCGGATGAGTTGGACTCTGCCCGGGTTCTTCCGCGGACGGGCGAGCGCGATTATCCGGCGCGCCGCGGGACTGGATCTGGAGTGGGGTGTTTCAATACTTGACGCGAGCGAAAAAACTTTTCTCGGAGGCTTCGAGTGCCTGACGTAAGGTGACGATGTTTTTCTGGGCCAACAGCGGCAACATGCGCAGGAAAACTTCGCCGGTGGCGGTGGCGTCACCGAGCGCACTATGACGGCCTTCGATGGAGATTCCCAGGCGTTCGGCAATGTTGTCGAGCTGGTGGGATTCCTGGTTGGGCTGCAGAACGCCAGAAAGCAACAGCGTATCGAGTACCGGCTGATTGAAAACGACGCCGGTGCGTTCTTCCTTGAGTTGCAGGAAGCGCATGTCGAAAGCGGCGTTATGCGCTACCAGCACGGTATTGCCGCAGAAATCGTGAAACGCCGGCAGGACGACGTCGATGCTCGGCTGGCCACGAACCATGTCGTCGGTGATGCCGTGGACTGGAATGCCTTCCGGCCGCAGCAGCCGTTCCGGATTGACCAAGTGATTGAAATTCTCGGTACGTAGCAGCCGACCATTGACGATGCGCACGGCACCGATCTGGATGATTTCGTCCCCCGCCGCTGGCTCGAGGCCGGTGGTCTCGGTGTCGAAGACGGTGTAGGTCAGTTCGCTGAGCGGTCGGTCGAGATCGATGCTCTGATCGCGGAAATGGAACAGATCGAAGTCATAGTATTCCGGGCGATGGTGGCTATCGTCGGACGCATCGCCAAGCCCCATGTTTTCAGGCGTGGCGACCGGCAGCACGAAGCGGAAAAAGGCGCGGTGGGCGGCTTTTTCGCGGTCGTACCAGATTTCGCCGCCGTGCCGATCGATCACTTCGCGCAAGGTCAACGGGCTGGTCTCGCTGCCGACCTGCATGCTGTCGTTCTCCCAGGTGTAAAAGGTCTCCGAGGACATCGCGTGCCCCGCCCAGATCAGGTCCAGGTAGGCCAGCCTGCCGAAGGGCTGCAGTCGAAAACGCAATTCCTTGATCTGATACTGTTCGACCAGCCGGTAAGCCAGGGAACAGATCGAAAAGACCAGTGAAAAACTTTCGGCGCGCAGCCATAAGGTGTCGTCGATATCGTCGGTTTTGGTGGTCAGACCGAGTTGCTCCTCGATGCGACGCTGCGCGGCGGAGATGATGTCCATTCCCAGCACGTCTTCGAGCGGCCAACGGGTTTTCAGCGAATCGGCGAATTCGCTCATCGTCTGGTCCAGGCGCTGACTCATGCGCAGGACTTCGTCGCTGATGATGCCGATGAAGCGTTCGCGGAGTTCGCCATCGATGTCCGGGTAGTCCATCAGGTTGCCGACAGCGACCCGGATATTGGCCAGACTTCCCCGACTGCCGTCGGTGAGCGACTGCAGCACCTGATCGCGTCGCGTTTCCTGTTCAAGACTGCGAGTGATGTTTTCTACGGTCAGCACGTAACCGGTCATTTGTCGCTCGTCGCTGTCGACTGCGGAGGACAAGACCGGCACCAGTTGGACGCGCAGAAGTTGGCCGCCGCGGGCGGTGGTGATGAAATTGGCGATCGACGCCGCAGCGCCTTTCTGCAACCGTTGCCGGACGACCGTCAGTGCGTGGTCAATCTGATTACGCTCAAGAATCGAGAAGATCGACCGGCCGAGACCGATCAGTGCGCCACTGGCCAGTGCCGTGCCGCCACTGGCCAGTGCCTTGAATTGCAGGCGCGCGCGACTGTTGTACAGCAGGATCACCCCGTCCAGGTTGCAGACCACGACCGCTTGCGCCAGTTCGGACATCAACGCCGCCAGACGGTTTTTTTCCTCTTCGACGGATGCCTTGGCCGTCGCGACCTGCGATGCGACGTCGTCCATCAGGCTGTCCCGCTGCGCGGCCAGATCGTTGGCCGCGTTGGCCAGCAGACACACTTCCGGTGGTCCGTCGGGCATGATCCGGAAATTCCGGTTGGCCGAGAGCATCAGGCGCAGGCTTTCGACCATCTTCAGCAATCCCTGCACGTACTGGCGGAACAGATAACGAATCACCAACAGCCCGACGACGAAACCGGTGGCGGTCATCAGCGTGCCGAGTGACAGGTGCGGACCGAGCAGGCGCACCAGCAGGTCCTGTTCGACGGGATTGGCACTGATCCAGACCAGCCAGGCAGTAAGCAGGAAGGGTCCGGTCATCAACAGACCGAGTATGATCACCGAGATGGCGAACCGGACTCGCGCGTTCATGTCCTTCATGTGAATGATCCGGACCGTTGATTGTTGGGGGCCTGGTCGTAGGCAACCGCCATGACGCTGGTGCCGAATGGACGACCCGCCGACGGGCCGCCGGCCAAACAGGGGAGAGCGGTTGCAGCCGGGCTCATGTTCAACGCTCGATCAATGCCGGGCAAAAGTCCCGGTGAACAACATCAGCTCGAACCGACCGGTGGCTCGTGGATTATTTGCAGGTCGTTGTCGGTTGCGAAGTTGAGCACGAAACGGTAGGCCATCGGCTCGATTTTGTACAGGCTACCTTCCACGAACACCGCTTTTTCTCCCTGGTAGGTACGGGGGCCGACATAAGGGGAATAGCGCATTTTCTTCTCGGCGCCAAACGCGGAAAGCACCCCGCAAAGACGCTCGGCCCAGTCGCTGGGACGGAATTTCCGGCCTGCGGTGGTCACACCGACGATGGTGAAAGAGGAGGGTGACTGTGTAGGCATATCTGAGAAGGTTCTGATCGAAGCAAACGGGGTTACTGGCGGGGCACCGGACTGCGTCAACAGCAACAATGGTCTGAATTCTATCAGAAAGGCGCCGGGAGTGCCGGGGAGCTGAACCAGTCCGGAAAAGCGGCCCTGCGGGCGACGGTCGCACGCCGGACACCGAAGGAACGTCAGGAATTTGACTGGTGGGCGATAGTGGGATCGAACCACTGACTTCCACCGTGTGAAGGTGGCACTCTACCGCTGAGTTAATCGCCCCTCGAAGACCAGGAATCCGGGGAAGATCGGCCAGGCGAACCCATGATTTCAAGGATCGATGGGCTATCCCCTGGCTGTCGTAAGCTTCCGAATTCTGCAGCGGTTAGGCCGGCTGCGAGGAGGCGGCGATTACAACACAAGTCGCCCGACGGGTCAATCGAACACGTCGTGCCATCATCAATCAGCGTTACGCAGGGTGAAACCGTTAAGAGGTCAAGCGGCCCACCGATCCTATTTTTTACGGTTTGTGCGGCCGCGGATCGGCAAAGGGGTGGGCCCAAAATGATCGAACAGTCGACCTTTTTTCTGGATCGCTCTAAACTCTTGCTAAAGCCATAAAGTTTTTAGGGAAAACGTCATGCGCCGAGTGATTTTCAATCAAAAGGGCGGGGTCGGCAAGTCCACCATTGCCTGTAATCTGGCCGCCATCGCCGCCGCCCGCGGCAAGCGCACTTTGCTGATCGACCTCGATCCGCAGACCAACGCTTCCCACTATTTGTTGGGCGACGGACTGGCAAAGCTGAAAAAGAATCTGGCGAACTTTTTCGAGGATCTGCTCGGTTACAAGCTGTTTCCGGAGCCGCTGACGAATTATCTGGTGCCGTCGCCGTTTCCAAATCTTGTGGTCTTGCCTGCCGATCCACGTCTCGAGGATCTGCAACTCAAGCTCGAGTCTCGCTACAAGATGTTCAAGCTCCGCGATTCACTGGATACGCTGAAGGACTTCGACGAGGTCTTCATCGACACACCCCCGGCATTGAATTTTTTCACTCGTTCGGCATTGATCGCCACCGACACCTGCTTGATTCCTTTTGATTGCGACACTTTTTCGCGTCACGCCTTGTACGGATTGATGGAAAGTGTCCGAGAAATTCAAAGCGACCATAACCGCAAGCTGCGAGTCGAGGGGATCGTGGTCAACCACTACCAGGCACGGGCCAATCTACCGCTGCGTCTGATCGAGGAATTGCGCGCCGAGGGACTGCCGGTTCTCGATGTTTTTCTGTCGGCGTCAGTCAAGATTCGCGAATCGCACCATCACTCCCTACCAATGATCCATCTTGATGCCAAGCACAAGCTGACTGGCGAGTTCTCGGCGCTTTATGAGTTGTTGTCGAAGTAGTTTTTGAGCCGCAGTGCCGGTGATGCCGGCATGTCAATTGAAAATTTGTCGCCTTTCTTGTGGCTGATGGCCGGGTGCCGATTGCGAATGGCGCTTCAGCAAGCGTCGAAGGAGAACGCCGGCCACATCCCCTCTCGAACAAGGCAACCGCGCCGTGACCTCGACCCACATGCCGGCCAAGCGCCGCTCCCGGAAGCGTGTCGTCATGGGTGCTCCCATGAAGGATGTTCGCCAATGCGCTCGGCGAGGTAGTCGATCAATATCCGTACCCGATGCGGGATGTAGCGGTGGCTGGGCAGTACGGCATAAATGCCGAGTTCAGGCTTTGGGTAGGCGGTGAGGATCGGTCGGACCAGACCGGCCTCGATCGCTGACGCACTGATGAAACTGGGTTGCATGGCGATACCCAAACCACGAATGGCGGCATCAAGCAGGACGTCGCCATTGTTGGCACGAAAACGTCCTTGCACGGCAAAGCGCTGAAACTTGCCGTCGATCTCGAAAGACCAGCCGCTTTGTTGGGCCAACAGATAAATCAGGCATTGGTGGTCGAGCAAGTCGGCCGGATGCTGCGGCTCGCCATGACGGCGCAGATAGTCCGGAGCGGCGACCACGGTCGTTCGGCTGCGGCCGATGCGTCGTGCGACATCAAGCGGTGCCAGATGGGGCCGGATACGAATCGCCAGGTCGAGACCGTTTTCCAGCAGATCGACGTGACGATCGGTGAAATCGATCTCGCAGGTCACTTGCGGATGACTGACGCTGAAATCGGCCAGCAAGGGCGCCAAATGACGCAGTCCGAAGCTCAGGGGAACGCTCAGACGGATCAGTCCACGGGGTTCGAAACGATCTTCGCGCAGATTGCTTTCCGCCGCATCGACCAGCGCAAGGATTTCCCGACAGCTTTCGAGATAGGCGGCTCCCGCGGAAGTCAGTGCCAGGCGACGAGTGCTCCGGGCGATCAGTTTTACACCGAGCTGTGCTTCCAGGGCGACCAGTTGGCGGGTGACCAACGATCGATCGACACCCATCTGTCGGGCGGCGGCGGCAAGGCTGCCCAGTTCCGCGATCCGCAGATAAATGCGCATTTGTTCAAGACTGGCCATTTTTTTCTGCGGCATCGTTGCGATATTTGCAACAAACAATTGCCAATTGTGGACTATTCACCTACGGGCGACAGATGTAAAGTCTGATCATCCCTTGTCGGGCGAAATACCGGGCGGCGGCTCCGCACTGCACATCATGCATCGGTACAGGCTGGAGGGCCATTGTTTGTCAGGTGTTGGCCGTTGCCCTAAGCCGTTCGGCGAGGGCCGGGTTTTTCTGGCCAATGGCAAACTGGCGCATAATTTAAGCGACTTTCGACCGACGCCGACCAGGGAAACGGACACCGGCAATCGATGCGCTTCACTCGCTGTCCGTTTGCCGTTCGTCCCGCGCCAATGGGTCGAGATTCGTCGTGCTTTGAACGGCAAGCGGGTTCTGCCCGCTGCCGCTTGCCACCGATCGTTGATTCTGGAGATTGTGATGGACACTGCCCGCTACACCACGACCGCGCTGCTGCTGCACTGGCTGATGGCCTTGCTGCTGGTCGGCTTGTTCGCCGTCGGACTGTATATGGTCGACCTGCCGCTGTCGCCGCAGAAACTGAAAATCTATTCCTGGCACAAATGGGCGGGAGTGACCGCCTTTCTGCTGGTCCTCGCGCGCCTGGCGTGGCGTTTGGGGCATCCGCCACCGGCCTTGCCGCCCGCCATGCCTCCTTGGCAAAAGACCGTCGCGCACGGCATGCACCACCTTCTGTACCTGCTGATGATCGCCATCCCGATTTCCGGCTGGTTGATGAGTTCGGCCAAGGGTTTCCAAACCGTCTACTTCGGCGTGCTGCCCTTACCGGATTTGCTGGCCAATGGTCTGGCCTTGCTGGTGCTGGCCCACATCGGCGCGGCGCTGAAACACCATCTGCTTGATCGCGACGATGTGTTGTCGCGCATGCTTCCCTTCCTGTCCAGCCACCGCTGAACGTCCACTCTGGAGAACCGCACGTGTCCAATATTCACAAACTTCCGAATTGCGCGGGCCCGCTGGTCGCCTTGGCGCTCGCGCTGGCGCTCCCTGCCAGCGCGGCCGAATTCGGTAGCCTGCAGGCCGAGAAGAGCACTCTGACCTTTGTTTCGAAGCAGATGGGAGTGCCGATCGATGGAAAATTTAGGAAATTCAACGCGACCATCGCTTTCGATACCGCCAGACCAACGGCGGCGAGCGCCCGATTCGAACTCGATTTGGCCAGTATCGACGCCGGTTCCAGCGACGCGAACAGTGAAGTGATCGGCAAACCGTGGTTCAACGTCAAAACCTATCCAACGGCCACTTTTGTGTCGACGGCGGTGCGACCGCTGGCTGGTGATCGTTTCGAACTTTCCGGAAAATTGACGATCAAGGGGAAGACGCAGGATCTGGTCGCCCCGTTCACTTTCCGACAGGACGGCAACCAAGGGGTCTTCGACGGTGCTTTCGTCCTCAAGCGACTCGATTTCGCCGTTGGCGAGGGCATCTGGTCGGATGTCGCCACGGTCGCCAACGAAGTACAAATCAAGTTTCATCTCGTCGCTACTGCGACACGTAAATAAATCTGCCCACCACTGGAGAGAGACACCATGAAAAAAATCACCTGCGCATCGCTGGCCGCTCTGGCCCTGTTCAACGCGCCCGCTTTCGCCGAACCGGTGACTTATGCCATCGATCCGACGCATAGCTACCCGCGTTTCGAATACAACCATCTCGGTTTTTCGTCCCAGGTGCAACGTTTCAATAAAACCTCCGGAACCATCGTTCTTGACCGCGTCGCGCACAATGCGTCGGTGGATATCACCATCGATGCCAAATCGGTGGATACCGGCTACAGTCTGTTCAACGAACATCTGCAAGGCGAGGACTTTCTGGACACCGCCCGCTATCCGACGATCACCTATCGCTCGACGGCGGTCAAGTTCGATGGCGACAAGCCGGTCAGCATCGACGGCAACCTGACGATCAAGGGAGTCACCAAGCCGGTGACGCTGACTGTCACCGGGTTTCAGCAGATGCTCCATCCGATGCTCAGAAGGGACGCCATCGGCGCCAACGCCTTCGCCAAGATCAAGCGTTCCGATTTCAACGCCGGCAAACACGCGCCTTACGTCAGCGACGAACTGACGCTGACCTTTGCCGTCGAAGCGATCAAACAACAGTAAACCGGCGAATCGCCTGTTGGCGGTTCATTGCCGCAATTCAGCCAAGGATTGTCCATGAGCGCTCTTGATGTAGATGTTCTTGGCCAGCTCTTTTCGCTGGCTCGCACCCATAATGGTTTTACACCCGATCCGATTCCCGAAGCGACGCTACGCCATCTTTACGACCTGATGAAGTGGGGACCGACGTCGATGAACTGCCAGCCGGCCCGCCTGCTTTTCGTGCGCTCCCGCGAGGCGAAAGAACGCCTGGCGGCAACGCTAGCGCCGAGCAATGTCGACAAGACACTGGCGGCCCCAGTCACCGTCATCATTGCCAGCGACAGTCGGTTTTACGACCATCTGCCGAGCCAGTTTCCTGCCTACGACGCCAAGCCGATGTTCGAAGGCAACGCCGGATTGGCAAGCGATACCGCTTTTCGCAACAGTTCGCTGCAAGGAGGCTATCTGATCCTGGCGGCGCGGGCGCTCGGCTTGGATTGCGGTCCGATGTCGGGCTTCGACGCCGGGAAACTCAATGCGGCGTTTTTCCCGGATGGGCGCTATCGGGTGAATTTTCTGTGCAACCTCGGCATGGGTGATCCGACAAAACTTTATCCGCGGGGACCACGCCTGTCTTTCGAGGAGGCTTGCCAGATCGTGTAATGAAAAACGGCGCCGCAGGCGCCGTTTTTCATGCCGAGACTCGTTCTCAGGATGCCGGCGGACGGACGAAGATCTCGACCCGCCGATTCTGCGCCCGGCCTTCTTCGGTAGCGTTCGTGGCGATCGGTTCGTTCTGACCGCGACCCGCTTGTTGCAGGCGCATCGGATCGACACCGCGGCTGACCAGATAATTGGCCACCGAACGGGCGCGTTCTTCGGACAAGCGGCGATTCCCTTCAACCGTACCGGTGTTGTCGGTGTGACCGGTCACCGTCGCGGTCAGGCCGCAGTACTCCTTGATCGTTCCGGCCACCGAATCGAGCGTGCTGGCGAACGCCGGACTGATCGTCGCGCTGCCGGTGCTGAACATCACCGATCCCGGAATGTTCAATTTGACCGACCCGTCGTTCTGCTCGGTCATGCCGATCATCTTGTTGTATTGCGACCCGGCCAGACCGCCGGCCAAGGCACCGAGCAGCAAGCCGTTGCGCGTTCCGACCGACGAGCGATTGGCGACATTTCTGCCGACCACCGCGCCCAACACGCCGCCGGCAACGGCACCGATCGCCGCGTTGGTCGTGTTGCTGTTGGCCGTCGTGGTCTGCTGCGTACCACCCAGTGGTTTACAGCCGCCCGGTCCGGTGGCCGTCTGCTGTGGCGGGGTGGTATTGCAGGCGGCAAGCGCCAGCGCACTCAAAGAAATGACGGCAAATCGATGCAGTTGGTTCATGGGGTTCCTCCAATGACATAGAAAAGACTGCGTTCGCAGCCGAGAAAAACAGCAAATCGCACAACAAATTCGTTTTAGCCTGTGTCTACCGCTTGCGTCAACAGCAAAATTCGGCTGACACACCGACCGTGGAACCACAGTCACGTGGTCGCCACGTTTCGCGGTAAGCTAACAATCGTTTCGAAACGGACCCGATTTTCTCAGGGGCTTCCAGAATCATCAGCGCTCGAAACGCCAAACGGCTGACAAGTGGCGAAAAACATGGCTGACATTTTTCTTTCTTATCGCCGAGGAGACAGTCAAAGCGCCACCGGCCGGTTGGCTGATCGCTTGATCGAACATTTCGGCGCGGCGCGCGTTTTCCTCGATTATCAATCGATCGTATCCGGTGAAGATTTCGCCGAAGCGATCCGGCGCGGTATTGGCACTTCGGTGGTGGTGCTGGTGGTCATCGGACCGCACTGGCTGGACGCGCGCAATGCGGACGGACAACGTCGACTCGACGACCCGGCGGATTTTGTCCGGCTGGAAATCGAAACGGCGCTCAGCGGCGGTGTTCCGATCATTCCGGTATTGATTGAAGGCGCGACGATGCCGGCCAGCACACGGTTGCCCGCGTCGCTGCAAGAATTCTCCCGCTGCCAGGGCGTTGAACTCTCGGCCACCCGTTGGCAATACGATGTCGATCGGCTGATCGCCACCTTGCAGGCGCGTTTTGCCATCGAGTCGGATCTGCCGAGTCCAGCCGTATCGGGCATCTCCGAGACACGGATCAACCTGTTCGCTCGATTGGCTCTTGATCTGCTCGAACTGGCCGCGCACCCGACACGACTGATCGCTCGTCAGCAAACCGGTCATGCACTCGACCACGTGCGTGCCTTCACCTTTTTGTTCGCCGCCCTGCTGCTGGGCAATGTGGCCTTTCTGTTGGCGCTCAGCACGACCTCATTGGTGGAGTGGACGGTTGCCGGGGTCATTCTCGGGGTGATGACGGTCACCGTGCTGGCCACCCTGCTGGCCTTCGCCTGGCGGATCGTCGGCGTTCGTATCGAATTTCGCCAAGTGACCCTGATTCTTGCTTACGTATATGCCGGGGTCTGGATCGGTTTTTGCGCGGGCGCCTTGCTGGCGGTGATGGGGGTGCAATTGATTGCACCGGACGCCTTCACCGATTACTTGGCCATCATGCGCAGCGAACAACCTTTCCCGCAACGGATAATCAGCGCGCGCAATCTGCTCGAAAACGCCTTGCATGGCGCGGCGGCGGCGATGTTTTTCATCGCCTGCCTGATCTGGGCGGCGACGAGCGTGTGGACTTATGTCGCTTGGGGTGCTTTTCGCTTCAGTTTCGGTTGCAGCCGGGTCAAGGCGGTCATGGCGACGTCTCTTTGGCTGGCGATGCTGTTAACCCTCGGCCAATTGACCGTGCTCGTCGGCCGCGGACTTTAAGGGGTGTTGTGGTTCTTGCCCTGGACCCATAGCACGTCGCCGCAACCGGCTGCCTTGTTCAGCGCCCGGCCGAGTACGAACAGCACGTCGGACAGGCGGTTCAAGTACTTGCGCGCAAATTCGGAAACCGTTTCGCTGCTTGCCAGATGAACGACATGTCGCTCGGCACGCCGACAGACGGTGCGCGCCAAATGTGCCATCGCCGCCGCGCGTACGCCGCCGGGGAGAATGAAATCCTTCAACGGACTCAGATCGGCGTTGAACCGTTCGACCATCTCCTCAAGACGGCTGATCTGCGTTTCGCTGATCAGGGTTGTTCCTGGAATGCACAACTCGCCACCGAGGTCGAAAAGGTCATGCTGAATACTGGTCAACGCCTCGCGAATGTCGCCCGGCATCGTTTCGGTGAGCAAGACGCCGATCGTCGAGTTCAATTCATCGACCTGTCCCATCGATTCGATGCGCAAGCTGTCCTTGCCAACTCGCGAACCGTCGCCCAAACCGGTTGTGCCGGCGTCACCGGTGCGGGTGACGATTTTTGATAGTCGATTGCCCATGCTCGATCCTCGATGGAAGTGAGCCGATTATAGCCGATGTGACCGAGCGCTCCTCGGTGGCGGCTTGCCGACCTGCGACTAAAGGTCTCTCCATTCACGGACTGCCCGCAAGAGCAGGGGTACGGCCGGGGAGGAGCGCTGTCAAGCGCTTCGTCGTGTTTCGGTGCGATTTAGCAAGCGGTTCACTCACCAGAATTTCCACCATTTCTTTTTCTGCTTTTTCATCGTCTGATCGGATTCCTTGCCCCAGGCGGCGTAGGTGGCGGCTAGCCGGACGGAGTGAAAGTGGTCGCCGAAGCGCTTGTCGCTTTCGTGAATGTGCTGGATCAGCCAATTGCGCAGGAAATGCAGCAGTTCGAAACTGATGGCGACGTTCTCCTGATCCATCTTGCGCTGCAATGCTTCCACTTGAGCAATCAATTCCTTGTGCTGTACGCGATGCCGGTCGACCCCCGGATAGGCGGTCACCCGCATCAAGCTCTCTTCGAGTAGAAAATGGGTGCGGGTATAGTCGACCAGTTGATCCAGAATCTGCCGCGAAGTGCTCTTGCCATGGTGTTCCCGGATGGCTTGATGTAATTGATTAAGCAAGTCGACCAGTCCTTTGTGCTGATCGTCGATCTCTACAATGCCTAATTTGTAATCATCGGACCATTGAAACAAGGGGGGCGAACTCATCGAAAACCTCGGGAGCGTGTGGAGACCATGCCGATGCAACTTTACAAGCCCCTGTATTTTGACATTTTTTCATGATAAAGCGCATCAAATAGCTATTTATGGCTACTAATGACCATCGTCTGACGCTTTGTTGATGCCCGATTTTTTGCCTTGGCCAGCCTGTGTTGGCAGCGAGCGTTCAACTGCCAGTGAACACACGGCAGAAACGTAATTCTTCCGGGTAGGGAAAGAAATCCTCGACATATCCGTCGCGGATTTTTTGTTGCGCCTCCTGCCAAAAACGAACATTCAGCAGTTCGCGGTGATACTTCAGAAACGATGAGCGCACTTTGGGCGAACCCAGCAGGAAACTGGCGAATTCCTCCGGGAAGACATCGTGCTTGCCGACCGAATACCAGGGCTCGCTCGACATTTCCATTTCCGGATAGGGCGGTTCGGGGATGACCCGGAAGTTGGTGTCGGTCATATATTCGATTTCGTCGTAATCGTAGAACACGATGCGGTTATAGCGGGTGACGCCGAAATTCTTCCATAACATGTCGCCGGGGAAGATGTTGGCGCAGGCCAGTTCGCGAATCGCGTTGCCATATTCGAGTACCGCGTGGTCGATTTCTTCGGGTGTCGCCGAGTCGAGATGGATGTTG
>JAEUOJ010000127.1 GCA_016789495.1 Accumulibacter sp. | reverse complement strand
AGTTCTGCGCCAACTTCTGCCGGTATCTGTTCTATTTTCAATTTTTCGCCGTTGGCAACACGATATTGCTTGCCGCCGGTTTTTATGACCGCATACATGTTGGAAACTCCAAAATAAACGAAACGAAGTGTTGCAAAGAACCGCGCATTATACGGAATTCATCAACTTGGTCAAAGTTTTGCTGCCGCAAGCGGGACACCCGATGATTTTTGTTGGCTGCATGGCCTGTCAGACAAACTCGGTGTCAGGAACCTTCAATCCGACCGTACATATGGAGTTGTTGACGCCGGTTGCCGAAGTCAGCTTGACGCCATTCCAAGCGGTGCCTAAGATTCCGCAGTTTTGTGCCGGGGAGGCGTTGTGAAAACGGAGCTGTTTCATACCCTGATTGAGCCGGATATGCGTTCCGTTGACAGGGTGATTCGTCACAGCCTTCACTCGGATGTCGCACTGGTCAAGCAGGTCGCCGAATACATCGTGCACAGTGGCGGCAAACGTCTTCGTCCAGCGTTGGTTTTACTGGCTGCCGGCGCGCTGGGTTATCGCGGCAGCGATCATCATCAATTGGCAGCGATCGTCGAATTCATCCACACCGCCACCCTGCTGCACGACGATGTGGTCGATGACTCCGATCTGCGTCGCGGTCGGCAAACGGCCAACGCGCTGTTCGGCAACGCGGCAAGCGTACTGGTCGGCGACTTTCTTTATTCACGCGCCTTTCAGATGATGGTGGCGTTGAACGACATGCGCATCATGCGTGTTCTCTCCGACGCGACCAACGTCATTGCCGAGGGTGAAGTCCTGCAATTGATGAACTGCCACGATGCCGGAGTCGATGAAGCCGGCTACCTGCAAGTCATCCGTTATAAAACAGCCAAGCTATTTGAAGCCGCGGCGCGACTCGGCGCGATGATCGGCGGCGGCGATCCGGATATCGAGCACGGTTTGGCCACCTATGGCATGCATTTGGGGACGGCTTTTCAACTGGTCGACGACGTGCTCGACTATTCGGGCGCCGAAGCCGATACCGGTAAGCATCTCGGCGATGATCTCGCCGAAGGCAAACCCACCCTGCCCTTGATTTTCGTGTTACAGAACGGCGATTCACAACAGGCCGCGGCCGTACGTCAGGCGATCGAGAATGGCGGACGTGAAGAATTTCCTCAAGTCCTGGCGGCGATCCGCGATACTGGCGCGCTGGATTACACCAAACGACAGGCGGCCGTTGAAGCCGAGCGGGCGACAGCGGCGATCGATGGCTTGCCCGCTTCTCAGTACAAGGATTCCTTGCTAGAATTGTCCCTCTTCGCTGTCGCCAGGAGTTACTAGGACAGCGTTTCGGTCGGGGCGTAGCTCAGCCTGGTAGAGTACTGCGTTCGGGACGCAGGAGTCGGAGGTTCGAATCCTCTCGCCCCGACCAATTTCGGTGAATGTTGCGGATTGCTGACCCGGATAGCAGACGGCTGAGATCCTGTCACCCTCTTCAGCCGGCGGAGGAAAGTCGCTGCCGGACAATCACATGACGCCGCCTTTGGGAGTTTCTGCCTTGGTTCAGCACTGTGCAGGACTTGGCCGACAATGACGAAAATACTCATTCTTGTGGTCTTGCTCCTGGTCGTGTGGTGGATTTGGCGTCATGCACGATCACCCCGTCCCGGTGACGAAACGACACCCCGGGTGGCGGAAAAAATGGTCCAATGCGTGCATTGCGGAGTCAATCAGCCTCTCAGCGAGAGCATTATCTCCGAGGGTCGCTACTACTGCTCTCCTGCCCACCTGCGTGACGCCCGCATTAAGAACGAGTGATCATTCGCCTTGAGCCTCTGGTCTGTCTCCGACCCGGCTGACGTGGGGGGTCTTTCCGAGAGTCACTGGCGGTCACTGCATTTTTTCAACCTCTATCGCGTCGCGCTGGCGGCATTGCTGCTTTTCTCGGCGCTGCTTTTCCCCGGCTCATTCCCTTTCCTGGCGGAGCACGAGTCGCTCCGGCACGGTCTGCCGACAGGTTACCTGCTGGCCACTCTCCTGGCACTATTCGTCGGCTACCACCACCGACATTACAGCGTGCAACTGACCAGCAGCGTCATGCTGGATGTATTGGTGCTCACCCTGCTGATTCATCTTGGCGGCGGACTGAGCAGTGGCCTCGGGACGATACTTTTGGCAACGCTGGCCGCGGCTGGCCTGGTCGGGCAGGGTCGCTTGGTACTGTTTTACGCGGCGCTGGCGACCTTGGCCGTTCTACTGGAACAATCCTATGCCGCCTTTTTAAAAAATCATTTTGACCCGACCGCTTTCTTTCAGGCAGGCGTTTTCAGTACAGGCTGTTTCGCCGTAGCCATTTCGGCCCGCCTACTGGCGCGTCGGGTGATCACGAACGAACAACTGGCTTATCGCCGTGGGATCGATTTGCGCAATCAGATCGAAATCAGTCAACGCGCGATCGAGGAAATGCAAGACGGGGTCGTGGTGCTCAGTTCGCTCGGATTGGTCAAACAGCACAATCCACGGGCACGGCAATTGCTGGCATTGACCGATGCCGATGGCCGGCAATTAAGTGGCTACTCACCGGAACTGGCGAAGGCATTCGTCGACTGGAGTCGGCAGGCGCATCCTGAAAAAGTCCTGGTACGCGTACCCGCCAGCGGCTTGCAACTGCAGGCGCGCTTCGTTCTCACCGAAAGCAGCGAACACGACGTGCTGGTTTTTCTGGAAGACATGAGCCGCGTTCGCGAACAGGCCTTGCAGATGAAACTGGCGGCGCTGGGACGGCTGACGGCGCAGATTGCCCACGAAATTCGCAACCCGTTGTCGGCGATCAGTCACGCCGGCGAATTGTTGCGTGAAGAGCGGCGCGGCGAAATGTACGAACGTCTGTTGCGCATCGTCCTCGACAACAGCCAACGCCTGGAGCGAATCGTCAATGACATTCTCGACTTGGGACGTCGGGATCGAATCTATCCGGAATTGATCGACCTGCGCGAAACCTTGCCGACCTTCATCGAAGATTATTTGCTGAAGGAGCAGTTGCCGACGGACGTCGTTGAGCTGGAACTTTCGGGCCTCGCCCAGATCTGGTTCGACCGTTCACATTGCCACCGCATGCTATGGAATTTACTCGGCAATGCCTTGCGGCATTCACAGCGCAGCTCTGGCAGCATTCGCCTTCGCGTGGCCGATGCCAAGCTTGATGGCCACATCGAACTGCACGTGATTGACGACGGGCCCGGAGTCGATGAAGCGGCGCGCGAGCACATTTTTGAACCGTTTTTCACGACCCACCACCGGGGAACCGGTCTTGGTCTGTATATCGCCCGTGAATTGTGCGAAGCAAATGGCGCACGTCTTGAATTGGTGGGCACGGATTCCGGTGCCGACTTTTGCGTATTGGGGAGGGCCACAGAGTGTCATTAGGCAAACTTTCGCGGCGTCCGCGCGGCGAGTTGCGCAAAGTACTGATCATCGATGACGAGACCGACATCCGCGAATTGCTCGATTTGACCGTTGCTCGCATGGGCTTGTCGGCCGATTGCGCCGGCAGCGTCGCGGAAGCGCGCCGTTTGCTGGAACTGCACCGCTATCATTTGTGTTTGACCGACATGCGGCTGCCCGACGGCGACGGACTGGAAATCGTCCGCCTGATCACCGAGCGCTTCGGCGAAACGCCCATCGCGGTAATTACCGCCTACGGCACGACCCAGAACGCCGTCGCAGCGCTCAAGGCGGGTGCCTTTGACTATTTGACCAAACCGCTGGCGCTGGATCATTTGCGCAGCCTGATCAATTCGGCGATCAATCTGCCTGACACCGGCAGCCCCGATTGCCCGCGATTGTCCGAGAGTGAAGGCATCCAGCTGGTTGGCAGATCGGCGGCGATCGAACACGTCCGTCAGATGATCGACAAACTCGCCCGCAGTCAGGCGCCGGTCTATATCTCCGGTGAATCCGGTACCGGCAAGGAACTCGCCGCCCGCTTGATCCACCTGCAAGGCTCACGCCGGACCGCACCATTCGTGCCGGTCAATTGCGGAGCGATCCCCGAAAATCTGATGGAGAGTGAGTTCTTCGGATATCGCAAAGGCGCGTTCACCGGCGCCGATGCCGACCGAGACGGTTTCTTCCAGGTAGCCAAAGGCGGAACCCTGTTTCTCGACGAGGTGGCCGATCTGCCCTTGCCGATGCAGGTCAAGCTGTTAAGGGCCATCCAGGAAAAGAAGGTCCGTAAAGTCGGCAGCCCAAACGAGGAAAATGTCGATGTACGGATCATTTCGGCAACCCACCGCAATCTCAAGAACTGTGTCGATGGGCAAAGCTTTCGACAGGATCTGTACTATCGGCTGAACGTCATTGAACTGCGGATGCCGCCGTTGCGTGAACGGCAGGAAGACGTGGCGCCTTTGGTCGAGGCTTTGTTGACCCGTATCGGAGGGACGCACACGCCGCGGATCGATCCGCAGGCCATGCATGCATTGTCGACCTATGGTTTCCCGGGCAACGTCCGCGAACTCGAGAACATTCTTGAACGAGCCTCGGCATTGTGCGTAGACCACCTCATCCAGCTCGACGATCTGCATCTGGCGCCTGAAACGATGGCGGTCAGTGGCGGTGCCGGTCTGGCCGGAGAAACGCTGGACGATTACATCAACCGCGTCGAAAAACAGGCCATCCTCGACGCGCTGGCCAAAACCGCGTTCAATCGGACGGCTGCCGCCCGATTGTTGGGGGTCACTTTCCGCTCCTTGCGCTACCGAATCGAACGTCTCGGTATCGAAGAGTGACCATGCCAGCGACAAAGCAATCGTCACCGAGGTTGCGCAAAGGTTGGCTGGAGGGTCTACGGCGGATCGACTCCCCCAACCACGACCCCCGCCCGGACGGCGAGCCGATTACTCTGATCGTCGTGCATGCGATCAGCCTGCCTCCGACCGAATTCGGTGGCCAGGCGATCATCGATTTGTTCACCAATTGTCTCGACACCAGTACGCATCCTTATTTCGCGCAACTCGACGGGGTACGAGTTTCCGCGCATTTCTTGTTGCGCCGTGATGGCGAGATGATCCAGTTCGTTTCTTGCGAGCAGCGCGCGTGGCACGCCGGCCAGTCCTGTTGGCAGGGACGTACCCGTTGCAATGATTTTTCGGTCGGTGTCGAACTCGAAGGCTGCGACGATCGTTCTTTCGAAGACGCGCAATATCGGCAATTGCTGGCCCTGCTGCGGGTTTTACGCGCGAATTATCCGATCGACGCCGTGGTCGGCCACAGCGACATCGCTCCCGGCCGCAAGACCGACCCCGGGCCATGCTTCGACTGGCGACGGCTGGCTTCGTTGGGGCAATTGCCCGGCCGTTGCCGATAAAACTCCATCAGGCTGCGCAAAATCAGCCGCCCAGGAAACGACGAATCCGCTCTACCGCTTCCGCCAGTCGCGCCAGGTCGGTGGTATAGGCGAAGCGCACATGGTGCTGCGGTTCATTGTTGCCGAAATCGAGTCCAGGAGTGACCGCCACCCCTGCCGAATCCAGCAACTCATCGGCGAAACGCGCACTGTCGGCGCACAACTGGCGACAATCGGCGTACAGATAAAACGCGCCGTCCGGTTTCGCCGTTATCCGAAAACCAAGTGCTTGCAGTGCCGGCGCTAGAAAATCCCGGCGACGCCGGAAAGCGTCACGGCGCTCTTCGAGGATGGCGATCGTCTCCGGTGTGAACGCAGCCAACGCTGCGTATTGCGCTGGGGTCGACGGGGAAATGTACAGATTTTGCGCCAGTTTTTCGATGTCCCGCACCCTGCCTTCCGGGGCAATCAGCCAACCCAGGCGCCAGCCGGTCATGTTGAAATACTTTGAAAAGCTTTGCACGATCATCAGATCGTCACCACAACTGAGTGCCGTAGACGCGTCGCAGTCGTAGGTCAATCCGTGGTAGATCTCGTCGACGATCAATTGTCCCCCTTGCCTTCGGACAAAGCCGGCGATCGCTGACAGTGTCCGTTCATCAAGCAAAGTACCGGTTGGGTTGGCCGGCGAGGCCAGCAACACTCCGGCGCTGCGCTCGGTCCAGTGCTCGGTTATCGCTGCCAGCGTCGGTTGGAAATTGTCTTCAGCGCGGACCCGGACAGCCACCGGAACGCCTTCGAAACTGCGCACAAAATTCGCATTGCAGGGATAGCCGGGGTCGCTGAGTAACCATTCGCTGCCTGGCGAACACAGACAGGCCATCGCCAGCAACAGCGCCGCCGAAGCGCCGGCGGTGACCACGACGCGTTCAGCGGGAACAGTCACTCCGTAGCGTTGCCGATAGAAACCGGCGATCGCCTGGCGTAACGCCGGCAAGCCCAGTCCCGGGGTATAAAAAATCCGCCCGCTGGCAATTTGCGCTTGCGCGGCGGCGACAATGGGGGCCGGCGTCGGGAAATCGGGTTCGCCGACCTCCATATGAATGATGTCACGTCCTTCAGCTTCGAGCGCTTTGGCTCGCGCCAGCAACTCCATGACGTGAAAAGGTGCGATGCCGGCGAGCCGGGAAGCAGGAAAATTGACCATGAGGATGGGAGATTCGCGTCTGCTGAACAAACGCTCAGCATAACCGACCCGCGGTGATGCACCAATCGGTCTGTGGAATGTTTCAACACCTGTTTCGATCGCGCTTCACTGAACCGGAGCGCTGGTTGACTTTGCTTTTCAATGACGGCGATACTCGATCGAATGATCCTCCCTGCTCTATCGACGACACCTGATGGTCGGCAATCCTGGGCAACGCGTTTCCGCGCGATCGGCCGCGACTGGTTGCGGGTCTCGCTGCTCGCCGCGCAGATCGTCGTGCTGGCGATGACGCCATCGAGCTACCAGGCCGGAGCACAGCGCCACGCCATTCTGGCGGCGATCTATTGGGCCACGGTGCCCTTGCTGTCGAGTTTTCTGGCGCTGTCCATGTTGCTCAGCGTGGTGCTGATCCGCATCGTCGTCGCCACCGCTCTGAGCTATGGACTTTCACAATACGCCTTGGGCTTGCTGGTGCGTACGCTGGTTATCGAGTTGATTCCGCTATATGCCGCAATGGTCGTTGCAGTTCGTTATAGTTTGCCTGGCGCGCACCGTATCCGCGAACGGCTTGCCGATTTGTCGACCACTGGTGACACGAGGGTCGAATTACAGTTGTTGCGCGGCGAATTGTTGCCAAAAGCGCTGGCAGCGGCGTTTTCGGTGCACTTTCTGGCGACACTGAGTGGCCTATCGGTTTTGGTCCTGGCCTATTTGATGGTTTACGGCTTCTCACCATGGGGCCTGCTGGTTTATACACACAATGTCGGACAAGTGTTCACACCACCGGTGACACTCATTTTTGCGCTCAAGACCTTTTTTTTCAGCCTGGCAGTAGCTATCGTGCCGATGGCTGCCAGCGCTCAACGCGATTCTCGCGGACGATATCGTCGCAGCAGCGACATTGGCGAATTCGCCCGTCTGTTCTCGGTGGTGCTGACGATCGAAGTGCTGTCGTTGATCGGTAATTATTATTAGACCATTTGGTGATGACCGAGCCCACAATCCCTCCCGATCCGCCGAGCAACGTAGACGTTCCAGTCAGGAACCTACGCCGGAAGGCAAAACTGCTGTTGATTTCATGGCTGCTGCTACTGACACTGGCGGTCGTTTACCTGCTTTACGCGCGAGGCTTGTTCGAAAGCACCCAGCGCCTCACCCTGGTCGCCGAAGACGCCGAAGGGGTGGTTGTGGGCATGGACATGACTTTCGCCGGTTTCGCCATTGGCCGGGTGGCGCGCATTGAACTGGCCGACGATGGAAATGCGCGGATTCTGATCGACGTGCCGACCAAGGATGCCCGCTGGCTGCGCAAATCGAGCGTGTTCACCATGGAGCGCGGGCTGGTCGGCGGAACGCGCATCCGCGCCTTCAGCGGTCTGCTTGACGATCCGCCGCTTGAGGACGGCGCCGTGCGCCCGATTCTGCGCGGCGACGCGCTGGCCGAACTGCCGCGGATGACCGCATCCGCCAGGGAGATGCTCGAAAACCTCAAAGCGTTGACGGCCAGCGATGCCGCCCTAATGACCACGCTGACCAACGTGCAGCAGGTCACCGACAAACTGAAAGGTCCACAGGGGGGCCTGGGCGTTTTGCTGGGTAACGAGCAAGAAGCCCGTAAGTTCGTGGAGCGGACGAATGCCTTGCTGGCTCGGGCCGATAGACTCGCTGCCCGCCTGGACAAACTGGTCGCCGGAGCCGACCGGCAACTTCTCGGTGAGGCTAGCGGTCAAGGGGGCTTGGTCGGCGATGCCCGGACGACGGTCCGTCAATTGAACGGTCTGCTCGATGAAGCCCGCGGAAGTCTGAAAAAAGTCGACCACTTGCTCGTGAAGGCGGAAGAAATTGCCGGCCATACCAGTGAAGCCACCGTCGATCTGCTTGGCTTGCGCAGCGAAGTGGAGGTCGCCTTGCGCAAAATTGATCATCTGGTCAATGAAATCAACCGAAAATGGCCACTGGCCCGGGATACGGAAATCAAGCTGCCATGAACACCCGTTCGATGGTGATGGCCTCATTATGGCTGGCAGCATGCGCCGGCAATCCTCCGGCGGATTGGCAGATCAACGCCAAGGACAGCCTGGATGACGCGGTCCAAGCCTATCTTGGCGGTAACAGTCGATTGGAGGCGAGACAATTCGCTCGCGGCAAATCTGAAGTGGCACGCACCGGCCAAGTCCCGCTTGCGGCACGCGTCGAATTGCTCCGTTGCGCGACCCGCGTCGCCAGCCTCGACTTTGGCCCATGCCAGGGGTACCAGGCGCTGGCTCAGGACGCGACACCGACAGAACAGGCCTACGCCCGTTATCTGGAAGGCAACACCCGGCCGGATGATTTGACGCTGTTACCGACCGCGGCACGGGAAATCACGACCTCCCCGACCCCCGAAGTCACGCTGGCATCGATCGCCGACCCTTTTTCACGTCTGGTTGCTGCCGGGACGCTGTTGCGACGCGGACTCGCTAGCGACGGCATCATCGGCATCGCGGTGGACAGTGCTGCAGCGCAAGGCTGGCGCCGACCCCTGTTAGCTTGGCTGACGGTTCAACATAAACGGGCGTTGGCCCGCAACGCCCACGATGAAGCGGCACGATTACAGCGACGGATCGATCTGGTGACCGGTCTGATTCCTTAAAGACAACGTACCATTGACTCCAATCGCTTCGAGGAGCAGCCAATTCCGGACTTGACGTGATCACTTGCGAACCTCGCGATTGGGAAACGTCTACCGGCAACTGGCCGGGTCTGCGACGATCGGTCTTGCTAACCCGGATTATCGCGAACGGGTCGGCCCGCCAATTGAAATCAATCCTTGAAAAACCCACCACGCCATGAACAAACTACCCATCGCCTCCCATCATCCGTACGCCGCCTGGAGTCTGGCGTTTCTCGGGATGATCCTCATCCTGCAATTCAAACTGCTGACGGCGTTGATCGCCGGCCTGCTGGTTTATCAACTCGTCCATCTGATTGCACCCTACTTCGCGCGACATTTACCAGGCATGCGCGCCCGGGAGTTGGCGATCGGGCTGGTCGTGATGGTCATTGTCGGTGCGATAAGCGGCGCGGCGATCGGTTTGAGCGCTTTCATGCACAGCGAAGGTGGCAGCTTTGCCGCCTTGTTGACGAAAATGGCGGAAATCATCGACAGCACGCGGTCGACACTCCCTTCCTGGCTGGCCGATTTGCTGCCACGCGACGTGCCGGCATTGCGCGAGCGGGTAAGCGGCTGGCTGCGCGAGCATTCCGGTGAACTGCAGGTTATCGGCAAAGAAACCGGTCACACTATGGCGCATATCCTGATCGGAATGGTCATCGGCGGCATGGCTTCCCTGCAGGAGACCTATCACCACAACGATCTCGGCCCGTTGGGCAGTGCGCTGGCCGAACGAATTGCCCGTCTGGCCAATGCCTTCCGGCAAGTGGTTTTCGCGCAGGTACGCATCTCGGCACTGAACACGGTGTTCACCACGCTTTATCTGGCGGTTGCATTACCGCTGTTCGGCGTTCATCTGCCACTGACGAAAACGATGATCGTGGTGACCTTTATCGCTGGACTATTGCCGGTGGTCGGCAACCTGATTTCCAACACGGTGATATTCGTGGTCAGTTTGGCACACTCGCCAGGGGTGGCCGCTACTTCACTGGCATACCTGGTATTGATCCACAAGTTGGAATACTTCCTCAACGCCCGCATCGTCGGCGCCGAGATTAGGGCCAAACCTTGGGAAATTTTGACGGCGATGTTGTTGATGGAAAGTATTTTCGGCCTAGCTGGACTGGTGGCAGCGCCAATTTATTACGCCTGGCTGAAGGACGAACTGGTTGCTCGTCAACTGATCTGAACGTCAAGAATAGGTTGAAAAAATGACTACGCAGACTTGTTCGCCACCTTGCCAGACGTTCGCCACCTCGTCTAGCCAATGGCTAGGTCCCGCAGTATCTGCGAGTCTTTCGTCCTGCGATCCATCCCGCTCGCCAAATTATTTTGCGTTTCCTTGTCGAGACCGTCGTCCATTTCCCTCATCGCGTCAACTTGGTGATCGACGATTTACGATGGCCAATCGCTAACGGTTTCCGGGTCAAGCCGGTCTTGCTATAGTTCGCGCTTTACGCCGTCGGCCGGGCTTTCCGCCTCGCCGGCGGCTTTTAGCTGCTGTGAAAGCCCAATCATGAATCTGCCATCAACCACGCCAAGTGATGTCGCTGAACCATCGCCTGTGCCATCCGAAATCCTTCGTGAAGTCGCCAAACGGCGAACTTTCGCGATCATTTCTCACCCAGACGCAGGCAAAACGACACTCACCGAGAAATTACTACTCTTCGGCGGTGCGATTCAACTCGCCGGAACGGTAAAAAGCCGTAAAAGCGCCCGACACGCCACTTCGGATTGGATGGAAGTCGAAAAACAGCGCGGCATTTCGGTTACCAGTTCTGTAATGCAGTTCGAATATCAGCAGCACACCATCAATCTGCTCGATACGCCGGGGCACGAGGATTTTTCCGAAGACACGTACCGGGTACTGACGGCGGTCGACGCGGCGGTAATGGTCATCGATGCGGCCAAAGGCGTCGAAGCGCAAACGATAAAACTGCTCAATGTATGTCGGATGCGCAACACGCCAATCATTACTTTTGTGAACAAACTTGATCGCGAAGTGCGCGAACCCTTTGACTTGCTCGCGGAAATCGAGTCAGTACTCGGCATCGAATGCGCGCCGATCACCTGGCCGGTCGGTATGGGCAAGGCATTTGGCGGTGTCTATCACTTGCTCGACGATTGCTTGCTGCATTTTGCCGCCGGCCAGGAACGGCGCAGCGAATCGGCGCGTCTTACTGGTCTCGACAATCCGCTTCTCGACGCACAATTTCCAGAGCAAATCGGCAAGTTGCGCGACGACGTGGAATTGATCCAGAGCGCCAGCAGTCCTTTCGACCTGGTTGATTTTCTCGCTGGACAGCAATCGCCGGTTTTCTTTGGCTCGGCGATCAACAATTTCGGTGTTCAGGAAATTCTGCAAGCGCTGCTCGATTGGGCCCCAGCACCGCTGGAACGCGATGGCGGAACACGGCTGGTACAACCTGATGAGCCTGAATTCACCGGCTTTGTATTCAAGATTCAGGCGAACATGGACCCCAAGCATCGCGACCGGATCGCATTCTTTCGCGTCTGTTCGGGCCGATATCGACCGGGAATGAAAGTCAGGCACATTCGCCTCAATCGCGAGATGAAACTAGCCAACGTATTGACTTTCATGGCCAACGAGCGTTTGCTGATGGAAGATGCCGTCGCTGGCGATATCATCGGCATCCATAATCACGGCAACCTGCATATCGGCGACACGCTAAGTGAAGGGGAAAGCTTGTCCTTCAAAGGGATTCCATACTTTTCCCCGGAATTGTTCCGCGTTGCGCGCCTGCGCGACCCTTTGAAAAGCAAGCAATTGCAGAAGGGGTTGCAGGAACTTGGCGAAGAAGGCGCAATCCAGGTCTTCGAGAATCTGGCCAGTGGCGCACTCTTGTTGGGAGCCGTCGGCCAATTGCAGTTTGAAGTGGTCGCCCAGCGTTTGCAGACCGAATACAAGGTGGACGCCATATTCGAATCGGCGGATATCTACACCGCTCGGTGGTTAACTTTCCCTGACGAACCCACGCGACGTAATTTCGAGCGGGAACAACAGCAGCGCATGGCCCGTGATGTCGATGGCAACCCGGTCTATTTAGCGAACACCCGTTACAATCTCGAAGTCACCAGCGAAAAATGGCCCACAATCAGCTTCCATAGCTCCCGTGAACACGGTCAGCAATTTTCCTAACAAAACCAGGCGACGATTGGTCGGTCCAGAACTTGCAAGCCAGGAACGAGCTATTGATCAGTCAACATTCAGCATTTGAATATCGACACAAAAAAAAGATTGAACATCATGCTGCCGTCGCCCCAAACCGTCAAATTGACACCGATCGAAGCCCGCATCATTGGCGTGCTCATCGAAAAAGCAAAAACGACGCCCAACGTCTACCCACTCACGTTGCATAGTCTTAGCGCCGGCTGCAATCAGAAATCCGCGCGTGAGCCGGTACTCAAACTGACCGACAGCGAAATTCTGTCAGCACTTGGCGATTTGCGTGATCGGTTATTGGTCATCGAAAGCTATGGCGCATCCGGCCGAGTTCTGCACTACGCACATAACTTCGGCAAAGTCTTTGGCCTCCCGGCGGCTAGCGTTGCTTTGCTGGCGACACTCATTTTACGAGGACCACAGACAGTCAATGAATTGCGCGCCAATAGCGATCGGCTATACCGCTTTGACGATTCCTCATCGGTGGAAGCCTACCTCCAAGAGATGGCAGAGCACCGTGCCAGCCCATTTTGCTTGAAATTGGTCAAACAACCAGGCTCCCGTGAGCATCGCTGGACCCACTTACTTTGCGGTAATACTTCCGCATTGACCGAAACGATCCGCCGGCATCTATAGTGGTAGCTCCGCGAAACCGGGCAGAGCCGGTTAAGTGAAATCACTGCATCAAACTGAGCGATGAAAATCGCCCGCCGACGCCCAAGCTTGTCCACCGCAATGCCAACTTCTCCCGAAACATCCTCGATCGCCGCGCTCTCTGAAGGCAGCATCCACCCAGCACTCGATCTTTACGCGCTTGTCTGTATCTCGCCATCCGCGTCACTTCCACTTCACCCCTTCGTATCAGATCCTATTCGGGCGACAAATAGTCTGACACCAAATCAACGACCGAAGTGTAAACAACCCGCCGAACAGCGTCGCTGCCCGGCGCATATCGAGCAAAAGCAAAAGTTATTTCCACCTGAATGACATCAATTTGGCCGAAAAAATAACGTCGAATTTTGACTAGACTGCACTTCTCTCACCACCCAGCGCGAATAACTTTCTCAGCCCAAAAGATACCGGTAATCGTTTTAGAATCGGTAACCGAACCATTACGCACCGCCGCGATAGCTTCCTCAAGGGTCAGTTCAAGTACGTCGATGAATTCATTGTCATCGAGATTCTGGCCTCCCTGCCGCTGCAGTCCGCGCGCCAGAAAAATCTCTATTCTTTCATTTGAATAACCAACGCAAGGATGCAACACGCCAAGATATCGCCATTCAGATGCCGAATAACCGCTTTCTTCAAGCAACTCCCGCTGGGCGGTCAACAAAATATCCTCACCTGGATCGATTTTACCCGCGGGCAATTCTAAAATCGTGCAGTGCAAAGGATATCGGTGTTGCCGAACGAAAATCAATCGATCGTCAGCATGTTGCGCAATGATTACTGCGGCGCCCTGATGTCGAACATATTCCCGCCAGCTCTCTTTGCCATTAGGTAATCGGACCCGGTCTCGGCGGACATCGAGCAATTTCCCTGCAAAGACTTGAGTGCTTTCGAGTGGTTCTTCATACAGGTGCATGAATTGATCCGTCATGGCAAACTTCCAACAAAAAACGCCCCGAACATCGGGGCGTTTGGATGAACAGAAATAAATCAAATCTCAAATCGAGAACAGCACCGAGACTGCGCAAACCGACATCAAGCTTTGTGGGACAATTCCCAGTGCTGCTACCAATAGACCGTTGACCGACAGCAGGATTTTCGTATCCATCGGCGCATCAATCGGTTGATTGCTCACCGGCTGATCGAAATACATGATCTTGACTACCCGTAAATAATAGAAGCAACCGATCAGGGAGAATAGTACCGCCACAATCGCCAACCAGAGATATCCCGCCGCGACAACGGCTTGCAAGACCGAAAACTTGGCAAAAAAGCCGACGAAAAACGGCACGCCGGCCATCGAGAACATCATCATCATCATCACTGCGGCGAACCAGGGGCTGCGTTTGTTGAGTCCCTTGAAGTCTTCGAGTTCGTCGGATTCGAAACCTGATTTGGCCAACAACAAGATCATCCCGAAGGTACCGGCACTGGTCAGCACATAGGTAACGACATAAAACATTGCTGAACTATAGGCATTGAAAGCAAACTGTCTATCCATGCCAACGACACCGGTTACTAACCCCAAAAGCATGAAACCCATATGCGAAATCGCTGAATACGCCAACATGCGCTTCAAGTTGGTTTGCGCAATGGCTGCTATATTGCCAATGGCCATTGACAGCACAGATAGGAAAATCAACATCGACTGCCAATCGGCAGCCATAACGATCAAGCCATTGACCAGCATACGCATGACAATAGCGAAAGCGGCCAGTTTCGGAGCGGTGGCGATGAACAGCGTAACAGCCGTTGGCGCACCGTGATAAACATCAGGAATCCACATGTGGAAGGGAACGACACCCAATTTGAAGGCGATTCCCGAAACCAAAAACACCAACCCAAAAACAAGAATTCCCTTATCCACTTGACCGATAGCCAGACGTTCAGCAACTGCCGAAATATCCAAACTACCAGTCGCTCCATATATCATTGACATGCCATACAACAGCAGACCAGAAGCAAGAGCGCCAAGAACGAAATACTTCATCGCCGCTTCGGTAGCTGGCACCGAATCACGATTCATCGCCACCATCGCATAAAGAGACAGTGAAAGAAGTTCCAGCCCGACATAAACACTTAGGAAATGATTGGCGGTAATCATCACCATCATCCCTAAGGTCGCAAACAGTGCCAGTGCGTAATACTCGCCTTTGGCCATCTGCTCACGTTCCAGCACGTAACGACGGGAATAGAGCAGCACGACGAAGACTGTTAAATAAAGCAACAACTTCAAGACGTCACCAAGCATATCGGCGACGAACATATTGCTAAAGGTAAAAGCGATATCACCGGAACTTGAAGTGGCGGTGATTACAGCCGCACCGACCAAGGACGCCTGTGTAGCGACATATGTCGCGGTTCGCTTCCGTTCCCTGACCAGGAGGTCGAACAGCAAAATCAGGCACGCCATCAATAAAACGAAAATCTCGGCACTGGCAAGGCGGAGGTCTGGCGGCAGGAACTGCATTTCGGCAAGAGTCATAGCGGCTACCAATTATTGGATCTTGCT
>JAEUOJ010000125.1 GCA_016789495.1 Accumulibacter sp. | reverse complement strand
AAGCAAGCGTCGATTTGTCCGGATATCCTTGAGCAATTCGATCCACTCCAGCCGCTGTTCCTCGCCAATGATGCCGCGCTCCTGTAATTGCCTGAAGATTTGCGACTTTTGTTTGACTTCGTTTTCCTCGTTGCTGACTTGTTTGAGTTTGGCATCCGCCTCGGCGAGTTGCTTGGCGCTGGTCGTCTGGGCAAGGCGGGCATGCTGATGTCTATCGGCGGTGAAATACACCGTCAACCCACCCACGAAAATCATCACCACCGCCACCAACAGACTGGTGCGGATTTTCTTGAAATCGCCAGCACCGAATTTCATCAGCCCCCCGTCAAGTTGATCAGCACCTTGAACGCACGCGTCTGTTTGGCCTCCAGTGCGGCATCGCCACCCCCTTTGAGCGACTTGGCGGATTCAACATCGAAAGGTTGTTGCAGGACATCGACTTCAAGCCGGGGATTGAGCTTCAAAGAAGTGATGAATTGATTGAAAACCGCCAGAATGTGCCGGGGGTTGCTATCCCCGCCCAAGCTGAGCGTCCCGTAGAAAACCGCGCTTTCCTTAGGGATTGGCGACACCTCGCCACCGGAGGGTGACGGGTTGATCGTCGTTCCCTTGGTCGCTTCGAAACTGCTGTTCCGCCACTCGATACGATCGATTTCGATCGCATCGACACTTTGCAAAGACCGGCTCATTTCTCGATAAATCGTCATCGGGGTGCCGCTGACGTTCTGCAGTTCCGAATATCGTTTGACCACGCGGCGCAAAGTCTCGTTACTGGTCGGAATCGGCGGAAAGGTCTTGACGATACTTTGATAGTGCTGGCGAGCCAAAGCGGTTTCCCTCTGAATCGACGCGGTTTCCTGATTGAGCTGCCGGGAATCGAAGACCTGTTTACCGGAGAACAACAAGCAACTGAATAGCGCCAGGGCACCAATGCCCTCGAATACCGTACGCAACAGCCAGAGATGGTAATCGTGGCGGTGATCGTCGTTGGCGAACTGCCCTTTGCCGGCACTCGTCGCCAGCAACTGGAGAAAAAAATGTTCGCAGCGGGTATCGGCCAGAACATTTTTCTGTTTGCATTTCCGCGCGCATTCATCAATGTCAAGAATGGAGAAGGACAGCGTTTCACTGTCTTCACAACTGTTCTCGATTGCTTTTCTGGCATTGGCATGCGCCAGGAGGTAGACCGGGATGGACTCCTGTCGACCCAGTATGCGTTGGCTGACCAAGTATTGCTGCAGTTTGACCGCTTCCGCGGCAAAGGTCTGGGCCATGCCGCCGATACTGCTGTTGTGCAACGGCACCAGCCGGCTGAATTGAAGTTCGCCTTTGTCGAGGTAGCTTTGCCGGATACTTTGATCCTGGATGGTCAACAGCAGGCAACGTTCTTTGGCAATACCGATTCGCTTGAGTAACAACGGCGCCAGTAATGGCAGCGAGTAGACCCCGGCCAGCGGCGTTTCGGCCTCGGCGAAGGCAGCCAGCCAGGGCGCGAACGCCTCGTTGTTGGTCAGCGCCACTAACATGATCCGTTCATCCTTGCGGCGCGACTTCTGGTGGCCCAAGGAAATGGGGGTGGTCAGCGAGGCATTGAAGTACAGTTGCCCGAGTCTGCGCGAAATGATCGCCTTGCGATCTTCTCCGCGTAGAAAAGGGATCGTTTCGAGATGAAAATTTTCTTCGGAGACGTTGGCCAGGACGGCGAAGACTTTTTTCTTGTGTCGTTCGAGATAGCCGGAAAATTCGCGGGCGCCCGCCGCCGTGGCTTCAAAACTGCCGTCCTGAGTCAGGACGCCCCCTTGCCAGGCAAAAACCGTCACCTGATGGGTGCAGAAATAAAGCAGGCGATGCACGAACATGGGATTACGCCTTGATCTTGCTGATTACGTCATACACCGGCCCGAGTACGGAAAGCATGATCCAGCCGAGCAAGGCGCCCATGATCACCGTCAACGCCGGCTCGACCAGTTGCTGGGCTTTTTGCACCGACTCGCGGACGTCGCGGGTATAAAAGTAACTGACATTCAATAAGGCATCGTCGAGAGCGCCGGTATTTTCGCCGATCCGCAGCATCCGGATGACCAGTGGCGGAAAAAAGCCGGTGTTGTGAAAGGCGGCAGTGACGTTTTGACCTTCGCCGATCAAATGTTCGACCCGTTCGAGTCCACGGCGGATCACCAAATTACCGACCACATCCTGTGTGGTGCGTACCGATTCGAGAATCGGGATTCCGGAGGAATAAAGCAGCGCGAAGGTGTTGGCGAAGCGCGAGAGAACGATCTTGCGCAGAATGTCGCCGACCAGCGGCAGGCGCAGCTTGAAGGCATCGAAACGGACGCGGGCCAAGGGGTTGTGTCGCAGCAGGAGGCGCATGCCGACGAAGAGCAGCACTGGAATCAGAACCAGAACGTACCAGTATGCGACCATCAGGTCGGAAATGAAAAACAGGATTTGCGTCTGTATCGGCAAGGCCTGGCCCATGTTGCGAACGAACATCTTCAACTGCGGCACCATGTAGACCATCAGAAAAAACGTGGCACCGAGCACCACCGCGGCCACGAAGGCGGGGTAAAGGATGATTTTTCGGGTTTGCGACGCCAGTTCGTCCTCCCACTTCAACGATTCGTTGAGGCTTTGCAGCACCTCCGGCAAGCGTCCGGTCGTTTCGCCGGCGCGGATCAGGCTGACAAAGACCCGATCGAAGACGCGTCGATGATTGCTCATCGCCTGCGACAGGGTCTGTCCCCCCTCGATCGATTCAATCAGGCTGGCGACCACTTCCCGGAAACGGGGATGCTCGAGACTGTCGCGCAGATCGGTCAAGCCTTCGAGCACCGGCACGCCGGCGCGCACCAGTTGTTGCAGATGGAAGCAAAAATGGATGATTTCGCGTCGCGGTATGGTTCCGCCGGCGAAAAAGCTGCGGGTGCTCACCGGCTCGCCGCTGACCAAGTCGAGATCCATGCGCTTCAGGCGCATTTCGAGATCGACCATGTTCAACGCGTCGATACGGCCGAACATCATCCGCCCTTCGGGATTGACCGCCTTGTAAGTGAAGACCGGCATGCCGCCTACATCCTGTCGGTCAGGTCGACCACGCGACCGACTTCTTCAAGCGAGGTCGTGCCATCGAGCACGCGCCGCAAACCGTCATCGGCCAGCGTGGTGAACCCTTGCTGGATGGCCAATTGACGCATTTCGCGCACCGTGCTGCGTCGGGCGATCAGTTCGTCCATATCGCCGGTAATGCGCAGCAACTCCATGATCGCCAGCCGTCCGCGGTAGCCTTGGAAGTCGCAGCGTTCACAACCCTCTGGACGATAAATCACCGGACGGGCGTTGCCTTCCGCGACACTGCCAAGCAGGCGCGCTTCGTGCATTTCGGCCTGATAGGGGACTTTGCAATGGACGCAGAGACGGCGCACCAGACGCTGAGCGATGATGCCGATGATGTTGCCGGCCATGATGTCCGGCAGGATGCCGATATCGAGCAACCGGGGAATGGCGCCAATCGCCGAGTTGGTGTGCAAGGTCGAATAAACCTGGTGGCCGGTCATCGCCGCCCGCAAAGCCATTTCCGCCGTTTCGGCGTCGCGCACTTCGCCGACCAGGATGATGTCCGGGTCCTGGCGCATCATCGAGCGGATGCCATTGGCGAAATCGAGCTTCACCGATTCGGCCACCGAGGTTTGCCGGACCATCGTCATCGGGTATTCGACCGGATCTTCGAGGGTCATGATGTTCACCCCCTCGGAATTGACGTGATTGAGCACCGAATACAGAGTGGTCGTTTTGCCGCTGCCCGTTGGTCCGGTGACAAAGATGATGCCCTCCGGGCGGGCGATCATCAGTTTGAGCTGGTCGAGCTGCTCTTCGGCGAGCCCCAGTCCTTCCAGAGGAACGATGCCTTTCTGTCGGTCGAGGATGCGCAGAACGATGTTTTCGCCGTGGATAGTCGGCTGGGACGAGACCCGGAAGTCGATCTGCCGTCCGCGCATGTTCAACGAGATCCGCCCATCTTGCGGCGCCCGGGTTTCAGCGATGTTCATCCCCGACAGAACTTTGATCCGCACCGCCATCGCCGGCCAGTATGTCTTATGCAGCGAGCGGATTTGCCGCAACATGCCGTCGATGCGGTACCGGATGCGCAGGAAACTGGCTTCCGGTTCGAAGTGCACGTCCGACGATTCATGCTTCACGGCGTCGGTCAGAATCGAGTCAATCAAGCGAACCACCGGCTGGCTGTATTCGTCGGCGGACGATTGCAAACCGCGAAAATCGATTTCGCCGGTTTCGATTTCGTGGAGGATGCCGTCAATCGACAGTTCATGGCCGTAATACTGATCAATGGCCCGATCGATTTCGGTTTCGCCGGCCAGCAAGGTATCGATTTCGATTTCCTCGCTGTTCAGGGCACGAATGCGGTCGAGAGCGACGATATCGTTGATGTCGGCAATGGCCACCGTCAGACGCATGTTTTCGGCGTCGAAATCGAGCGGCAATAAATGATGACGCTTGGCAAGATCGTGCGGCACCAGCGGTAACGCCGCCGGATCAATGATCGCGTTCGACAAATCGACGCTCTGTTTGCCCAGGCTTTCCGACAACGCGTCGCGCAGCGTCGCCTCGCTGACAAAACCGAGCGAGACCAGCAATTTGCCGATTGGCCGGTTGGACTTCATCTGCTCGAGCAGCGAAATACGCAACTGGTCTTCGCTGAGAATGCCTTTGCCGATCAGGATCTGACCGAGAGGCCGGGAATGACGGTGAGCAACGGATGCGTTCATCGTCTAGCTGGCCAGCCCAGCGAACAAAGCGGGAACGCCGAGCAGCATGACTCCTCGGCGTTCCTTGTCGAAGCAAGGGTTCGTCGAATTCATAGCGGCGGACGCTGTTGATTTACCCAAAGTTGCACCGTCGGCCGTTGCCATTGCCGTGTCGCATAGCTCGCCAAATCAGCCGGTACCGGATCGCCATTGAGAACGAGTCGATTGAGCATGAGCGCAAGATCGACGTCGGCAATGCACCATTCATCGCCAAACAAATAGGGTTTTCCGTGAGCCAACAACGCACTGGCCGCCTCGAAAAGCTTTGCAGCGGCACGCCTGGCATCGGCGGACAGAGGCGTTGCTGATCGCGCATAAAAAAGTACGGTTGTGCTGCGCTCGGATCGAATGGGCAGCAGATCGCTACGCAACCATCCTTGTACTTGCCGCGCACGAGCGCGCGCTCTGGTCTCAGCCGGGTATAAGGCTTGCCCAGGATAGGCCTCATGCAGATATTCCGTGATGGCGGAGGACTCGGACAACGAGAAGTCGCCATCGACCAGTGTCGGCACGCGATGGGTCAGGGAAATCTTGGCATAGCCGGGTCGATGCTGTTCATCGCCAGACAGGTCGAGTGTCGTCACGGCAAAAGGCAGCTTCTTTTCGTGCAGAGCGACAAAGACCGACAAGGCGTATGGCGAGGCGTAATGCGTATCGACGTAGAGTTGCATAGACGATTCCTGATGATCTCGGTGACTGGCGGCATTTGCACGGAAAGGCAACCCGCCCGGGGTCACGGCTGCAGTTCCGCCAGGCGCCGCGTCGCCAAGCTGCGCTCAAAGACCCCTCGGCCTTTTTCGGCGGCGTCCAAAGCCAACCGATAATACTGCGCGGCCAATTTATCCTGCCGTAAGTGATCCAGACTCACCGCGACGTTGAACAGATAATCGGCATTGTCCGGCTCCAGGGTATAGGCCTGGAAATACGCTTGCTGGGCCTCCTTCCAGCGCTGTTGCCGCGCGAAGACGTTACCCAACGCAAAATGCAGCGCCGGCGACTCCGGTTGACTGGCGAGCAGCGTTCTGAGTCGGCTTTCGCCGTGTCCGCCGTCGGATTGTCCGCGCAAATTGATCAACGCCGCCTGCGCGGTGACATCGCCGGGATCGGCTTCAAGCACCCGCAGATAAAGCTGCTGTGCGCGATCGCTCTGTCCCTGCCGCGCGGCGATGGCGGCCACGCCGAGCAAGGCATCGACGTTGCGTGGATCGTGACGCAAGATCTGCTCGTAGAGCCGACGCGCCTCG
Source organism: Accumulibacter sp. (assembly GCA_016789495.1). Taxonomy (GTDB): domain Bacteria; phylum Pseudomonadota; class Gammaproteobacteria; order Burkholderiales; family Rhodocyclaceae; genus Accumulibacter. The sequence goes on along the minus strand of JAEUOJ010000125.1, from coordinate 2,659 downwards.
TCCAGTCGGTTGGCATGCCATGCCTTATAAGCCGCTTCCAGGGAAGGGTCGGCACCGGCGCGGGGATTGGTTGACCGAAACAGTGGTGAGTTGGCCGGATGGGTCGGCGAATCATCGACGGCTGGCCGACTGGCCGGTGCTGGACGTGTCGCCGCCTGTTTGGCGGCGGCAAGCGGTGGTGCTGCCAGAGAGGGTTGTTTGGGCGGAGAAGGGGGTAACGCTGCGGGTAATGGTGGCGATTCGCCACTGCCCGTCGCCAAGGTCTCCGGCGTCTTCGTCGTCGGTGAAGGCGCTTGGCTGGCCACCGGCGCCGCAGGCGTCGGAATCGATGCCTGCAGCGGTGGTTGCGTCGGCGACCGGGGAACTGGCGGGGACGAGATGGCTTGCAACTGCCACCAGAAATAGCCGACGAGACCGAGGGTCGAGGCGACGGCAAACGCCAGGAAGGTCCATAACCGCCAACGCGAGGGTGGGGCCTGCTTGACGGTGAAAACATTGCGCGCCGCACTACGTTCCGCCGTTTGTCGCTGCTCGGACTCCATTGCCTTGCTTTTGGGTCTGAGCGGTGGAATCGGCGGAACGCTTGGCGGGGCCGATGAAAAATTGTCGAGGCCCGGCTCGGCTTCGCTAGAGTCCGGCGAATCGTCGAAAGGCAGCGAGTTGCGCGTCTTTCTTGACGATGTCGCCGTCAATGGCGTTTCCTGGACTTCCAGACTCAGTTCACTGGCGTGATCGACGACGGGTGTCCGGTGACTGCCCGCCCGCTTGGCTTCTTCGGCACGGCGCAAGGCATCCATCAACAGGCTCATGGCGACGACTCCAGAAGCGGCCCGGGCAGGGCGAACGGTTGATGAATCGGGTTGGTGTCAAAAAAGTCCTTGCGCGGCACCAGACCCTTGAGTGGGCTGAAGTCGCCATTGAGCGACGCATCCTTGATCACCGTCGGACGCAAGATCACCACCAGTTCGGATTTTTTCGCGGCATTGGCGCGTTTATTGAACAATTCGCCGAGCAGCGGAATGTCTCCCAGCGCCGGAATGCGGCCGGTCCGATTTTCCATCCGGTCTTCCATCAGGCCACCGAGGATGGCAATGTCGCCGCTTTCGACGCGCAACATCGATTCGATTTCCCGGGTGCGGATCTGCGGGACGTAATTCGGCAGTGTCAAATCGGGATGCGGGTCCTGCTTGAGTTCGACGATACTCGAAATGGTCGGTCGAACGTTGAGGGTGACCGTGCCGTTATCGCTGATTTGCGCGGTCAGACTCATGAAAAAACCAATGGCCACCGATTGCGGAGTGGTGGTGGTGGCATTTTTCGGCAAATTGGTGCTGCCGACGCTGGAAATCGCCGCGTTCGACGCATCCTGCTTGACACTGAAGTAGACGAAATCCTCCGCGACCTTGATTGTCGCCGTCTGGTTGTTGAGCACCGTCAGCTTGGGGCTCGACAGAACCTTGACGTTGCCGAAACTGCGCAACAATTCGACCGTCGCCAGGATTCCCAAGGCGCCCAGTTGACTGTCATACTTGACAACGTAAGGGGAGACGGAACTGGTCGACACGTTTGCCGCCAGCGATGGCGCCTTGATCTGACCACTGGTGGCATTGCTTAGCCGCCCCCACTCGATTCCCTGCTGATAGCCATCGGATAGTTCGACTTCGATGATCGTCGCTTCGATCAATACTTGCCGGCGAGCGCTGTTCATCACCCGATCGAGGAATTCCTGCACTTTTTCGTGTTGCCGGGAGGTGGCGCGAACGGTGATTACGCCGCCCTCCGGGTTGGCGATCACCGATGCCGCTTCCCGGAAAGTCATCCGTTTGACAACGGTGGCGCCGGTATTCTGCAGCGTGGTCGGGTTCGGGCTGCCGGCCAGCGTGGCGAGGAGCTGGTTGCCACGGGCGGCGAGGGTTTTCGGCGCCGGCGCGCCGGTGCCGGTGGTGCTTTGCGACCCGGCCTGCTCGGTGACCGTTTCGGTCGATCCTTCAGGAAAAATCTTGTCGGTTTCGTGCAGCAGCTCCTTGAGATTTTTCTCCAGCGACTCCCAGAAACGATTTTTCGATTTGTTTTCAATCTGGATGCGCGAGGTGTTGCTGCCACCGCCACCGCTGGAGGTCCCCGCCGGACTGGTCGAAATCTGCGTATTGGTGGACACCGTGCCGGTGACGTCGCGACTGATGTTGAAATAATCGACGGTGTAGTTTTTCAGGTAAGGTGAATCGGGCATCACCGCCAGATTCGGGCCGTCGAGTTCGAAGCGCATGTCCACCTGCTTGGCAATGCGCGTCAGCAGTTGCGGCAGGGTCTGATCGATGGCGTTGAGCGTGACGCTGCCGGTAAGACCGGGGTGGATATCGACGTTCAATTTCGCGTCACGCGCCAGGGCGAACAGCAGATCATGCACATTGACATTGTTGACCACCACGCTGTAGGTCTCGGTCTTGACCGGCGGGCGTGGGCGGGGCAGCGTCGCGCTTTGCTGAACCGGCGAGGGGATCGTCCCGACCGGCCGCGGCACGCTTTCGGGAGGCGCTTGTAAATGCCCGGCGGACGGCCCTCCGCTCAACGTGTTCGGCGTACACGCAGCCAGCAGAAGTGGCAGGACAGCGACGAGAATTCGCAGAAGCACGCGCAAACCCTATCCGGAAAGATCAAC
>JAEUOJ010000049.1 GCA_016789495.1 Accumulibacter sp. | reverse complement strand
CGGTGACGGTCAGGGTGACGGTGCTGCCGGCCGGCGCGTCGGTGGTGCCGGTGATCGTCGGCGTCGCATCGTTGGTGTTGTCCGGGGCGCTGACGGCGATCGACGGCGCGGCGGTATCGATACTGCCCGGATCGGTGGCGCTGGCCGAATTACCGGCGGCGTCGGTGACGCTGGCGGTGACGGAATAGGCCCCGTCGGTCAACGGCGTCCCCACGGTGGCGGTGTAGCTGCCGCCGGGCTGGACGGTGGCGGTGATCGTCTGGCTGGTGACGCCCTGGCTGACGATCAGGGTGACGGTGCTGCCGACCGGCGCGTTGGTGGTGCCGGTGATCGTCGGCGTGGTGTCGGTGCTGTTGTCCGGGGCGCTGATTGTCAAACTCGAAGCTGTTGTTCCCGCAACGGTAGCCGTGATGGGTCCGCCAAGCCCGAGCGTTCCTTCATCTGGCGTATTGGTGCGGGTGGTGCCGAATTCGAAGGCCAATGGATCGACGCTTTCTGCGACCCGCAGCAAACGAACAAATGATGGGCCGCCGTCGGTGCCGGCGCCACCTGCGGTGTTACCGGCACCGGCTGCTGTTTCCTCGAGCAGCGCGTCGAGGTCGCCGCCTTGATTGATGGTCTGGATCACGCGGTTGATGTCGTTGGCACCGCCGGTCAAAGCGGCGTCGCTGGCGTCGGCCTTGATCGCAGCGACCGATTCGGCGTCGGCGGTCAGCGTTTCGTTGCCGCGCAGGACATGTGTCAATCCGTCGGGGGTGGCCAGGTCAACGTGACTGCGGGGACCGACGGTGACGACCACTTCGCCTTCGTAAATGCTGTCGCCGACTTGCAGAGGGCGTAGCGAGCCATCGGGCTCTTTGACGAATGCCCGTCCTTGAACGGCGGAAACGCGAGCGATGGGAGTCTTGTCAGCCATGGAGATGCCTCGAATCGGAATAGGGAACGTCTTTACGATAGGTGATGGACTGAGGCCGCGCTACTGTACTGAAGTACGGTAAGGTGCGCGGCGGACAACGGGGCGCTCAGGTGTTGCGGGGAACGCCGTTGATGATCAAAGAGAGCTGCAGACGGTCGCGGGCGCCAAGCTTGTCGAGCAGGGCGCTGACGTGGAATTTGACCGTTCGTTCGGCGATTTCGAGCTGACGGGCGATTTCTTTGTTGCTGGCGCCGGCAGCGACGGCATGGGCCACTTCCTGTTCACGGGCAGTCAGGCGGTCGCGCCAACCAGCGTGGGTCGGCTGGATTTTGCTGAGCAACCCGTAAGTGGTGGTCAGAAGACGCTTCATCAGTCCTTGCCCAATCCACAGACCACCGTTTTCGACGACTGTCGCCACTTGTTGCAGCACCGTGGGTGCGGCCTGGCCATTGCAATACCCGACCGCGCCGGCCGCCAGCGCCGCCAGCGCCGCGTCTTCGTCGGGCGCATCGGCGAGCACGACCCAACGGGATTCGGGCGACGAACGCTGGCGCAAACGATCAAGAACCGTGGCCGGGTTTTCTTCGGCTGGCAGCAGCAGCCAGATCACCGCGGTATCGGACGGTGGATCGTCGAGACGGCCAACCGTCGAGGCAGGAAAGGCGCTTCGCCAGGCGTCCCGTTGCCGGGCATCGATCGACAGGAAGACCTGACGCATGGGTCAGCGCTCCGAGAAGGCGCGCGCCTTGGCTCGCAATACCGGTTTGAGCAGATACGACAGGACGCTTTTTTCGCCGGTGACGATATCGACTTCGGCGATCATGCCGGGAATCACCGGCAGGTTGTTGCCAATTGATGGCTGGTGGGTGCGTACGCGGACGATATAGAACGCGTTACCCTTTTCGTCGACCACCGTATCGGCGCCGATATGTTCGAGCTTGCCTTCGAGGCCGCCGTAGATGGCGAAGTCGTAGGCAGTGAATTTGACCACCGCTTTCTGTCCCGGGTGCAGGAAAGCGATGTCGCGTGGTTGGACTCGCGCCTCGAGCAACAGGTTGTCTTCGAGCGGGACGATTTCGACGACATCCTTACCAGGCTGAACGACACCGCCGACGGTATTGATCAGCAGACGTTTGACCGTTCCCTTGACCGGCGAGCGCAACACCGAGCGGCTGACCTTGTCCGACAGCCCGACACCGCTTTCAGCCAGGCTGTTCAGTTTGGCCATCGTTTCGGCGAGTTCCTTGCCGGATTCGTTGCGGAAGGCCAGCCCGACTTCCTCGACTTTGCGTGTCGCTTCACCGATCGCTGCCTGCAGTCGTGAAATCTGCGCCGCCGCCATCTCGCGCTCGCCTCGAAAGCGGGCGACGTCGCGTTCGAGACGCAACAGTTCGACTTCCGACACCGCGCCAGAATTGATCAGCGGTTTGGTCACCTTGAGCTCCTGAGCGGCCAGTTCATGCGCTTTGCTTGCCTGTTCGTGCTTGGCGCGCATTTCGACCAGTTCCTGCTGACGTTGCGACAGTTGTTGACGAGCGATCGAAGTGGTCGTTTCGAGTTCGGAACGTCGCGATTCATAGAGCCGGCGTTCCTCTTCGGCGGTTTTCGGGTCTTCCTTGAACACGTCGTCGGGCAGGGTGAACGGCGTGCCCTCGGTCAAGGCGCGCAAGCGCGCCGCTTTGGCGACCAGCGCGGTGTATTGGACACGACTTTCGCGTACCGAGGAGACGAAGCGCGTCTGATCGATGCGCAAGAGAATTTGCTCGGGCTCGACGATGTCGCCCTCGTGGACGAGAATTTCATCGACCACGCCGCCATCCAGACTTTGCAGCACCTGCAGTTGCCGCGACGGGATGACCTTGCCCTCGCCTCGGGTGACTTCGTCGACCCGACTGACGGCCGCCCACATCAGGAACAAGGCGGTGGCGATGCCGATCGATTTGAGCAGCACCTGGGCGCGTAGCGGTTCCTGTTGCAGGATGGCGTAATCGCTGTCGGCGATGAAACCTTGCCGGTCGAGGTCATTGTCGATTTTCGCGGTCTGCTTCAGCCAGCGGTCAAAACCGGGTTGCAGCCAGCCCCGGATACGTTCCAGTCCGGCAAAAACGCATTTGAGCCAGCCGACGATGTGCGCGGTGAAGGTGCTCATGTCGCCGCCCGTCCTATGCGTCCCGATTGCAGGGCGGCGATCACCTGCTCGCGGGGGCCATCGGCGACGATCTTGCCTTCGTCGACGACGATGATCCGCGTCGCCATGTCGATCAGGCTGGTGCGATGGGTGACGATGATCACCGTCTTGTTGGCGGCAAACGCTTTCAGGCGCTCCTTGAAAGCGTTTTCAGTGGAAAAATCCATGGCGCTGGTCGGCTCGTCGAACAGCAGGATCGGCGGTTCGAGCAGGACGGCGCGGGCAATGGCCACCTGTTGCCGCTGACCACCGGACAGCGATTCGCCGCGTTCGCCGATCGCCATGTCGAAACCCTTCGGGTGTCGGTTGACGAATTCGGCCAAGCCGGCCATTTCTGCCGCCGCGACGATCGCCGTATCGTCGACGTAAGGCGCACCGATGGCGATGTTCTCGCGCAGCGTGCCGTAAAACAGGGTCGGGTCCTGACCAACGCAACCGATGTTTCGCCGCAGGTCGGCCGGGTCGAGTTGCCGAAGGTCGATGCCGTCCATCCGCACCACGCCATCGCTCGGCTGGTAAAGACCGAGCATCAGCTTTTGCAGCGTGCTCTTGCCCGAACCGGTGCGTCCGAGAACGATCACCCGCTCGCCGGGCAAGATGGTGAATGACACGTCGCGCAAGGCGGCTTCGCCGTGACCCGGATAACTGAACGAGACGTGGCGGAATTCGATTTCACCGCGCAGGTTGGGGCGATGAATGAAAGTGGTGGCGTCGGGACGCTCGACGGGTTGCGCCATGATCTTGTCGAGCATCTGCAGTGCCATTTTGGCGTTCTGAAATTGCATCAGCAGTGCGACGATCTGAGCCAAGGGAGCGATTGCCCGGCCACCGAGCATGGTTACCGCGATCAGCCCGCCCATGGTCAATTGCCGTTCCTGGATCAGATAGACGCCGGCAATGATCAACAGCACATTGACTACCTGAGTGATCGCCGCCACGCCGTTGCTGGCCGACGATGACAACAGTCGCAGTTGCACGCCGGTGCGCGAAATGAAGGCGGTGGTCTGTTCCCATTTGTTCTGGATAACGCCTTCGGCGTTTTGCGTCTTGATGGTGTCGAGAGCGGTCAGGCTTTCGATCAGCGCCGCGTTGCGCAGCGCTGTGGCACGGTAGGTGGTTTCGGCCAGCTCGTGCATCCGGTGTTGAATCAGGTAGGCATAAATCAGTCCGACGACCAGACTAAGCAGCGGGATCAACACCAATGGCCAGGAGATCCAGGCGATCACCAGCAGGAAGATCAATCCGAACGGACAATCGACCACCGCCGAAACCGTGGCCGAGGCAATGAAATCGCGTACCGATTCGAACGAGCGCAAACTGGAAGAGAACGAGCCGACCGAGGCCGGTCGCGCTTCCAGGCGCATGCCGAGCACACGTTCCATGATCAACGCGGAAAGTTTGACGTCGATGCGCGCGCTGGCCAGGTCGATGAACCGGCCGCGCAGCAGTCGAAGCGCAAAGTCCATCGACACCACCAACAGCACACCCAGCGCCAGCATCCATAAGGTCTCGGTGGCATTGTTCGGTACCACCCGGTCATAGACATTCATGGTGAACAGCGGCATCACCAGCGCGAAGATATTGACCAGCAGGGCGGCGGCGAGAACGTCGCGGTACAGGCTTGCCTGTTCGATCAGCGCACCCCAGAACCAGTGGCGATCGGCAATCTGGCCGATTTCCGGGGTGCGGGCGTCAAAATTGAATCGCGGCCGGGCAAAGATGGCGATTCCCAGATAGCGTTCCGCCAGTTCCGCCTGGGTCAAGCGCACTTCTCCCTGGCCAGTCTCGGGAAAAAGCAACTGCGCTGTCTGGCGATCGTCGTCCCAGCCGAGCAACAGGCAGGCCTCGTCGCCTTTGAGCAGCAGGATCACCGGCAGTAGCGCCAGATCGATCTCGGGCAGCGTTCGCCGGACGATCCGGCTGGACAGGCCGGCGCGAGCGGCCGCCCGTCTGAACAGCGAGGGGGTGAGGACGCCGCCCCCCAACGGCAGTCCGGCCGATAGTGCCGCCCGGGTGCTCGGACGTCCGTGCAGACGGGTCAGTTGCACCAGGCAGTTGAGCAGCGGGTCGTGATGCAGCAAATCTTCGCGCAGACCGGCGGTGAAATGATGGTCTCCGGCTGTGGTCGGCGGCGGCGAGGGTTTGCCGAAATCATTCATCGGGGCTTCGGTCCAATCGAAAGTAGGTGTCGCGAGTCTGAGCAGTAGTCAACACAAACGGTTGGCAAACGCCGTTCTCCTCGCCAGCGGAGGAAATGAACAGACGATGGATGATTTGCTGAGCAAGATTCAAGATGTACCTCAATACTAGCCAAAGGCAACAACAATGCAACGTCATTGAAATGTTTGGCGGTGACCAATGTTTGGCGGTTTCGATCGGGGGCTGGGCTAAAATGCGCGTTTTGCCGTCAGGGGGCGCCTCGATGGACGCACGTTTGCGCGAAATCCCCTACAACTACACCTCTTATTCCGACCGTGAGATCGTCATCCGCCTGCTCGGCAGCGATGCCTGGGCCATTCTCGACGAGCTGCGCGCCGAGCGCGTCACTGGTCGTTCGGCGCGGATGCTCTACGAAGTGCTCGGCGACATCTGGGTGGTGCAGCGCAATCCATATCTCGAGGACGACCTGCTGGCCAACCGACAGCGCCGGACAGCGCTGGTCGAGGCCCTGCGTCACCGTTTGCGTGAAGTCGAAAAGCGTCGCCAGGGGAACCAGAAAGTCCAACAGTTGATCGCCGCCGCCGAGGTGGCGGTCGAGCGATTCGAACGTCATTTCGACGATACCGCCCGATTGCGTGCTCGTGTCCGGCGGGTGCTGTTGCGCCATACCCGACGCGACAACGTCGCTTTCGATGCCCTGGCACGTGTCTCGCATGTCACCGACGCCACCGACTGGCGGGTCGACTACCCCTTCGTCGTCATCTATCCGGACGACGAGGACGAAATCGCCCCGTTGGTTCGCGGCTGCATCGAACTCGGGCTGACAATCATTCCGCGCGGCGGAGGCACCGGTTATACCGGCGGCGCGATTCCGCTGACACCGCTCTCGGCGGTGATCAACACCGAGAAACTGCTTGATCTCGGTACGGTCGAGGAGCAGATTCTCCCCGGCTGCGATCGACCATACTCCACCATTCGCACCGGCGCGGGGGTGGTCACGGCACGCGTTTCGGAAGCCGCGGCGGCGGCGGGGCGTGTCTTCGCGGTGGACCCGACTTCCGCCGAAGCCTCGTGCATCGGTGGCAACGTGGCGATGAACGCCGGCGGCAAGAAAGCGGTGCTGTGGGGAACGGCGCTCGACAACCTGGCGTGGTGGCGGATGGTCGATCCCACGGGTCATCTGCTCGAAGTGACCCGACTCGGACACAATTTCGGCAAGATTCACGAGCAGGCGGTGGCCCGCTTCGAAATCAGGCGCTTCCGTCGCGACGGTCAAACACTTTATGGCGCGCCGGAAACTCTGGAAATTCCCGGCGAGCGATTTCGCAAACCCGGTCTGGGCAAAGACGTTACCGACAAATTTCTTGCCGGATTGCCGGGAGTGCAGAAAGAGGGCACCGATGGCTTGATCGTCGCCGCCCGCTGGGTGCTGCACCAGATGCCGCCGCATACTCGCACCGTCTGTTTGGAGTTTTTCGGTCAGGTACGCGAAGCGGTGCCGGCGATCGTCGATATCACCGACTATTTCAAACCGGGCGGCGCCGGTTGCCAGGCCGGCGTGCAACTCGCCGGGCTAGAGCATCTCGATGAACGCTATCTGCGCGCGGTGGGCTACGCGACCAAGGCCAAACGCAAGGCGGAGGCGGCTGGCCGGCCGAAAATGGTGCTAATCGGTGATCTGGTTGGCGACGATCCGGCGGCGGTGATGAACGCCGCCGCGGAAGTGGTGCGGCGATGCAATCTGCGCGGCGCCGAAGGCTTTGTCGCCGTCGACGCCGAAACGCGCAAGGCTTTCTGGCTCGACCGCTCCCGGACCGCGGCCATTTCGCGTCATACCAACGCCTTCAAGCTGAACGAAGATGTGGTGATCCCCTTGCCGCGGATGGGTGAATACTGCGACGGCATCGAGCGGCTGAACATTGAATTGTCGATACAAAACAAACTCGATTTGTGTACCGCGCTGGCCGACTATCTGAGCGGCGATCTGCCCGTCAATCCGGGCGACAGCGAGGTCGATAAGACGGTGTTGATCGGTGACCGGCGTGCGTTGGCGTTGGCGGCGATCAGCGCGGTGCGCAGACGTTGGCAATGGCTGCTCGACCATCTCGACCTGCCGCTGCCGGAGGCCGAGTCCCAGTTCGCCGCCTTCGGCATCGTCGTCACGCCCCTCAAAAACCGTGCCGTCGATCCGACACTGTTTCACCGGCTGCAGGACTATTCCTTGCGCGTTTCGTGGAAGCGCGAGTTGCGCCCACGACTGACCGCCATCTTCGATGGCGTGGTCTACCAGCCGGTGGTTGACGGGATCGCCGCGGTGCATCGGGACGTGCTGCGCAGCCGCCTGTTCGTCGCGCTGCACATGCACGCCGGCGATGGCAACGTCCATACCAACATCCCGGTCAATTCAGATAATTACCGGATGCTGCAGAATGCCTACGCCACCGTCGAACGGATCATGGCCCTGGCGCGCAACCTCGACGGCGTCGTTTCCGGCGAACATGGCATAGGCATCACCAAGCTTGAATTCCTCAGCGATGACGAAATCGCTCCTTTCCGTGCTTACAAGGCGCAGGTTGACCCGCAGGGGCGTTTCAATCGCGGCAAACTGTTGCCGGGCGCCGATCTGGCCAACGCCTACACGCCGTCGTTCTCCTTGCTCGGCACCGAGTCGCTGATCATGGAACAGTCGGAGATCGGCAACATCTCGGCGATGATCAAGAATTGTCTGCGCTGCGGCAAATGCAAGCCGGTCTGTTCGACGCACGTGCCGCGCGCCAACCTGCTGTATTCCCCGCGCAACAAGATTCTCGCCACCTCGCTGCTGATCGAGGCCTTCCTGTACGAGGAACAGACCCGGCGCGGTGTGTCACTGCGGCACTTCGAAGAATTCAACGACGTCGCCGATCACTGCACGATTTGCCACAAGTGCGTCAAACCGTGTCCGGTCGATATCGATTTCGGCAATGTCTCGATTCGCATGCGCAATCTGTTGCGCGAGCAGGGAAAGAAGAAATTCGTGCCGGCAAAGGCGGCGGCAATGGCCTTCCTGACCGTCAAGGACCCGGCGACGATCAAGCTCGTCCGCCAGGTGATGGTCGGCTGGGGTTACCGTCTGCAACGTCTCGGCCACCGTCTGGCCAAATTTTTGCATCTCGCGCAGCGGCAGACCCGTCAACCGCCGGCCACACTCGGCTCACCGCCGGTAACGGCGCAAATCATCCATTTTTTCAACAAGCCGCTGCCCTCCGGCGTGCCCAGGCGCACCGCCCGCGCCCTGCTCGACGTCGAGGACGACAAGGTCGTCGCTATCATTCGCGACCCGCGCAAAGTCGGTGGCGCGCAACACGAGAGCGAAGCCGTTTTCTACTTCCCGGGCTGCGGTTCAGAGCGCCTGTTCTCGCAAGTGGCCTTGGCCACGCAGGCGATGCTCTTCGAAATCGGCGTACAGACGGTTCTGCCACCCGGCTATCTCTGCTGCGGCTATCCGCAGACCGCCGCCGGCGAAGCCGATCAGGGCCTGGCGATCACCACCGACAATCGTGTGTTGTTTCACCGGGTGGCCAATACGCTCAACTACCTGGACATCAAGACGGTGATCGTTTCCTGCGGCACCTGTCTGGACCAACTCGAAAAGTATCATTTCGAACAGATTTTCCCCGGTTGCCGACTGATCGATATTCATGAGTATCTGCTCGAAAAGGACGTCAAACTCGACGGCGTCGGTGGCGCTCGCTATCTCTACCACGACCCCTGCCATGCGCCGATGCGTACCCGTCAAGCGATCAAGGTGGTGAACAGCTTGATCGGGCAGCCCATCGAACTGTCCGACCGCTGTTGCGGCGAATCGGGCACTTTGGCGGTCACTCGTCCCGACGTGTCGACGCAAGTGCGGTTCCGCAAACAACAGGAACTGGCTGCAGGTGTTGGTCAGTTGCGAGCCGACGGTTTCCGCGGCCCGGTCAAGGTGTTGACCTCTTGTCCGTCGTGTCTGCAAGGCCTGTCGCGCTACAACGACGACACCGGTACCGAAGCGGATTACATCGTCGTCGAAATGGCTCGCCATTTATTGGGCGAAGGGTGGTTGGCGCGTTACGTCCAGCAGGCCAACGATGGCGGCATCGAACGGGTGCTGCTGTAGACGGACTGCCTGCGCCGGAAGAGAAGCCAAGGTACTGGGCGGGGATGATCCGGGCGCTTCCGGCCCAACGTATCGTCCGGAATGATCCCGTGACCAAAAACGCCGCAGCGGTTCTGCTCGACGAAACAAGCAGAACCGCTGCCATCAAATCTGGGCCGACCGCGGAAACCAATCCTCCGGCGATCAGGCCGCGCGGGAGATCACTGCACTTGCTGGATGCCGGCGACCACCCAGCCTCCTTGACCGGAAAGTGGTTTGACCATGTGCCAGATTTCGTCGATCGGCTCGGCCGGAGCATTTTTGTCTTCGCGGATCAGGCCGTTGAAATGAACGCTGACGATGTAGCGATTGCTCTCCTCGGTGACGTCGAGCACCGTGGCCTCGACGCTAACCACGTCGGTTTCCTGGGCCGCACCCGCGCGATCGGCCAGGTTCATTTTGATTTCAGCGAACATTTCCGGGGTCGTGAATTGCCGGATATCGTCGAGATTGCCCGCATCGTTGGCGGCTTGCAAGCGAATGAAATTCACCTTGGCGTTGCGTTCGAAAGCGGCCCGGTCAAAATCGGCCGGGATATGTCCCGCACCGGAGGCGCTGGACGCCGCAGCGCTGGCAGTCGAAGCCGCAGCGCTGGCAGGCAGAGCGAGGTCGGCTCCGCTACGCGGCATGGGGGTGTTCTCGGGGGTGGCCGTGGCAAAGCGCAGATTGTTTGCGGCCATGGGATTGGCCGCTGCCCGGCGACGCATGACGAAGCCAATCACCGCCAACACCACCATCGCCAACAAAGCGAACATCAGCATTGACGCCAGTTCTTCGCCGAAGCCGAAGTGCGACGCCAAAGCCGCCAAACCGATGCCGGCCGCCAGACCGGCCAGGGGGCCCATCCAAGAACGCTTGGGAGCGGCAGCGGGTGCCGCCGCCGCGCCGGCCGTAGTAGGCGCCGCTTGTGTCGGGGCGGCCGCGGGCGATTTCTGCGGCGCTACCGACTGGCGCTGCATTCCCATGGACTGACCGCCACCAAAACGCTTGGCCGCTTCGGCATCGCTCATGCCCAAGGACAGCCCGAATACCAATAACACGGCCAGGATTGAAGATAGTAGTCTCATGCGAGTCTCCTGTGATCAGAAAGTAAAATGTGCGACGAAGTGGAGAATAAGTCCTGATGTTAATCTAGAAAAGAAGAATTATTCCCCTGAATGCATCGAAAAAACCAATGTGTTTCGATTGCTCAGGCTCCACAGGCGCGAATGTTCGACTTTCGCGGTGTCGAGTGGGTTGCCCGTAGAGTTACCGTCAAAGCTCCTGAGGGTTGAGGCAGCGTGAGCAGATTTAAACGAAATGATCTACGTCGTCAATCGAGTTGTGGACATACCCACCGCGATCCGCCAGATCCAGGTGACAAAAGCCTGGGTCGATCAGTCGTGGTTCATTGTCCGGTCGTGCCCGCTTTTGTCCGACGGGCGTTCGACAACCCGGCGCTTGGCCTGCCCGACGAGGTTCTTCAGGGCGGACGCGGGCCATGGCGACGCTGAAGAAGATCGCCAGTGGCTTGGCGGGTCGATGTGGTACGCCAGATGCGGGCTGGCCCCTCGGCAGCGGTGTCGGGTCGCGTCTTGCCAACCCCCTTGATCTGCGGTCGTCAATAGCGCTGGTGGTGATCGTCAAGGACATGGCGGAAGGGCAAATACGGCCGGTTCGCATCGCCAACCGTTGGGAGAGTGTGACAAGGACGAACGCAAGTAAACGGCCGGTGAAGTGACGAAAGCAAGCAGGCGCGGTCGAAACCGTATTGCGGTGCGGGCACGGGGGGCAGATTCCTGGATTTCTCGCCACGGTTTCCGGAGTTCATCGTCGGGAAAGCGGAAATCCTGATTTCGAAACTCCAAGCGCGGCGGCGGCATTTGAGCAAAAAGGCGATACGCAGCAGTCTATTTTCACTGAAATGAAAGGATGATCATGATCGAGATTCGACCTTTTTCCAGCCTAGGGCATGCCAACCACGGTTGGCTCGATGCACGGCACCATTTCTCCTTTGCCTCCTACCATGACCCGCAGCGTGTGCATTGGGGCACCTTGCGAGTCTGGAATGATGACATCATCCAACCGAATTCTGGATTTCCTCTGCACCCGCACGCTGATATGGAGATCATCACCTATGTGCGCGAAGGGGCGATTACACATCAAGACAGCCTGGGTAACCGAGGTCGCACCGAAGCGGGCGATGTGCAAGTGATGAGTGCCGGCACAGGCCTCCAGCACTCTGAATACAATCTGGAGCCAACGGTCACCCGCATTTTCCAAATCTGGATTTTTCCCGATCGACGTGGTGGGCAGCCCTCCTGGGGCAGCAGACCTTTTCCCAAGGATGACCGGGCAGGGCGATTTATCCCGCTCGCCAGCGGCATGGATGACGATTCAGAGGCTTTGCCCATCCGCACGCAGGCCAGGGTACTCGGGGCCACCCTGAAAGCCGGTGAAAGCTGCGACCATGTATTTTCAAACGCTGAACGCTACGGATATCTGGTGTGCGCAAAAGGACAGGTCAGCTTCAATGATCTGATTCTGCATGCTGGCGATGGGGCGGCCATCCACGGCGAGACCAGCATTCGTCTTACCGCCAATGAAGACGCAGAACTGGTGCTGGTTGATGCGGCGAAATTGCCACGAGCAGCGCAAACGGGGGGCTGATACGGCTTTGCTCGGTCAGGGACCGCCTAGTTCAACCTATTTTCTGTCTGTGTTCGTCTCGTCAAACCGACCGGAGCAAAGGACCAACAGCGATGCATAAAGCTCGACTCGAAGCGTTCACCGATGGCGTCCTGGCCATTGTCATTACCATCATGGTGCTGGAAATCAAGGTCCCCCATGGTGAGTCATTCGCGGCCCTGGTGCCGCTTTGGCCCAAACTCTTGAGCTATGTGCTGAGTTTTATTTATGTGGGCATTTACTGGAACAACCATCACCACACCATGCAAGCGGCGAGATCAGTCAATGGGGCCGTCTTATGGAGCAATTTGCACCTGTTGTTCTGGCTGTCGTTATTGCCGTTTACCTCGGGCTGGATGGGGGAGAACCATTTTGCCCAACAACCAACACTGTTGTATGGTGTGAACCTGCTGCTGGCGGCGGTGGCCTATTTCATCTGGGCACGGTCACTGGTGGCGCATCATGGCCGGGATTCAGCGTTGGCCCACGCTTTTGGGCGAGATCTCAAAGGCAAGATATCCCTGCTGCTCTATGCAACAGGCATCGGTCTGACGCTGGTGCAGCCGTGGCTGGGTTTTGCGGTATTCGTCGGCGTGGCCTTGATGTGGCTGGTACCCGACCGAAGGATGCACCAGGCCATCGAGCACTGAGCGAATCCACCACGAAATCGTGACAAACCCGTCCTCGCCCGCGCCTTCGACGGGCAAAGTCCGCACAAGTCCTGCCGTCTCCTAGACGATCGGCGTTACCGTCACCGCAACCTCCGGTTGGTGCGCGTCGCCACCCAGGATGACCCCGCGCAACGGCGAGACGTCGGCGAAATCGCGTCCCCAGGCGAGGGTGATGTGCTGCGTATCGGGCAAAAGGTTGTTCGTTGGGTCGAAATCCACCCAACGCCCACCTTCCAACTCGGGGCAGAATACCGATACCCAGGCGTGCGAGGCGTCGGCGCCGACCAGTCGCGGCTGGCCCGCCGGCGGCTGCGTCAGCAGGTAGCCGCTGACATAACGCGCCGCCAGGCCCTGCGAGCGCAGACACGAGAGCATCAAATGCGCGAAATCCTGGCAGACGCCTTTTTTTTCGGCGAGTACCGTCGCCACCGGCGTGGCGACGGTCGTTGCCTCCGGGTCAAAGGCAAATTCGTTGTAGATGCGGCTCATCAACGCCTGCACCGCGGCGAGAACAGGTCGTCCGGGAGTGAAACTGGCCGCCGCGTAAGCGGCGAATTGGTGTTTGACGCGCACGTAAGCCGATTCGAATTGGTAACGGCTAGCCTCGAAGAGTACCGGGCGGGCGCCATAGGCCAGCGCGTCGCGGACCGACTCCCACGGCGGTGAATTTTCCAGATAACCCGGGACACCGGCCGAGGTCCGCTCCAACGCGGACTGGACCGTGGCTGGCAAGTGCGGCAACACCTCGACGATGCTCTCGGCGCGCACGCTGAGAGAGTCGTGCGGGTATTCGAAAGTCAATTCACGCACCGGATTTCCGAAACAGTCTTCACGCAGATGTTCGCCGGTCGCTGCCGGCGAGACCAGGATGTCATGCCGCAGGCGGCGCTGCCAGCGAGACTCGCGCGGTGTCAGGTGCAGCAACTGACGCGACAGCGATACCGGACTGGCATAGCGGTAGCTCGTTTCGTGAACTAAGTGATAGCGGGCGGTCGAAGCGATCATGAGGCGAAAGTTTGTCGGGAGAATTCGCCGACATGACTGAAGTAGCGCATTGCCAAGCGGTCGGACAGGGTCTTTGCCGCCAGTGAGGTGTCGATCAGCATGGTTGCCAGTTCCCGGCAAGCCTTATCGGTCGTCACCGGGTACCGGTTTTCGAAGCCGGCGAAGTCGAAGGCTTGTAACGTCTTTAAGATCGGAGCCAGTGTCTCGTCAGGAATTTCACCGAGATGATGTGCCAGATGGCCAAGATAGCGGATAAGGATTTGCAACTGAAAAGCCACGGCGTGCGGGTTGCTTTCGTCAAGGACCAGCAAGTCGAGGGTCGGCAGCAATTGCGGCTGTGTCATGTAGCGCGAACGATAAGTGATGATGCTGTCGGTCAGTTCGAGCAGCCACTCCAGATTGTCGGCGGCGCATCGGTCCGGCAAGCGAAGATAATGACCGATGGCATTGCCGAGAAATACCAAGCGCTCGAGGCGGCGGCCGACGATCAGCAGGCGCCAGCCATCATCGCGGGTCATGTTGTCCATGGCGAAGCCGGACAACGACGAAGAAACCAGTAGCACCTGATCGAGAAAGGCCAGCGCGTCGGCGGGTTCGGAGCCATCGTTTGCCGCCGTCGTCGTGGTATAGCGCTGCAACTGGTGTTGCAAGCGATTGAGCGCGTGCCAGTTGTCGAGCGAAAAGCGCTCGCGGACCTGGGTGGCCACCCAAAACAAGCGACGGATGTCGGCGACCAGATCGTGAGCCGATTCTCCGCCATTAATGGCACGTGCCACCTGCTGTCTAGGCTCCATGTTGACACCCGGGTCGCCGGCAGCCAGGTCGTCCAGGGGCAACAGGTTCAAAGATCGGCACAACTCGATCGCGGCCAGTGCCACCGGCTCGCCATCGGCACTGCTATCGACCAGCCGGGACAGGGCGACACGCAACATGCGGGCCGTTTTGTCGCAGCGCTCGGTGTATCGGCCGAACCAGTACAGATTTTCGACGACGCGCGACGACAAGCGGCGGCCCCCGCGGACCAGATCGGCCTGGCCTATGGTGTGTTTGAGCAGGCTGAACGTATTGACTGCCTGATCGGTCAGTACCCAGGTGTCCTTGCTGGCGCCGCCGCGCTGCATCGAGATCACCCGTGCGTTGGTCGCCGCAGCGACACGGGCCAGCCCGCCGGGCATTACCAGGTAGCCATTCGGCGTGGCGACGGCGAAAACGCGCAGACCGACACCCCGGGGCAGCAAGCGACGTTGCTTGCCCAGGCCCCAGGCCGGGGCTTGCGAAAAATTGACCAGTTCCTGGGCGACATACGCCTGCGGGCGGGCGCGTAGCCGAGCGATCATCGTCTGTCGTTCGTCGCCCTGCAGTTCGTTGCCGAACACCGGATCGAAACGCTGTGAAGGGTATGCGCCTTTGATCACCAGTCGGTCGAGGTGAGCGACGCTGTACTCGAGCGCGGCCTGTTCTCCGCACCACCAGGTGGCCACCGACGGCATGGCCAAAGGCTCGCCGAGCAATTTTTCGCAGATCCCCGGCAGGAATCCCGGTAATGCCGCCGATTCGAGCAGGCCACTGCCCAAGGCGTTGGCGACCAGCACGTTCCCGGCGCGCACCGCCTGCAGCAGACCGGCGATGCCAAGCGCCGAATCGCCGCGCAGCTCGAGCGGGTCACAGTAGTCGTCGTCGAGGCGTCGAAAGATGGCGTGAACCCGGCGCAGCCCGGTCAGTGTTCGCAGATAGACGCAATCGCCGCGAACGGTCAAATCCTGACCTTCGACCAGTGGAAAGCCGAGATAACGCGCCAGATAGGCTTGTTCGAAATAAGTTTCATTGTACGGACCGGGGGTCAACAACACGATCAACGGCGCTTCACCGGTCCGCGGCGCCCAATGGGCCAGGCTCTCCTGGATCTGACGGAAAAAAAACGCCAGATGCTGCACATGCAGATCGCGAAACAGATCGGGGAAAACGCTGCTGATGATGGTCCGGTTTTCCAGTGCGTAGCCTGCGCCCGAGGGTCCCTGCGTACGATCGGCGATTACCCACCACCGTCCGTCGGGCGAACGGGCCAGGTCGGCGGCGTAAAGATGCAGAAAAGTGCCGCCAGCCGGTTCGATGCCCTGGCACGGCCAAAGAAAATTGTGATGGCCAAAAATCAGCGCCGCTGGCAAACGTCCTTCCCGGAGCAATTCCTGGGCGCCGTAGAGATCACGAAGAATGGCGTTGAGCAGTCGCGCGCGCTGGCCGACCGCGCTGGCCACCCGCTGCCATTCGTCCGGTGGCAACAGCCAGGGCAAAGGGTCAAGTTCCCACGGTCGGTCAGCGCCCTGCGGGTCGGCGTAAACGTTGTAGCTGACCCCGTTGTCGAGAATGCGACGGCGCACATAATCACAACGATGACGCATTTGTTCGGCGGAAGTTCCCTCGATATGGGCCAGGAAACGCCGCCAAGCGGGGCGCACTTCGCCGCTGGCGGTTAGCATCTCGTCGAAACGGTCGCTATCGCGAGGGTAACTGTTCAGTAGGGATGGCCGCATGAAATCACTCGTCGTTCGAAAGTTTCGACAGGCTGCCCAGTCTACCGCGTATGAGCACGATGTTCCGACTCGTCGGCTTGACAACCAGCGGTCGATGGCGCGGCGGAATCGAATCGCCGTCTTCCATGCCAGCATCGCGGGGCGCGGAAAAATTGTTCGCGTTCTTGGGCCTGTGGGTGTGAGCTTGCGCAGTTGACCCGATCGGCAGGGTCCGGGCAACGTCAAGCAAATTTCATGCAAGGATTTTCAGAATCGGCCCGGCAGAGATTCGCCGCCGTTGCCCGGTCCGCCGGCGATGGGTTGTTGCCCATCGCCGGCACTGGCTTTTCCGGTCCATTCACGGCTTGCCGGCGGGACGCGGGCGATTGGTCGCCAGTCACTGCATGCCGGGACGGGTGGGTTTGCAGCACCAACCCGGTGCGTCGATCAGTCAGATTGTGCCAAGACAGGGCGAAAGCGTGCTGATCCTGATTCCGGGTCGGTCACCCGGCACCGGGTCAAGCAACGGCAGCGACACGAAGGGCGTCGAAACAATTTTCTGATTGCCTCGACCATCGGCTGGCAGGTGATTGTGTTCTGCCCGCTGGTGGCTGATCCGTCGCAAGAACCGTGCTTCGAAGCATCCTTCGACGGACCATTCCCGGCCGCTGTCGATCGACAAAACGGGCGTAACTGTGTCAGGTGCGTAATGCGCGGTCATTTGGCACCGATATTGCTTAAGTCGATTGATCTTGGCCTTCAGGGATGATCAACGTGATGAGCAACGATTTCTACAATGAGATGTGCGATTCGGACGGTCGCTTGCGGCCTCACTATCAGGAATTCGCCGACTGGCTGTCCGCCATGCCGGCGGATCGGTTGGCGCGCAAGCGGCTTGAGGCGGATACCGCGTTCCATCGGGTCGGCATCACCTTCGCCGTTTATGGCGAGGAGTCCGGCAGCGAACGCCTGATCCCTTTCGATATCATTCCACGGATCATTCCGTCCGCGGAATGGGCGACCTTGCAGGCTGGGCTGTGGCAGCGGGTCAAGGCGCTGAACGCCTTTCTGCACGACATCTATCATCAACAGGCGATTCTCCGGGCTGGCATCATTCCGTGGGAGTCGGTACTGAACAACGCCCAGTTTCGCCGGGAAATGGTCGGCATCGAACTGCCATCCGACATCTATGCGCACATTGCCGGCGTGGATATTGTCCGCGCTGGTGCCGGCGAGTTTTATGTCCTGGAAGACAATTTGCGCGTCCCCTCGGGGGTGTCGTACATGCTCGAAGACCGCAAGATGATGATGCGCTTGTTCCCGGAATTGTTCTCCCGGCAGCGGATCGCGCCGGTACAACATTATCCCGATAAGCTGCTCGACAATCTGCGCACCGTCGCACCGCCGGGCGTTGTCGATCCGACGGTGGTCTTGCTGACGCCGGGCGCCTACAACAGCGCCTATTTCGAGCACACCTTCCTGGCGCAGCAAATGGGTATCGAACTGGTCGAAGGACGCGACCTGTTCGTTCGCGACGAAACGGTGTACATGCGCACCACGCAGGGGCCGCAGCGGGTAGACGTCATCTACCGGCGGATTGACGACGATTTCCTCGATCCTCTGGCGTTCAACAAACAATCGATGCTCGGCGTGCCGGGGCTATTGACCGCGTATCGGGCCGGCCGGGTCAATCTGGCCAATGCCATCGGTACCGGCGTCGCCGATGACAAATCGATCTACCCCTACGTGCCGGAAATGATCCGCTTTTACCTGAGCGAAGAACCGAAGCTGAACAACGTGCCGACTTGGCGGCTGCGCGAAGCGGAAGACCGCGCGTACGTGCTTGCGCATCTGCCGGAGCTGGTGGTCAAGGAAGTGCATGGTGCGGGAGGCTACGGCATGCTGGTCGGTCCGGCGGCGACCGCCGCCGAGATCGCGGACTTTCGCCAGCGTATCATGGCTTCGCCCGAGAAATACATTGCCCAGCCGACCTTGGCGCTGTCGAACTGCCCGACGTTCGTTGACCAAGGTATTGCGCCGCGCCACCTCGACCTGCGTCCGTTCGTTCTTTCCGGCAAGAACATCGACCTGGTTCCTGGCGGCTTGACCCGCGTCGCCCTGACCGAGGGATCGCTGGTGGTCAACTCTTCGCAGGGCGGCGGCACCAAGGACACCTGGGTACTCGAAAATTAACCGACGGAAGGATAACCATGTTGAGCCGTACCGCCGACCATCTCTACTGGATGGCACGCTATATCGAACGCGCCGAAAATCTTGCCCGGCTGCTCGACGTCTCCTACCAGATGTCGCTGGTTCCGCAATCGCTGGCGGCGCAATCCCGTAACTGGGGCGCACTACTGGCGCTGAACAGTCTCGAAGGGTCGTTCGCGCAGCGTCATGCCGAAATCAGCGCCGACAACCTTCTTCGTTTCATGGTCACCGATGCCGAGAATCCCTCGTCGATTTACTCTTGCCTGCGCGCGGCACGGGAAAATGCGCATGCGGTGCGCGGCACCCTCACCCTGGAAATGTGGGAGAGCGTCAATACCACCTGGATCGAGCTGCGCGGCAAGTCATTCGAAACGATTGTTTCGACGGGAATCAGTGAGTTTTTCGATTGGGTCAAACGACGCTCGGCGTTGATTCGCGGAGTGACCTTCGGCACGATGCTCAAGGATGATGCACTGCATTTCATCCGGCTCGGTGGCCTCATCGAACGGGCGGACAACACCGCGCGGATCCTCGATCGGCAATACCATATCCTGCATGATCACAACGAAGCAGGGGTCAGCGACTTCTACCAGTGGGGGGCCTTGCTGCGCTCGCTGTCAGCGTTTCAGGTCTACCGCAAGGTTTACCGCGATGCCATCACCCCGGCGCGAGTGGCGGAATTACTGATCTTGAACCCGGATATGCCGCGTTCGCTGCATGCCTGTACCGACGGCATCGTGTGCATGCTGCAATTGATCGCCAACGACGTTTCGGCGGACACCCAGCGGCGCGCCGGCGTGTTGCATGCCGGCCTGCATTTCGGGCGGATCGAGGAGCTGATGACCAACGGCCTGCACGAATACCTCGAAGAGTTCATGGATCGGGTCTATGAAATCGGCGAAGGAGTCGGCCGGTCATTCCTGATGGCCGCTTGAGGTTCGGGTACTGCGTGATGCCGAACCGCTGACAGCAATTCGTGCTGCTCGCGCCACGCGACGTGGCCAATCTTCGCCATCGTTTCGACTATGCTTGCGGTTCGCGCCTTGCCTATGAAATGATTTAAAAATCATTTACGGAGCGCGGTGTTGGCCGTCCATTGGCCGTCAGCGGTCATCGTGCGCCGGGTGGAAAACCAGGGCGCTTCTCACGATGGACGACAGGTGGACTACTCGCAAAAGTCCGGCGTATCGCCGCACTGTGGATTGGTCCGCGCAGCCGGTCGAGTTTCACTTTCACCCCTGACTACCTAAGCGTATGATGTACAAAATACTGCACATCTTGCGCGACTCAGGAGGCTGTCATGGCTATTTCCCAGGGCAATCGCATGAATGCCAACGTCGCTGACCCTCCGAAATAATCGTTTACGCTCAATGAGTTACAAAGGGCTGTTCACAGGCCATTGATTTGTTTAGTTTTCTGTCTTTTTGTAGTGTTCCATGAAGGCAGCAAGCAAGTTTCGTTTGGTCGACGTGTGGGTGGGCGTGCGCGATCCGAGACAGGCGACGAAGGTCGAGCACGACCTGATCGAGTTGCTGGTGGTGTCAGTCCCGATCATGCCGCTTACAACCTCGCCGTCGTGCGCCAACTCGTCTTGAATCTCATCCGCCTCTCCCCGGTCAAGCGCAAGGGCGGCCTCAAGGTTCAGCGCCTCATCGCCGCCACCGCCGATACCTTCCGCGCCGAACTCCTCGGTCTTCTATAAGATTCATGCGATTGCCTTGGGCTATTTCCGCACGCGACGTTATGGGCTCCAGCGGCGCGCGCGCAGCCCGCTCGATTCACCGCGTTGACACCGGCCGGAGGTGGCGCGCGCGTATGCGCTTGCCGTTCACCTGGGAGAATCGGCAACAACGGGTGGCGGACCGGCATGGCGCCTAGTTGGCGGCCGTCCGTGGATGACGCGTTCCGCCTCTGGCTATCCACGGCTGGTTCAACGTGGAATCAGTTCTTCGCCCCCTGGGAGGATCAGCCCTGGCCTGGCCAGGTTTGCCCCATGACGGGAAACCGTCGATTCAAGCGCGGATGGCACGCCGCAAGCCGCGCAGCAACAGACCAAGACCGGGCAGCGTCATGTACAGTTCCTCGGCGGCGTCCCAGTAGTCGCGATGGTAGGTGACCTGGCCATCGGTGTTGAATTTGAGGTGAGAAACCCCTCGCACCAGCCGCGCCGAGGAACGGGGCCAGCGCATCCGGAAGTGGAATTCCCAGACCAGCATGGCGCCGCTGCCGTCCGCCACGTGCTCAGTGACGAAGAATCGCGGCTCGGCGACCTGCTGGAACATGTGCTCGAATATTTTCCGGATGGCATCGACGCCGCGCACCTCGTTGAACGGGTCCTTGAAATAGGCTTCCTTGGCGTAAAAATCGGTCAACTGCGCCAGGCTCTCGGGCGTCAGTCGGTGATAGAAAGTGATCAGGGATTCGAGTCGCATCTCATCCTCGGGTCAGGTGACGAATCAAAGGAAGGGACCAACGGTAGGGCAGGTGGGCGATAAGTTTCATGAGCAGCGTGAAGCGCTTGGGGAAGTGAATCTCGAACTTCCCTGATTGAAA
The DNA here is from genome assembly GCA_016789495.1 of Accumulibacter sp. GTDB lineage: Bacteria > Pseudomonadota > Gammaproteobacteria > Burkholderiales > Rhodocyclaceae > Accumulibacter. The sequence goes on along the minus strand of JAEUOJ010000049.1, from coordinate 9,206 downwards.
GCCTTCAACCATGGCCTGCGCCGCTTTTTCCGGGGTCAGCAGGGCCGGCATCGCGAAATCGTTTTTCGCCGTCAACCGAGTCGCGACGAAACCCGGGTTGATCAACCAGACGCCGATGCCGCGAGGCGCCAGGTCGTGATAAAGGCATTCGGCGAAATGAATCAACGCCGCCTTGCCCGGCCCGTAGGCCAGCGACCTTGGCAGGCCACGATAGCCGGCGACACTGGCCACGAAGGCGATGCCGCCGCCGCGGCGAAGGTCGCCAAGGACCGTCGCCGCGAGACGCATCGCGCCGTTGAAATTGACCGTCACGATCCGCTCGGCGACTGCTAGGTCGAAGTTCCCGACGCTCATCGGCACATAGTCGCCGGCCAGGTAGACCACCAGGTCAATGCCGCCCCAGGCACTGATGATCGCCTCCCGGCAAGCCGCCAGGCTCGCCGGGTCGGTGGCGTCGCCAGGCAGCAACAGGGTTTCCGGCCAATCGAGCTCGCGCAGCTTGTCGATGCGCCGCGCCGACAGCGCCAGACGGGCGCCGTGCCGGGAGAGCGTCTCGGCGAATGCGGCGCCAATGCCGCTCGAGGCGCCGACCAGCCAGACGCGCTTGCCGCGCCAGTCGGCCATGACCGGGTTCATGGCTTGACGAAGCTCAGGGTCACTTCTCCGAGCCGGATGCCCCATTTCGACATGATCGCGCGGTTGAGCATCACCCGCTCGTCGATCAGAAACATCCAGTCATCGAAATCGACGTGGTAGACCTTGCCATCCACCGGCAGGGCGAGCACATAGCGCCAGCGCAGGGCGTTGCCGGACACTTCGCCGATCGCTTCGCCGACGACATCGTCGGCTCGACCGCGGAAACTGCCGTCAGCTTGCTTGGTCAGCGTCCATACCCGGCGCGAGGTCGATCCATCCGACCAGCTGAATTGCTCGTCGAGCGTGCCGGTGCCGCCGTCCCAACGGGCATCGATGACGACATGGAAACGCTTTTGCACTTCGCCGCCTCGCTCCTGGAACATTCCCCAGGCGTCGAGACGGCCGTTCAGGTACGACTGCAGGTCAAGCGCTGGCTTTTCGGCACGGTACTGCTCGATGCCGGTCGAGGCGCAAGCGCTTAGTCCCAGGGCGAAGAGCGTCGCGGTCAGTGCTTTCATGGGGAAACCTCCAGAGATTGCCGCCAGCGCCAGAGCAGCGCCGCGGCCAGGGCCTTGCAGGCCAGGGGCAGCAGGGCATAGGCGAAATTCAGCGCCGGCAGGCCATCGGCGCCGCCCGGTACGTAGCCGAGCCAACCCAGCAAGGGCAAGGCAAGCCCGGCGGCAAGCGCCAGATTGAGTTTGGCGGCGAAGTTCCAGACGCCAAAGCAGGCGCCGGCCTGCCCTTGGCGTTCGCCGAGGTCGGCCGCGATCGCCGCCGGCAGTGCCAGGTCGGCACCAAGGGCAATGCCGGAAAACAGGCAGACCACGGCAAAGGCCGCAACATCGCCCGGACCGAGCACGCTCGCCCCGGCGAAAGCCAGCATCGCCAGGATCATCGCCGCCAACCAGGCCCGTGCTCGTCCCCAGGCTGCCGCCAGGCGTAGCCAAAGTGGCAGCGCGGCCGCGCCGGCCACGAAATACAGCGCCAGCAGCGGGCCGCTGGCGGCTTCTGCCCGCAGCACGTCGGCGACATAAAACATGAACAGCGTTGCCGGCAAGGCGGCGGCAACGCCGTTGGCGACGAAAACCAGCAACAGGCGACGAAAGCCGGGATCAGCCAATACGCGGCGAAGACTGCCGATCAGCGCTGCCGTCGGCCGGCACTGCGGCGTCCCGGCGCCGACCTGGGTGAAGGCGGTCAACGCGGCGATCAGCAGCAGAGGCGGTAATACCCAGGAAAGGCGGGCGATGCCGGTGGAGATGTCGCTTGCCCACCACGCCGGCAACCCCGAGGCGAGTACGACGCCAAACAGGCCGAAGCCCTCGCGTGCGGCGGTGAGCTGCGTGCGCCGCGTGGAATCGCTGCCGACATCGGCGCCCCAGGCCTGGTAGGCGACGGTCGCCGCCGAGAAACCGAGGTAAGTCAGCGTCAGCGACGCCAGCAGCCAAGGCGCAGCGAGCATTTGCGGGGGGTTGAGCAAGGCGAAGAAGCCGGCGGCGAAGGGCAGCAGTGCGGCGGCGAGCATTCGCCGGCGCGGCCAGCGATCCGCCAACCAACCGAGCCAGGGGTCGATGAAGGCATCAAGCAGACGGGCGCCCAGCAGAATGCCGCCGAGCATCGCCAGATTCATGCCGGTGCTTGCCGCGTAAAAGGTGGGCACATGAACATAGATCGGCAACGCGGCGAAGGCCAGCGGCAGGCCGAGGAAACCGTAGGCGAGCACCTGGCGGACTGGCAATACGACCGACGTCGTCATCGCCATCACCTGCTCCGCTTGAGCAAGGCGGCGCGCAGCTCCGGCGCGCTGGTCCGCGGGTCGAGCCAAATGGCGAAGAAGCGGCGGGCGAATTCGGCGTCGACCATTTCGCCGAGGGGCCGGCCGTTGAAGAAGAACGTGGCGCGGTCGGCGCGATACATGCCGACGATATGGTCGCCGTCGCGCACATCGGGAAACAGCCGGGCCATTTCATCGCCCCAGCGTTTCAGCGCGGCGTCATCGGCGCCAAGCTGGCGCATTTCCTTGACGCTGGCTTTGGCGATGTCGCGGCCGGTGATCGTCCGCCGGTAGTCGAGGCGCAGGGCCAGCGGCGGCCGCAGGGGATCGCTTTCCGCCCACAGCGTTGCCTCATAGACCAGTACACCAAAGCGACGAAACTCGCCGCTACCCCAGAGTTGTAAACCGGCCAGCGGGTCATTGCTGGCGAAGACGGAGAAGGGCGAGAGCAATAAGGCGCCGGCCAGGCCCAGAACGAGCCGCCGGCGGCTGTTCGGGTCGGCGTTGGCCGATTGTTCCGCCGTCCGGCGTTGCGCGGCCGGCGCGGGCCGATCACTGATGGGTGAGTGCAAACTGTACGACATCGATATTTCCGGCCTTGAAGCCGGCCTCGCAATAGCAAAGGTAAAGCCGCCACAGGCGGTGGAAGGTTTCGTCGAAACCGAGCTGCTGTATTTCTTGCCAATTCGCTTCGAAAGCCTGCCGCCACTCGGCCAGGGTTCGCGCGTAGTCGAGACCGAAGGCGTATTCGTCGCGGACGGTCAGTCCGGCCTGGGCGGCCGCCTGCCGGAAAGCGGCCCGCGAAGGCAGCATGCCGCCAGGGAAAATGTATTGCTGGATGAAATCGGTCCCTCGGCGATAGGTGGCGAACAACTCGTCGTCAATGGTGATGCTCTGGATCACCGCCTGGCCGCCCGGCTTCAGCGCCTTGGCCACGGTACGGAAATAGCTTGCCCACCAGCGCTCGCCGACCGCCTCGAACATTTCGATCGACACCACGTGGTCGAATTGCTCGCGGATGTCGCGGTAATCCTGCAGGCGCAGGTCGGCTTGCGGCACACGCAGCCGTGCCCACTCCAGTTGGGCGGGGGATAGGGTCAGGCCCGTCAACCGCAAGCCCGACTGAACCGCCAGTTCGGCAAAGCCACCCCAGCCGCAGCCGATTTCGAGCACGCTCTCGCCAGGTCTAGCCTGCAGATGTCGCAGGATCCGCTGGTACTTGGCGGCCTGCGCGGCGGCCAGTGAACCGTCATCTTCGTCACGATAGATCGCCGCTGAATAGCCCATCGAGGGATCGAGCCATTGGCGGTAGAAATCGTTGCCCAGATCATAGTGCGCCATGATGTTGCGCTTGCTGCCGGCGCGGCTGTTGCGGTTCAGCCAGTGGTGGATGCGGGCGACCAGCAACTGGCGCCAGGAGCCATACAGGGCTTTCTTCAATACGTGACGGTTGCTGGCCAGCAGGGCGAGGAGGGCCGTGAGATCGGAGGCGTCCCACTGGTTGTCGAGATAGGCTTCGGCGAGGCCGATGTCCCCGCGGGCCAGCACCCGGCTGAACATTTTCTCGTCGTGGACGTGCAGCGTCACGCTGGCCTCGCCAGTCCCGAACAAGGCGCTTGAGCCGCCAGGCAGGCGTACATCCAGCAGGCCGCCGCGCAAATTATGCAGCAGCTGCAAGACGATGCGGGTATCGCGGGCGAGGCTTTCGCCGCCGTACAGGGTCAAGGTGTCGTTCATGGCGAGGACTCCGGGAGGGTCGGCTTGCACCGCGGCTTGGCGGAAACGGCGCCAAGGAATGGCACGCCCTTCAGCCACAGTTTGAGGGCCTGCCAATGGATGCGGATGATCACGCCGAGCGTCAGAAAAGGCATCTTGAGAAAGGCGGCGAGCAGGCTCGCCGCCGACCAGGCGCTGGCCGTGCCGGAAATCGAGGTCAGCAACAACGCGCCATCGGCGTCGTCATAATCGATGCGGGCCCGTTGCACCTTTCTGTCGAGTTGAAAGCGGAAGCGATAGCCACCCTCGACTTCATTGAAAGGCGACACATGCAAAACCTTGTCCGCGGTGAGTTCTTCACCTTCGCGCAAGGGCTGCCCCTGACGGTGCAGCAGATAGCTGTGGGTGCCGCCAAAGGTATTGTTCACCTCGGCGAGGATGGCGATCCGCTGCCCGGCGCGATCGTGGCAGAACCAGAAGCTGACCGGGTTGAAAACATAACCGAGCACCCGCGGGAAAGTCTGCAGCACGATTTCGCCATCGGCCGGCAGGCCGCGCTGGCGTAACAGCTCTTCGATCCAGGGCAGTAGGGGGCTGCCATCCCGCGGCCCATGGTCGCTGCGGCGGAAGCTGAGCAGGTTGCCGCGATCAACGCTGAACATGGCGCACTTCGCCGAAGCCAGGTCGCGCAATGGCAACTGCACATAAAACACCGGATAGACGAAGGCATGCACCGTTGGCCGCAGTCGGCGGTGCATGACATGACCAAGAAATAGTTGTGGGCGCATGGTGATTTCAGGCGCTTGCGGTTTCGGGCAGGAGCGTGGCCCTGCCACCCTGCCAGGGCGCGTAGACACCGAGGCCGTTGGCGACCCGCAACGCCGATTTCAGGCCATCCTCGTGGAAGCCATAGCTGCTCCAGGCGCCGGCCAGCCAGATGCCGCCCTCTCCCTGCGCTTCAGCGAGTTGCTGTTGCGCGGCGATCGCGGCCGCGTCGAAGATCGGGTGAGCGTAATCGAATTCGGCCAGCACCTGACTAGGGTCGGGTTCACGTGCCGGGTTGAGCGTGACGACCACCGGCGTCTTGAAGGGCAGGGGCTGCAGTTTGTTGATCAGATAAGAGACGCCCACCGGCTGATCCCCGGGGTTGCCTTGGCCAGCAAAGTAGTTCCATGCCGACCACAGCTTGCGGTCGCGCGGCAACAAGGTCGGATCGGTGTGCAGAACGGCGCGGTTCGGCTGGTAACGGATCGCCGACAAAATCCGCCGATGCGCCGGACTGGCCGTGTCGCCGAGAATGGCCAGCGCCTGATCGCTATGGCAGGCCAGTACCACCTGGTCAAAATGCCCGCTGCCCCCGGCATGCGTCACCCGCAAGCCATTTTCGACTCGCGTGAGCGCGTGCACCGGACATTGCAGACGAACATCGTCGAGCTGGGCGGCGATTTTTCGCACATATTCCCGGCCACCGCCGCGTACCGTTCGCCACATCGGGCGGTCGAAGACTTGCAACAGGCCGTGGTTCTGGCAAAAGCGGATGAAGGTGGCCAGCGGCATGTCGCGCATCTGGCCTGTCGGGCAGGACCAGATCGCCGCGGCCATCGGCAGCAGGTACCAGTCGGAGAACGCGGCCGAGTAGCGGCCGGCGTCCAGGAAGTCGCGCAGGCGGCACTGGCTGTCGGGATGAGTCGCCAGCCAGGCCGTGCTTTCGCGGTTGAAACGTAGGATGTCCGACAGCATGCGCCAGAATGGTCGGCGCAATAGATTGCGCTTCTGGCCGAAGATCGTCGCCAGATTGCTGCCGGCCCACTCCAGATCCGGATTTTCCAGACTGACGGCGAAAGACATTTCCGTTTCGACGCTGTCTACGCCAAGCAGGGCAAAGAGCGCGATCAGGTTGGGATAAGTCCGTTCGTTGAACACCAGAAAGCCGGTATCGACCGGGTGCGTTTGACCGTCGAGCGTCACATCGATCGTGTTGGTGTGGCCGCCGAGAGACTCGCCAGCCTCGAACAGGGTGACCTGATGCATGCGGCCGAGCAGCCAGGCGCTGGCCAGGCCGGAAATTCCAGCGCCGATGATGGCGATGCGTTGCTTGCGCGACATGTTCATCTCCCCAGCAACTCGTCAATCTTGGCGAGCAGTTCCTTGTCGTCCGGCCGGGTCATGCTGCCGAAGGCAAAAGCCCGGGTCGCGTCACGGTTGATCAGGTACTTGTGGAAATTCCACTTCGGCTTGCTGCCGGTGATTTCCCCAAGTTTCAAAAAGAAGGGATTGGCGTCCTTGCCTTTGACGCTGCTCTTGCCGAACATCGGGAATTCGACGCCATAAGTCAGTCGGCAAAAATTGGCGATTTCTCGTTCAGTGCCAGGCTCCTGGCCGCCGAAATCGTTGGAGGGGAAGCCCAGAACCACCAGTCCCTTGTCCTTGAGGCGGGCATGGAGCTTTTCCAGACCGTCGTATTGCGAGGTCAGGCCGCAGTAGCTGGCGGTATTGACCACCAGGATCACTTTGCCGGCGTATTGGCATAGCGATACGGGCTTGCCGTCCTGCAGGCCGGGAAAGCTGTGATCGAGCAATGACGGGCACTGGCCGCTGGCGACCAGTGGCATCAAGCCCACCGTCAGCACAGCCGCGATTCCCAAGCGGCGCTTGAACTGGATCAGCATTTAACCTCCTTTTGTCCTGGACAATTAGTGCGTTTGTACATAAGATAAGCATCAGCAATCCCTTTGTCAATCGTTTTGTCTATATTTTGTTCAGGACAAATATGAGCAGCCTCACCTTCAATATTGCGGCCGTGGAACGCGATACGGGCCTCTCCAAAGACGTGTTGCGCGTTTGGGAGCGCCGCTATGGCTTCCCGTCGCCGGAACGTGACGCCAACGGCGAGCGTTGCTACCCGACCGAGCAGGTGGAGCGGCTGTGCCTGATCAAACGCTTGATGGATCAAGGGCATCGCCCAGGCAAGCTGCTCGGCCTGCCCGTAGACGCGCTGAACCAGCTGACGCCGCGTCGACACGCCGCACGTGAGCGGACACCGGCCCAAGCCGATCTGGCCGAGTTGCTGGCGCTGCTCAGGCAGCACGATGCCGTCGGCTACCAGCGGGCTCTGCAGCAGCGTTTGGCGCGCCAGGGTTTACAACGCTTTGTCCAGGACACCGTGGCACCTCTCACCGAACTGGTCGGCGTCGCCTGGGAAGAAGGCCGTTTCGAAGTCTTCGAGGAACATTTATTCACCGAGCTGACCAAGCGACTGCTTCGACAGGCCATCAGCACGCTGCCCGCCGGTCGTGGCCCGCGCCTGCTGCTGACCAGCGTGCCGAACGAGGAACACGTGCTGGGTTTGCTGATGGTCGAGGCGCTGTTCGTTCTCGAAGGCGTTGAGTGCATTCCACTCGGTACCCAGATGCCGTTGCACGACATTGCCCGCGCCGCCGCGGCACACGCGGCGGACATCGTCGCGCTGTCGTTTTCGGTGGCTTTTCCGCCACGACAAATTCCCGGATTGCTGCAGCAATTGCGCCAGACCTTGCCGGCGGGCATCGAACTGTGGGCCGGGGGCGGTGGGACCGTCCGCCTGTCGCCACCAGCGGGCGTTCGTCTGTTGCCTGGCTTTGCCGATGCGCTGGACGCGCTCGCCGAATGGCGGGCGAGAAGGTCGTGAGCGCCCGCCAGGCAACAAGGCGGGGCTGTCCAGCCAGATCGGCGCGTTCGACGGCGCCTGCGCGACCGTGTATCGGGAGTCCCTCGCCCGTCATGTCTAGCGTTTCTGCCGCAATCCGCCGCGCCTTTCCGAGGACGAAGGACGCCTGCTCGGCGAACCTGCCTCGCTCAACTCTTTGAAGGATATTGAAGTGATGAACCTTCGCCAGCTCTTCGCCAGCATCGCTTTCCTCGCCATCGGAGTGAGCGCTGACGCGCAACCGCTGCCGACCATCGCCTCGCTCGATGTGCCGCGCTACATGGGCACCTGGTATGAAATCGCCCGCTTGCCCAACCGCTTCCAACAAAAGTGCGTCGGCCAAAGCCGTGCCGACTATCAGTTGCAGGACGACGGGAGCGTGCTGGTCATCAACCGCTGTCCGCTGGTCAACGGCGAAATGGAGGTTGCCGTCGGACAAGCCCGGCAGATTGGCGGGCCGACCTCTCCCAAGCTGCAAGTCCGCTTTGCGCCGCGCTGGTTATCTTTCATTCCTGCCGTCTGGGGAGATTATTGGGTGGTCGATATTGACGAAGCCTATCAGTGGGTCATCGTCAGCGAGCCGAACCGCCAATTTCTCTGGATATTGGCGCGGCAACCGCGGCTTGCTGATGAATCTCTGCGGGAATTGTTGCTTCGCCTTCGGCAATCAGGATTCTCGACCGCCGGATTGCAAATCAGCGGCCAGTAACCCGGCGAGCCAGTCCAGATATCCGCGCCAACAGGCGATGCACCGATTCGCACGCGGTCATCGCGGCCCGCTGGCGTGCGGCAAAAGCGGTGGGGCTGTCTTCTGGTACGGCCAACATCAGGGTCGCCAGCCTGACCACGGCCCAAGGCATGACCCGGCACCTGGGCAGGCGCCTGCGGTCGGCGGGAGAACCGCCCGGCGACGGTGAAAACCCACTTCGCATTGATGGCCATTGATTTTCAATGAGTTGGACGGTTTTTTTCGTTCTTGACATGCATCAAATCAATGGGTGGCCGCCTGCAGCTATTCTTCGTTCGCTTGTGCCTTCGCGGCCAATCAACTCGACATAGCCCGCCCAGGCGTGACCCGCGCCACCGATCGATGGAGAAAACCATGGCCGACAACGATGACCTGCCGTTCATGCAGAAGCTGCTGGACAACCATTTTCTGTTGCTGTTTCTCGGCGTTGCCTCGCCCGGATTGCTGTACATCCTGTGGGGCATCATCGACATCATGAATACACCGCTCGCCAGATAAACAGCGTAGCTAGTGTAGTGTTCCATTCTGTTTAGAACTTAAGCGGCTGTTGGCGCGGATGACCTTCTGCAGGATGTCGGCTGCGCTCTTGGTCCAGATGAATGGCTTGGGGTTGGTGTTGTGATGGGCGATGTACTCGTCGATGGCGA
>JAEUOJ010000085.1 GCA_016789495.1 Accumulibacter sp. | reverse complement strand
ATCGACGCGGTCAACGCGCTGGTGGCCGACGCGGCCATGCTGTCCAAGGCGGCGGTCGAAGGCAAGCTGGAAACCCGCGCCGACGCCAGCAAACACCAGGGCGACTTCCAGCGCGTGGTCAGAGGGGTCAACGACACGCTGGATGCGGTGATCGGCCCGATCAACGACGTGCAGCGCGTGATGGGCGCCATGGCCAATGGCGACCTGACGGAGACCATTACCCGCAGCTATCAGGGCGATTTCGACACCCTGAAGCAGGCGATCAATAGCACCATCGCCAAACTGTCGGAGACGGTCAGCCAGATCAACACCGCCGCCGACGCGCTGACCAGCGCTTCCGGTCAGGTGTCGGCCACCGCGCAGTCGCTGTCGCAAAGCTCGAGCGAGCAGGCCGCTTCGGTGGAGGAAACCACGGCGTCGATGGAACAGATGACCGCCTCGATCTCGCAGAACACCGAGAACGCCAAGGTGACCGACGGCATGGCCACCAAATCGGCGCAGCAGGCGGTCGAGGGTGGCGGCGCGGTGACTGAAACCGTAGACGCGATGAAGCAGATCGCCGACAAGATCGGCATCATCGACGACATCGCCTACCAGACCAACCTGCTGGCCTTGAACGCCGCCATCGAGGCCGCACGTGCCGGCGAGCACGGCAAGGGCTTCGCGGTGGTGGCCGCGGAAGTGCGCAAGCTGGCCGAACGCAGCCAGGTCGCCGCGCAGGAAATCGGACAGGTGGCCTCCTCGTCGGTGAAACTGGCCGAGAAGGCCGGTCATCTGCTCGATGAAATGGTGCCCAGCATCAAGAAGACCTCCGATCTGGTGCAGGAAATCGCCGCCGCCAGCCAGGAGCAGTCCTCGGGCGTCGGCCAGATCAACGGCGCCATGGGCCAACTCAACAAAGCCACCCAGCAGAACGCTTCGGCATCCGAGGAGCTGGCCGCAACCGCCGAGGAAATGGGCGGTCAGGCCAACCAGCTGCAAAACCTGATGGCTTTCTTCAAGGTGAATGATGGCGGTCAAGCGACGCGGGCAAAACCCGTTGCGCGGGGAGTGGCGGCACCGGTGGCCAGTCGTGGCGGCCGTGCCTCGCGCCAGGTCGCACTGCACGACGAGAACGATTTCGTGCGCTTCTGAGGACGGCGGCCATGGGACAAGTCTTGCAACAACAACTGGTCGCGTCGGCGGCCAAGGCGGCCAAGGCCGGTACACTGGCCGGCGCCGGCGGCTCGGACACCCAGCAGTTCCTGACCTTTGTGCTGGGTGGCGAGATGTACGCACTCGGCATTCTCAACGTCAAGGAGATCATCGAGTACGGTCAACTGACCGAGATTCCGATGATGCCGGCCTCGATTCGCGGCGTGATCAACCTGCGTGGCGCGGTGGTGCCGGTGGTCGACCTGGCGGCCCGTTTCGGTGGCCATGCCAGCGCGGTGCAACGGCGAACCTGCATCGTCATCGTCGAAGTGGCGCAGGAGGAGGGCAAGATCGACATCGGGATCATGGTCGATGCGGTGTCCGAAGTGCTGGAAATCGCGCACGCCGAGATCGAGCCGCCGCCGGCCTTCGGCACCAAAATCCGCGCCGATTTCATCGACGGCATGGGCAAGGTGGCTGGCAGGTTCGTCATCATCCTCAACATCGAGCGGGTGCTGTCAGTAGACGAAATGGCGGCCCTGGTCTCGGTCGGCGAGACAACGATCGACGCCGTAACGGAGGTCGGCGTGCACTGACGACCGGGACGTGCGCTGCCTACTTCGGTGGGCTTTCCAGACGCAAGCGCCGTTTGACCTCGCCCTGACAGCTCTCGGCGATCCGGGCGTACTCTTCGGGGCTGTCGATCAGCGCTTGCGCGGCTTCGACGCGACCGATCTGGCGTTTGATGTAAGGCAGCCAACGTTCGCTCAATTCCCGTTGCAAGGTGGCGCTGGTTTCGCCGGCCGCGCCGCGCCAGATGCCGCCGGCGACGAAGCGGCGCTGCAGGTTGTCGGTCAATGACGGTTCGAGCTCGGCAATGTGCCGGCGATAGGTGGTGACATGCCGCTGCTCGTGGTCGTAGATTTCCTGCCAGGCGCAACTGCCTTTGGGAAATTCGTTGGCCACGTAGAGAGTCAAGGGGCTGAAACCGTAACTGACCCGCACTTGCGGGCTGGCGCATTCCCAGCGGCCATTGCGGTCGCGCAGCGTCGGGGAGCGGGTCTCGAATTTGACCACCGCCGTGCCGCGAGTCAGCCCGAGAATCTGCCTGCCGGGGCGTGCCAGTTCCGCCGCCAGCACGCCTAGCGCCTTGTAACCGTGTTCGAGATTGAGCGTCACCGCTTCCTCGAGACGCAAGACGGTGACCGTCGGCGGCGGCAATTGCGCGCAGGGGTCCGCCTGGCATGGGGTCAGCAGGAACAGGTTGGCGATACCGAGCGGGAGCCACCGGCCGGCACTCATCGGCTGGCCGGAGGGGCTGGCGATACCGACGGATTCATTGGCCACGGGCGACGGCGAAATCGAGCGCGTCGTCGAGTCGGTCGTTGCCCCAGAACATTTCATCGGCGACGAAAAAGGTCGGCGCGCCGAAGATGCCCAAGGCCCGCGCTTCTTCCGTCTGACGGCGCAAACGCGGCTTATGATCAACGGCTTGCGCCTCGGCGAGAATCGCTTCCGCCGGCAACGCCAGCGCACGCAACGCGTCGCTGACGGCGTCTGGCGTGTCGATTTCCCGATCGTCGACAAAGTTGCGCTGCATGATCCGCCGGCTGAATTCGCCGATCCACGGTCGATCGGCGCCAAGCAGCGCTACCCGCAGCGGCAGCACGGCCGGGCGCGGAAATACCGTCGGCTGCCGCCACGGCAGATGGTATTTGCGACACAATCGCGCCATGTCTCGCCAGACATACGCGCCCTTTTCCTTTTGCAAGACGAATGGCGATGTGGACCAGCCGAATTCGCGAAAGATCGGTCCGAGCAGAAACGGCCGCCAACGCACCGTCACACCGCGCGCGGCGGCCAGCGACTCGATGCGCATCACGCTCAGATAGCTGTAATTGCTACCGAATTCGTACCAGAAATCGAGGACCGGCGGGTTAGGTTCGTGCATCTGCCATCTCCAATAGGATCAGTGCGCGATCAGTGCTCCGGGCGGGTGGCACGGAATTCCGCCATGCGCCGTCGAACCCGTTCTCCGATCGTCGGGCGGCAACACCGCCGCGCCGTGGAAAAACGGAATCGCGCGCGGTGACCGCGTGGCAACGTGCACGATTCCGGCATTGGCCCCCGGTTGCTGACGTCAGGCGATCAAACCGATATCGCTGTAGGCCAGCACCGGATGGTTGACCGCGCCGATCAGCGCCACCGACGTTGCCGCGGCGCCGCCTAGGCCGTCGGCGTCGTAGAACAGTTCACCGCTAGTGGTATTGTAGATCAGCCGATCGCTGGCATCGTGCGCGGCAACGACCCCGTTGCCCGACCAGAACTGCTCGGCGGTCAGGCTGCCCGGCGTAACGCCGAGCCCTTTGAAAATCGTCAGGCTCAACTGCAGGTTGTCGATACCGGACTGAAAATCGACCAGCAGATCGCGATTGCTCGCCGCATTCGGCGCCTGATCGAAAACGAATCTGTCTCGTCCGGCACCACCGGTCAACTGGTCGCTGCCCAGGCCGCCGATCAGCAGATCGTTGCCGGCGCCACCCTGTAGGCTATCGGCCCCGGCACCGCCTTCGATGCGGTCGTCGAACGCCGTGCCGGTCAAGCTGTTCGCGCCGGCGTTTCCGCGGATGGTCAAGGCGTTACCAAGCGACGAGGCGTCCGCGTTCAGCGCCAGGGTGCCACTGACCACCGCGTTTTCGGTCAGGCCGCTGCCGATTACCAGCCGTTCGACGCCGGTATCGCCGGCATACAGGGTCAGGGTGTCGGCGACGGTTGCGGCAAAGCGGATTTCGTCCACGCCGCTGGTGCCGCTATCGGCGATTTCCGCCGCCGGGTGGTCGCCGCTACTGGTGATCAGGTAAATGTCGGCGCCGTCGCCACCGTCCAGGCGGTCGATGCCGGCCTTGCCATCGAGGACGTTGGCGCCGGCATTGCCACGCAGGGTGTTGTCCAGGCCGTTACCGAAACCCTTGAGATTGGCCAGACCATCCAGTTGCAATATTTCGACGAAATTGCCCAAGGTCCAGTCGACCAGGCTGACAACGGTATCGACGCCGCCAGCGTCTAGCGTGCCGCTAACGGTGGTGGTCTCGAAGACCTTGTCGCCGAGGATGTCGACGCGGTAAACGTCGTTGCCGGCACCGCCCAGCAAGGTGTCCGCACCCAGACCGCCGTCGAGCCGGTTGGCGCCATCGTTGCCGAGCAGGGTATTGTTCGCGTCGTTCCCGGTACCGTTGATCGCCGTGCCGCCGAGCAGGGTCAGTTTTTCGAAATTGCTGGCCAGCGTCCAGTCGATGGCGCTTTCGACGGTGTCGATTTCGGTCGGCAGCGTCGAGGTTTCGACCAGCGTGTCGAGGTTGTCGACCACGTAGACGTCGTTGCCGTCGCCGCCGATCAGCGTGTCGGCACCGGCGGCACCGATCAAGCGGTCGTTACCGCCGCCGCCGGCAATCCGGTCGGCGAAGACGGTGCCGACCAGCATATTGGCACCGGCGTTGCCCTGGATCGACAAGGCGTTGCCGACCAGCGCGGCGTCGATGTTCAACGCGGCGCTGGTTTCAGTCGCTGTTTGCCCCACGCCGCCGCCGATCACCACCCGTTCGATGCCGGTATCGCCAGCAAACAGCGTCAGCGTACCGGCCGCCGGCGAAGCGAAACGTACTTCGTCGCTACCGGTCAGCCCGCTGTCGGCGATTTCCGCTGCCGGATGGTCGCCGCTATTGCCGATCAGGTAGATGTCGGCGCCTTCGCCGCCGTCCAGCCGGTCGACGCTGGCCTTGCCATCCAGAACGTTACTGCCGGCATTGCCGCGCAGGGTGTTCTCCAGCGCGTTGCCGATGCCGTTGATCGCCGCGCCGCCGAGCAGTTGCAGATTTTCGACGTAATTGCCCAGCGTCCAGTTGACGCTGCTCAATGCCGTGTCGTTGCCACCGGCGTCGATTTGGCTGCTCGCCGCGGTGGTCTCGTAGATTTTGTCGTCGGATTGATCGACGACATAGACGTCATCGCCGGCGCCGCCGAACAGACTGTCGGCGCCCATGCCGCCGTCGAGCCGGTTGGCGCCGCCATTGCCGATCAGGGTGTTGTTCAAGGCGTTGCCGTTGCCATTGATCTGCGCCGAACCGGTGAGCAGCAATTTTTCCAGGTTGTCGCCCAGCGTCCAGCCGATGCTGCTTTCGACGGTGTCGATTTCGGTCGGCAGCGTCGAGGTTTCGACCAGCGTGTCGCCGATCTGATCGACGACGTAGGTGTCGTTACCGCTCCCACCGATCAGTCGATCGACACCCGCGCCGCCATCGAGCCGGTTGTTGGCGGCGTTGCCGGTAAGAACATTGCCCAGCGCGTTACCGCTGAGGTTGACCGCGGCCGTAGTGACGATGGTCGCGTTTTCGACGTCGCTGGCCAGAGCGTAGGTCGTACCGGCGACGGTAAATGCCACCTGGACGGTATCCAGACCTTCGTTGAACCGCTCGATCACGCTGTCGTCGGACTGATTGACGACATACACATCGTCACCGCTGCCGCCAATCAACACGTCGGCGCCCCCTTTGCCGTCGAGGGTGTCGTTTCCGGCCCCGCCGTCCAGGCGGTTGACCGCCAGATTGCCGGTCAGCAGGTTGTCGGCGGCGTTCCCGACCGCGTCGAACAAACCGCTGCCGTTGAAAACGATGTTTTCGATTTCCGCGAGAGCGCCGGTCATAGTGACCGTTTTTGCCACGGCCGGATTGTAGGCAATGATCAGCGTGTCATTTCCTTGGCCGGCGATTTCGCTGACGTTAGCCAGTTCCTCTTCGCTGTCGAGCACATAGCTGTCGTTGCCCAGTCCGCCGGCGAAGGTATCGACACCGGCTTTGCCGTCGAGCAGGTTGTTGCCGCTGTTGCCGGTCAGTACATTGGCCCGCGCGTTGCCGGTGCCGTTGAGGTCGCCGGCGCCGGTCAGCAGCAGATTTTCGAGATTGGCTGCCAGGGTGAAGTTCACCGACGCGCGGATCAGATCGACACCGCCGCTGGCGGAAACTTCGCTGACCACATCGGCCGCATCGTCGACGACATAGGTATCGTTGCCGTTGCCGCCGCTCATGCTGTCGGCGCCTGCGCCGCCATCGAGCCAATCGGCGCCACCGCTGCCGTCGAGCACATCCGCGCCGCCCAGACCGTAAAGCATGTCGTCGCCCAGCGTGCCGACCAGTGTGTTGCCGTTGGCGTCACCGGTCAGTGTCTTGCCTGGCAAGGTCGCCGCATTCAGGCTGTAACCGCCGGTCGCCAGCCAACTGTCCCGGGCGAGCAGATAGTAGGTGCCACTGCTGGTCGCGGTGTAGGTGATCTGCGCATTGCTGGTCGACGAATTGGCGTTGTCGTTGCTGACCTGTGGGTAGAGCACCGTCGTCGTCGTACCGGCTGGCGGATACAACGACAAATACGGGTCGAGATTGCCGCCAGTCCTGAGCAGATCGAAAACATAGGTCGTGCCGGCCAGCAGATTTACTTTGAACAGATCACTGTCACCCGCCGTTTCGATCCTTCCGGCGACGGCGCCGCCATTGACGGTGACCAGGCCGTTGGTATTGGTGGTATTGCCGAAATCGTCACCGCCGAGGCTGGCGTCGTCGTTGAGGATGGTGCTCGTGGCGCTGGCGGTGCCGATCATCAGCCCGGACGTCGGCGAGGACAGTTTGACGACGAAGCCTTCGTCGCTTTCGACGGTGGTGTCACCGCGGACGGCGATCTGGATGATTTTTTCGGTTTCGCCGATCTGGAAGGTCAGCGTTCCCGAGGTGGCGCCGACGAAATCGGTCGCCGGATCGACCGGCGAGCTGCCGTTGCCGCTGACCGTCCATTGCAACGTTTGCACCGCCGAACTGGCCGTGTTCAGGCGGACGTAATAGGTGAATGACGTCGACCCGCTGTTGCCCTCGCTCTGTGTCGCGGTGACGGCTGAAATCGATGCCGTCGATAACGTTGGCGCCGCCGTCGATAACTGGCTGGCCGCCTTGGTGACGTCGGAAAATGCGAACCACTCGACGCCCTTGACGATGTCGGTGGCACTGGCATTGCCGAAGAAAGTAAAACCAGTATTTGCTGAATAGGTGTAGGTATAGTCAGCGAACACGCCGCTGAACTGCAATGTATCCTGTCCATCGCCACCATCGAACAGGTCGCTGCCGGCGCCGGCCAGCAGCAGGTCGTCTCCGCCGCCGCCATTGATGGTGTCGTTGCCCGTGCCGCCGTCGAGACGGTTGGCCAGCAGGTTGCCGGTGATTTGATCGTTACCGGCACCGCCGACCGCGTTCTCCAGATCGCAGGCATAGGCGATGGCGATGTTCAGGGTCATGTTGTTGCACGACGAATAGGCGCCAGGTGCCAGATTGATCGTGCTGTTGGTGCTCCAGCCGCTGAGATCGAGCGTGTCGTTGCCGCTGGCGTCGTAAATGGTCAGGATCGGCTGGGTATTGAGCGTGAAATCAAAAATCGCCGCCATCGTGCCGGTGACGGTGCTGTGGAAACCGTAAACGGTATCGCCGGTGCGCGTGCTCGTTTCGGCGCCATAGATCGTCTGGATGGCCAGCACGTCGTTGACCATCGGCGTTTGCGGAGAATACAGCCGACCGTCGCCGCCCACCCAGTCGGCCCAGGCGACCTGGCCGCTGCCGCTGTTCATGTTCGGACCGAAATACGACATCACCGAATAGACGCCGCTATCCTCGTACGACGATGGCGTCCAGGAGCCGCTGCCGTTGTAATTGCCCATGTGATCGAGGCCCAGCGCATGGCCGATCTCATGCACATAGCTCAGGAACGAGTGCTGTCCGACCTGCGGCGACAGCAGCTCGGCGTAATTCCGGCTGAACCAGACGCTGCCGACCGAGGGAAGGTAGGCATGCGCAAAACTGACGCCGGTACTGGACGTCCCGAACTCGATATTCGAATCGCTTGCCGTGGTGCGCACCATGTCGGGCGCGATCAGGTCATCCCAGGTTTGCAGCGCGCGCTCGGCGGCGGTTTGCTGAGCGGCATTCAAGCCGACGAAGCCTGCCAGCTCCTGGCTGCCGTAAATGGCCGCGCTGCTCGTCGGGAAGGCATAGCTGATCGTCGACCCGCTCCAGCTGTTGCCACTGATCAATTGGTCAAGAATTTGCTGTTGAGACCACGAAGCGAGTGCCATCTACATTCCTTCAAACTTGTAAAGGCAAAGCTGAAGGAAGGAACTCGATCGTAGCGCAGGGACCGCGCGCGGAACGGGCAACCCGGCCACCCTTCCACGCCAATTCGGCGGCGCGGTTAGGGCCCTCGGCTTTGCGTCCGGAGGTCTCCCTCCGTTTGCCAATGTTGCGATGCGTGGCGGACTCTGCGGGTCGGCAGCCAGCCTCAGCGATCGGTAACATTATTAGCGTAGATCAGCCTGGCGAAATTACCAGCTTTCGGCATTATTTTTTTCGAATCCTCCGCTTGTTGATCTTCGGTTGGGGTTCCGGCCGGAAACAGCCTGCCATTGCCGACGGTCCGGCAAGCTGGCGTCCCGGCCGAAAGTCTGCAATCGCTCCTGTCGACGGCCTCGTCGCTTCTATACTGAACAACGAGGTGCGGCGACTCGGCTGCGCCAAAACGATTCGGCCGGTATCCGAATTTGTGTCATTGGTTTGCACGCTCTCCACCGGGAGTGACCGGAGGAATATCGCTTGTGAGCACGCCCAAAGTTTTGGTGGTCTGGTTCGCGCTGCTGATCGCTCTAGGCGGCGGGGCCGGCTGTCAGCGGCAGAAGCAGGAACCGATCCGCGTCGGCGTGATTCATTCCCTGTCCGGCACGATGGCGCTTACAGAAGCGCCGTTGGTAAACGCCATCCGTCTGGCTGTCGAGGAAATCAATGCTCAGGGCGGTCTGCTTGGGCGGCAGCTCGATCTGGTTCTGGCCGATAGCCGATCGGACAGCGCCGTCGCCGCAGCCGAGGCCGAGCGGTTGATCAGCGATGAGGGCGTGAGTGTGCTGTTCGCCTGTTGGACGTCGGCCTGCCGACAGGCGGTCAAACCGGTCGTCGAACGTCATCGCCATCTGCTGTTCTACCCGTTGCAATACGAAGGGATGGAACAATCACCGAATATCCTTTACACCGGCTCGGCGCCGAATCAACAACTGGTGCCAGGTACGGCGTGGGCCTTGCGCGAATTCGGCAAGCGCGTCTATCTGCTCGGTTCGGATTACGTTTTTCCGCGCACCGCCAACCTGATCATCCGCGACCTGGTCGAAGCCCGGCACGGCCAAATCGTCGGCGAGCGCTACGTGCCGCTGGGCGAGCATCAGGAACTCGGCCGCATCGTCGCTGAGATCGCCGCCCTCCATCCCGACGTGGTGCTGAATACCTTGAACGGTGATAGCAACGGCGCCTTCTTCGACGCCCTGGTCGCCGCCGACCTGCTGCGCCTGCCGGTGCTCAGTTTCAGCGTTCCGGAGGATGGAATGAGAGCCTGGGGCGGCGGCCGCTTGCGGCAACATTTCGGTGTCTGGAGCTATTTTCATTCCCTGCCGGAAGCGAGCAACCAACGCTTCGTGAGAGCCTATCAGTCGCGCTTCGGCGCCGACCAGTGGGTGACCGATCCGGCGGTTGCTTCGTATGTCGGCGTTCGCCTGTGGGCGCAGACGGTCAAGGAGGTCGGCACGGCCGATCCGCGGTGGACCAACAGCAGCAGTTTGCTTCGACAAAGCATCGCCGGGCCAGATGGAGTGGTCGCCGTGGATGCCCAGACCCGGCATCTATGGAAACGGCTGTGCATCGGTCGGGTGCTGGCCGACGGTCAATTCAGCCTATTCTTCAGCTCCCAGAATCTGATGAGACCGGCACCCTGGCCGGTCTATCACAGCCGAGAGGAATGGCGGAGCCTGCTCGAGCAGGGGCGGCGATGAAGCTGTCCGGAATCCTGCCGCGCCTGCTGCTCGGTTTTCTATTGCTCTCGCCGCTGCCGCTAGCCTGTCTGACCTGGCTGTATACCCAGGCTTTCGAGAAAACGCTCACCCAAATGATCGAGGCCAAACTGTCAGCGATCGCCGACAAAAAAGCCGACCAGATCACCAACTATCTCGACGAAAGGCAAAATGATCTGCGACAGTTGGCCCGTTCGAGCAATACAGCCAATATTCTGCGCCGGCTCACCGACGGCAGGCCCGACCGTTCGATTGCCGATTATCGGCAGGAGTTGAGCTCGTTTTTCGACAGCAGCGCGTACACCGAACTGCTGTTGATCGATCATGCCGGCAACATCGTCTTCACTTTGAAGGGTTCGGTCTCGCTGGACCACAACCTGTACGACAAGTCCCTCGCCGATAGCGAACTGACCGATGCTCACCGCAAAGCGCTGGACCTACTTGACGTTCACATGACGCCAGTATATGTGCATTACGGCAAGCCGTCGATCTATCTGGTAACCCCGGTTTTCGAAGGCAGTCTGGCTCTCGGTTCGGCGGTTCTCGAATTGAACCTGGAAACGCTCAATGCCGTCGCCAGCGATACCACCGGTCTCGGCATCAGTGGCGAAACCGTTCTGGCGCAAGCCGATAGTGATGGGGTGCTTTACGTCAGTCCGTTACGCAATGAGCCGGGCGCCGCGTTCAATAAACGCCTGAACTTCAACCAAGCTTCACCGCCGATGCAAGTCGCGCTGCAGGGGGGGCATGGCAAGGGGATCACCCGCAACTACGCCAATGTGCCGGTGATCGGCGCCTGGCGCTATCTGCCGGCACTCGAATGGGGAATGGTGGTCAAGATCGATCTCTCCGAGGCGCTGGCCCCGGCAGACACCTTGCGCCGCTATACTTTCGGCGCCCTGGCCCTGCTGCTGGCGATAGCCAGTCTGACGGCGGTGATCCTGGCCCGGGCGTTGACTCGGCCGATCGTCGACCTGATGCACAGCAGTCATCGTATCGCCCAGGGCGACCTGAGCCGGCGAACTCCCGAATACGGTTGTTTCGAGCTGCGAGAACTGGCCGCCAGTTTCAATCACATGGCCGACCGCGTTCGTGACGTACAGCTTTCGTTGGAAGACAAGGTCGAGGAACGAACGGTCGAATTGCGCCACGCCAAACTGGCCGCTGAACAGGCCAATCAGGCCAAATCGGAATTTCTCGCCAACATGAGTCATGAAATCCGCACGCCGATGAACGCCATTCTCGGCCTGACTCATCTGGTGCTCGAAACCGACCTCACCTCCCGGCAACGTGAATTCCTGACCAAGGCGCACGCCTCGTCGACCGCGCTGCTGGCGATTCTCAACAACATTCTCGACTACTCGAAAATCGAAGCCGGCCGACTGGAAATCGACCATGTCGAATTGCCGCTCGAAAAAGTGCTGAAAAGCGTTGCCGACTTGTTCGCCGCAAAACTTCACGAAAAGGAGCTGGATCTCTTTCTCGATATCGATCCGGCGATTCCAGGTGACCTGCTTGGCGATCCGCTGCGCCTCACGCAGGTGCTCAACAATCTGGTCGGCAATGCGATCAAGTTCAGCGAAAGCGGTGAAATCGTCGTCAAGGCGAGCCTGGTCAGTCCGTCTCCCTGTTTGCCTGACCAGCCGGCGACGATACGCCTCGCCGTCCGTGACACCGGCATCGGGCTGTCGACCGAAGACGCGCAGCATCTCTTCCAGGCGTTTAGCCAGGCCGACGGCTCGATCACCCGCAAATACGGCGGCACCGGACTCGGCCTGACCATTTGTCAACGCCTGGTGCAACTGATGGGCGGTGAAATCACCCTGGCCAGCACGCCCGGCAAGGGATCAACCTTTTCGTTCACCATTCAGGTTCGGCGCTCGGCGTCGCCATCACGGCCAGCCACCGAACCGCACTTTTTGCAGAACCTCAAGGTGCTGATCATCGACGATCAGGAGACCTCTTGCCAGATCATCGGCAATCTGTTGCAGAAATGGGGCATCGAGGCGCACGCGCTGCTTTCCGCGACCGCGGCGCTGCAGAAAATCGTCGCCGAAGCGCGTACCGCTCATCCCTTCGATGTCGTCCTGATCGATTGGCGCATGCCGCAGTTGAACGGTTTACAAGTCGCCCAGCAAATCGAGACCGCAGTGGCCACCGGCCAGTTGCCCAAAATAATGAAGGTGCTGATGGTTACCGCTTATGACCAGGACAATCTGCGGGTAGACGCCGCGTCGACCCGGATCGATGAGCTACTGTCGAAACCGATCACCGTGTCCGATTTGTACAACACGCTAGTCAAAGCACGACTAGTGCCCGCTTCCTCGCCACATGACCTGGAAAACCGCTGCCTGACCGATGCACCCGCCCTGGCCGGCGCTTCAATCCTGCTGGTCGAGGACAACGCCACCAACCGCGACGTCGTCGGCGAACTGCTGCGGTTACGGGGCATCCGCGTCACCATGGCCGAAAACGGCGCCAGCGCCATCGCCTGCGTCGAAAATGAAGACTTTGACGGCGTGCTGATGGATCTGCACATGCCGGAGATGAACGGCATCGAAGCCTGCCGGCGGATTCTGGCGCTGCCGAAAGCGGTCGATTTGCCCATCATCGCCATGAGCGCCGCCATCCTGGATGACGAACGCGATGCGTTCCGAGCCGCTGGAATGGTCGATTTCGTCGCCAAACCGATCGATCCGGACCACTTGGAGCGGGTGCTCGCCACCTGGATCAAAACCCACCATCGACAGGCGACACTTCCCGCTCTTGCACCGAGCAAACCCTTTCTGTCGCTGGTCTCTCCTTCGCTAGACTTTTCGCAGTTCACCCCACCGAATTTTTCGATCCCGGCCGCGTTGTGTCGTGTCCAAGGCAATGGCACGCTGCTGCAACGGCTGTTGCGCGATTTCAGCGCAGAGATGGCTGATTTGCCGGAACGTCTCGACGTGGCGATGGCCGATCCAGACCCCACAGCGGCGATCGGCCTGCTCCATGCACTCAAGGGGGGCGCTGGCAACCTCGGGGCG
Source organism: Accumulibacter sp. (assembly GCA_016789495.1). Lineage (GTDB taxonomy): Bacteria > Pseudomonadota > Gammaproteobacteria > Burkholderiales > Rhodocyclaceae > Accumulibacter. The sequence continues at coordinate 1,135 of JAEUOJ010000085.1, read as the reverse complement.
CAACAGATCGCCGACGATGCCGAAGCCCTGGAAAACGAATTGCGGACTCGGCGGCCGCCGCTGTCGCGTGAATCGCTGATCGAACATCTGACACAAGCACGGGCGACGATCGACCGTCAATTCGGCCAATCATCGGCCGGGACCGCGGTTGCCTCGTCGAGGGATGCACTACCGGACCTGTTGCTCACGGTGTACCACCATCTCCAAGAAAGCGAGCTGATTCCAGAAAAAATTTTGGCTGCCCTGCAGCACGAATCCCGGCGTCAAGCATTGGCCGCACCGTTATCCCGGCTGCTTCGCGCCATCGACCAATTCGATCACGATTTAGCGATGCGCATCATCGAAACCTTGGTCGCCGATCTCGGCATGAGCTGTAAAATGAAAGGCATGGTTCCCCCGCCCACCGACCTCCACCCCGTTGAATCAGGTCAGTCTGTCAGATACTGAAAATGACCCCGATAAACACGGAAACCCCGTCGCCACCACCCGCCACAAAACCCCTGCTGCTGCTGGTCGACGATATCCCGTCCAACCTGCACGTGCTGGCGGCGGCGCTGCGCGCCGACTACCGGATCAAGACCGCGACCAACGGACGAACGGCCCTCGGTCTGGCCAAGCACAGCGACCCACCCGATCTGATCCTGCTCGATGTGATGATGCCCGAAATGAGCGGCATCGACGTCTTGCGCCATTTGCGGCAAAGCCCTGACACGGCGGGCATTCCGGTAATTTTCGTCAGTGCCGACGTGTCCGAGGAAACCCAACTTCAAGGACTCGACCTCGGCGCCGACGACTACCTCAGCAAGCCGGTGATCGCCTCGCTGCTGCGCGTGCGCATCCGCAATCTGCTGCAACGCAAGCGCGACGAAGCGCGCCTGCGACTGGCCGCGCACGTGTTCCGTTGCTGCGGCGAGGCGATCCTGGTCGCCGACCGCGACAACCGGATCATCGACGTCAACCCGGCATTCACCCGCATCTCCGGCTACACTCTCGACGACGTACGCGGCCATGAAACCGGCTTTTTTCTCGCTCCCCGCCCGACACTGGCCAAGGATTTCCGGCAGTTGCTGGCCCTGTCCAGCAATCCCGAAGTCGCTAAGCAGGAAGTTCTCCTGTTGAGTAAAGACGGTACTCT
>JAEUOJ010000083.1 GCA_016789495.1 Accumulibacter sp. | reverse complement strand
TTCCTTGTCCCAACACGCCTCGAGCATCAGCGTCACCACCGCTTCCTGGGCTTTGCGCCAGGGCGTTCTACCCGGGCTCAGGAACAGGTTTTTCGCCAATTGTTGTGAAATCGTCGACCCGCCGGCGACAAAACGGCCTTTTTTCTGGTTCTTTTCGTAAGCCAACTGAATTCCCTGCCAGTCGAAGCCGTCATGATCGACGAACTTGGCGTCCTCGGCGGCGATGATCGCCCGCTTGAGGTGGTCGGAAATGCGCTCGTAATTCACCCAGGTTTTCTTCAACTCGGCATTCGGATCGCCAAGCCGTAGCTCGCGCAGACGCAGACTCATGAAACTGGTTTGTACGGGATTGACCCATTTCCACCATCCGACCCAGGCGAACAGCCAGCATTGATAAAGCAACCAGGCGGCGAACAGGATGACGAGCAGGCGTTTGACACCTTGGGTGAGGCGGCTCATCCAGCAGTGATCGACCGATTCGCGCCAGCGGTGCGCAACATGGCGATCACCGGCAGGGTATGCGGCCGAACGCCGCGCCAGATCTGAAACGATTCAGCCGCTTGCTCGACGAGCATCCCCAAGCCATCATGGCCACGCGCGGCGCCGTTCTGTCGGGCAAAAGTCAGGAACGGCGTTTCAGTTTCCCCGTACATCATGTCGTAAGCCAGGCTGCCGGGAGCGAAAACACCGGCGGGCAGCGGTGGCAGTTCTCCGGAGAGACTGGCGGCGGTGGCGTTGATCAGCAAATCGAAGGATTGCCCGGCCAGCTCGTGATAAGCGACACCATGCACCGGTCCGCACGCGGCGAAACGCTTGGCAAGTTGCAGCGCTTTGGCCGGGGTGCGGTTGGCGATGGTCAGCACCGCGGGACTGCTGGCCAGCAGCGGCGCCAGGACGCCGCGCGCCGCGCCGCCAGCACCGAGCAGCAGAATGCGCCGACCGGCGAGAGAGTAGAGCAGATTGGTCGTCAAATCGCGCAACAGCCCTTCGCCATCGGTGTTGTCGCCGATCATTCCGTTGTCATCGAAAGTCAGGGTATTGACCGCGCCAGCAATGCGGGCGCGATCGGTCAGCCGCTTGGTCAACCTGAACGCCTCTTCCTTGAAAGGCAAGGTGACATTGGCGCCACGACCGCCGGCTGCGACAAAATCGGTGATCGCCTGGGCGAAGCCGTCATGCGGCGCGAGAATCGCATCGTAGCGTAGCCCCTGCGCGCATTGCGCGGCGAAAGCGGCATGAATCTGCGGCGATTTGCTGTGCGCGATCGGATTGCCGAAGACGGCGTAGTGGTCGCTCATCACTTGGTAGCCAGGCTGTCACGCTGAGTGAAGGTCAGCGTGCGGGTGAAGACGATGACATCGCCGGTGTCCTGGCGCATCGTCGGCGGGAAGGCGCCGTACGGCGCACCCATGTGCACGATCCGTCGTGCCGCGTCGTCGAGGATTTTATGGCCGGACGAGCGATCGATTTCCACATTGGCCAACGAACCGTCGCTGCGGATGCTCACCGTGAGGATCAATTTACCATAGAGTTTGCCACGCGCCGCGGCGGGGTAGTTCAGCGTGCCGATACGTTCGACCTTGGCGCGCCAGTCTTCGATGTATTGCGCCTCGCTGATCGATTTGGCGCGTGTGCCGACGAACGATTTGCGCGGACGCTTGTTGTATTCGTCGATTTCCTTGGCGATTTCGCCCTGTTGGCGAATCATCGCCAGCGCCGACTGCGCCAGATCCTGGCCGGTGGTTGGCGGAGCCGCCGCTTCCGGTTGAATTTCCTTATCCACTGTCGACGCGACGCTGTGCTTGCTGCGCGTCTGCGACGACAGACGCTGCTGACGCGTTTCGAGTTCCTGAACGCGCTTGCGCGAGCGTTCGAGATCTTCGCCGGGTTGTTGTTTGCTCGCCGATGGCAGTGGCGTTTTGGCACGACGATGGTCGTCGGTGTTGCCACCACCGTCGCTATTGACCTGCGCGTACGCTTGCGCGTCGTTCGGACGGGTCGCCGAGCGACTATTGACCAGGATGATGTCCAGGGCGCGTTCGCGAAATGCCCGAGAGGCGTCGGGGAAGCGGAAATGCAGACTGAGCAGCAGCCCGTGCAGCACCAATGACAACAGTAAAGCCGGCCCCAGGCGCGAAGTGCCGAGGCTCGTGGCATGAGCAACGCGCTTCCCTGCTTTCACGTCAATCGTTTGCCTCCTGCGGCAAGTCACTGGCCGGGTCGATCGCCGCCATTGTAGCCGCGGTCTCCTCGTCGCCGCCACTCGTCGCCACCTCGACGTTCAAGGTGTCAAGATAGCGACAGGAAAGTTCGAGCGACAGATACTCGATGGTCTCGATCCGCAGGACGACACGCTGCCCTGGCTTCAAGTCGGGGATCGACAGCACGCGCTGGACCAGCGGCAGGCCGTCGATGCGCACCAGGTTGTCGCGGAGGATCGTCGCCTCGACCGTCTGCCGCTGTTCCTGCTGCAGCCAGCGCAGGCACCAATAGCGTTCCATGCTGCGCTGGAAGTCATTGTATGCCGCGTAGGTCAGCTCGAAATCGCGCATCGCCGCGAACAGCGTTTCGGAACGAGTGGCGAACGGCGGAGTATCGCCACGCAAGACGGCAAGCAATTGCCACTGATTGAGCAGGTCGACATAACGGCGCAGCGGCGACGACGACCATGCGTATTGCTTGACGCCCAGCCCCTCGTGCGCTTGCGGCGAGGTGCTCATCCGTACCTTGCCACCGGTTTGCACGCGATAGATCGCGGCGACGCCCTTTTCGGCGAGCATGCCCCCCCAAGTGCTGTTGGCGACGATCATCATTTCGGCGACCAGCTTGTCGAGCGGGCTGCCGCGTGGTCGAGGAGAAATGCTCACCCGGCACGTTTCCGGGTCGCGCAGATCGCCGTCGATCCGGAAGTTGTAATCGACGTTGCCGGGTAGCGCCGAGGGCTTGCCGCGGCGACCTTCGCAGGCATTGGCCAGTTGCCACAACGTCAGCAACTCGTCGCGAAAAGGGAAATCACCCAAACCGGCAGCGATCGTCTGCTCGTTGAACAGCGGTTCGAGGTCATGGTGGCGCAAATTGGCCACCACCGGCACCATTTCGATGCGCGATTCGCGGGCGACCATCTCGAAATCGGCGCTCACCGTCAGATACAGCGAAATCGCCGGACAGTCGCGGCCGCCAAAAAGGGTGAAGGCGTCGACCACCGATTCCGGCAGCATGGTGATCTTGTCGCCGGGCAGATAGACCGTGGACAGGCGATGGCGGGCGATCAGATCGACCGGCGAACCGGGCGCGACGCCCAAGGCCGGCGCGGCGATATGGATGCCAACCCGCCAGCCCAACCCCGGCAAGATCTGCAGCGAAAAGGCATCGTCGATTTCAGTGGTCGCCGCGTCGTCGATCGAGAAGGCGCGCACCGCCGCGCGTGGCAGATCGCTCGGCACCGTCAGCGGCGGCGTTGCCGGAAACGCCGTGCCGTTGACGAACTGTTCGAGTAGGAAACGCTGCAAGTGAAAGTCGTGCGCCGAAGGGATGGCGCCACATTTATCGAGCAACTGCACCGCCGACAAGCCGGTTTGCCGGCATGCCTCTTCCAGCGCCTTGGTTTCGCCCCGATTGCGATCCGGCTTATGCAGCAACTGACCGAGCATGGGTGTGAACTCGGCGGGCAAGGTGAACGATTTCAACTCGTCGACCATCCGTTCGACCGCCAACGCCTGCAAACGCTTTTTTTCGAGGCCGGCCAGCGCCGCCTGCAGAATCGCCGCCGGTGCCTTCCGATAACGCCCCTTGCCTTTGCGGTGGAAATAGATCGGTGCCGCGTGCAGCGCCAACAGCACGCCCGTCGCTTCGACGGCGGACGCCCGATGGCCGACATACTCGTCGGCGATTTCGGTGAACGAGAAATCGTCGTCACCCAGGCATTCCCAGAGAAAATCGGCTTCGATGCCGGTGGCCAGCGCCTCGGCCTGCTCAAGCAGCGACGCCGGCGACGGGTCGTCGAAGCGCAACAGCACATTCGCCGCCTTGATCTTGCTGCGCTTGCCGGATACTGTTTCGACCTGCAGCGAACTATCGTTGTCGGTGAGTATCGACGCGGTGCGGAAGGCCCCGTCTTCTTCGAACAGTAAGTGCGTCACGTGACCAACAGCCCGCAAAAATCGAGGATCTGTGGCAAGGCCTCGGGAAAACTGGCGAAGCTGTGATCGCCGCCATGCACGATCGTCTGCCGGCAACCGGCAAAGCGCGTCACCGCCAGATAATAATCGAGCAGTTCATCGCCGGTTTCGACCAGCAGCAGATAGCGCGACGGGGTGACCGTGGCCGGCGTCAGGGCGAGCAGTTGCCCGGCATGCGCGGCGGTGAATTCGAAGGTCTCGCCGGTGTGGAAATTGGCATGTCGTCCGATCAGCCCTTCGAGCAGCGTGGGCGCCTGTACCGCCGGGTTGATCAGTACCGCCGGCAAATCGTATTTCTCGGCCAGCCAGCTGGCGTAAAAACCGCCCAAGGAACTGCCAACCAGCGTCAACTGCCGTTCCTCACCGGCGAGCACGGCGTCCAGGCGGGCAATCGCCTCGTTCGGCACCGGCGACAGCGTCGGACAGAGCAGGCGATCGGCCAGACCACGCGCGGCGAGATGATCGGCCAGCAAGCGTGCCTTCCACGACGCCGGCGACGAGCAGAAGCCGTGCAAATAAACAATCCCGACGTTGGCCATTCAACCCGCCGTCCAGGAAACCCAGCCGAAATGCCAGGTGGCCAGCACCACCAGGCCAAAAGCGATCCGGTACCAGGCGAAAATCGTAAAATCGTGACTGCTGATATACCGCAATAGGCCGCGAACCGCCCAGAATGCCGACAGGAAAGCGGCGACGAAGCCGACCATCCACATCCCGAGGTCGTCGAAAGACAACAACGCCCGCTCCTTGTACAGTTGATAAATCGTCGCGCCAATCAGGGTCGGGATGGCCAGGAAAAAGGAAAATTCGGTCGCCGCGCGACGCGACAAGCCGTACAGCAGACCACCGATGATCGTCGCGCCGGAACGCGAGGTGCCGGGAATCAGCGCCAGCGCCTGCGCCAGTCCAAGCAGCAGGGCATCGCCCACCGACAAGGCATCGACGCTGTGCACGCGGATGCGGTGTTCCCGACGCTCAGCCCACAGGATGATCAAGCCGCCAACGATGAACGCCGTCGCCACCACCGGCGCGTTGAACAGCACCGCCTTGATCGATTTGCCGAAATACAGGCCGAGCAGCGCCAACGGCAGAAAGGCAATCAGCAGATTCAACGCGAAACGCTGGGCGGCGACCTCGCGCGGCAGGCCGCGCAGCACCTCGGCAATCTTGCGGCGGTACTCCCAGCACACCGCCAGAATCGCGCCGGACTGGATGACGATTTCGAAAAGCTTGCCGCGTTCGTCGTTGAAATCGAGCAGATCGCCGGCGAGAATCAGGTGACCGGTCGACGAGACCGGCAAAAACTCGGTGAGGCCTTCGACGAGACCCAGGATGAAGGCTTTGAGCAGGAGCAACGGATCCACAGCGATCTTTCGCGCAAAGCGCGCATTCTAGCAGCCTTACCTGGTCGCCCGTTCCAGCGCCGACAGCCAGATCAGCGCCTGCCGACGATCGTCGCCGCACATTTCGACAGCCGGTTTCAATCCGGCACAGAACGGCGGCCGCTCGGGCCGACCCCACAAACGGCAGCGATAGTCGGCGTCGAGATTGGCGCACGGCTGACCGGCAGGCTTGCCGAACGGATGGCCCGGCATCGGCGTGGTGATCGACGGAGCGATGCAGCAGGCGCCGCAGCCCGGACGACAGTCACGGGTCGCCGGCATCGCTGTCGTTGCGTTTGACGACGCCGACACTGCCGAAGCCGAGGCGTTGCGACAGCACCGCCGCCGCCTCTCGAGTGCTCTGCGCGGTCGGACTCTGCCAATCCAGATCGAAGTTGTCGATGATTCCCAGCGAGGTAATCGCGGCGACCATATGTCCGGTATGGTCGAAGACTGGCGCGCTGAAGCCGCTGATTCCCGGAGTCAGGCTGCCCGACGATCGCGACAACCCTTGCTGGCGGATTTCCGCCAGACGTTCCTTGAGCGCGACCAGCAAGCCCGCCTTCTCGACATGCCGCGCGGCGGCGCTGGCCTCGATCTCGGCCTCGATCATCCGCTTGAGGTACGGCGAGCGGTAAAAAGCGGCGAAGGCCAGGCCGGTGGCCGACGCGGTCAACGGCAGGACGACACCGGTACGCAGAGTGACGGTGATCGGCCCCCCCGCTTCGACCCAGCGCACGCAGGTGGCACCGTGATTGCCCCACATCGCCAGGGCCACCGTTTCACCGGTCCGTTCGCACAGATCGTCGAGCACCGGACCGGCCAAGCGCACCGGATCGAGCCGGGCCAGGCTGGCCAAGCCGAGTTCGAGAGCGAACTCGCCGAGATCGTAGCGGCCGCTGACGCTGTTCTGTTCGACCAGACCCATGCGCATGAAGCTCACCAGGTAGCGGCGGGCCTTGGCGGCGGACATGCCGGCGTTATTGGCGAGGTCGCGGAGCATCATCGGGCGCCCGTTGGCGGCCAGCACCCGCAGCAGGCGCGTGCCGACCTCGATCGACTGGATTCCCTGCCGTTGCTTGGCGGGATCGTTGGCATGATTGTCGGGCATCGGTTTCGTCATGAAGGATTGGCGGGAGAGTCGCCCGCGATGGGTGTCGGCGGGCGACGGAACGACCGTTCAGGCCGCGTTCAGGAGTCGCCCAGGGCGGCCAGGGCGCGGTCGTAATCCGGTTCGTCCTTGATTTCGCCGACCAGCTGGCTGAACACCACCCGATCGTCGGCGTCGAGCACCACCACCGCCCGCGCCGCGAGGCCGGCCAGCGGCCCGTTGCTCAGTGCGACTCCATAGGTTTCGAGGAACTCGCGTCCGCGCATGGTCGACAGGCACACGACCTTGTCCAACCCTTCGGCGGCGCAAAAACGGCTCTGCGCGAACGGCAGGTCGGCGGAGATGCACAGCACCACCGTATGGGCCAGCGCGCTGGCCTTCTCGTTGAACTTGCGCACCGAGGTGGCGCAGGTCGGCGTATCAACGCTCGGAAAGATGTTCAGGACTTTGCGCTGGCCGGCAAATTTTCCGAGGCTGACGTCGGCGAGATCTTTGCCGACCAGGCTGAAATCAGGCGCCTGCTGTCCGGGTTGCAAAAAATCGCCATTGACGGTGAACGGATTGCCGCCGAGAGTCACGGTGCTGGTCATGTCTGTTCCTTTTCGGGAGAGAAGTAGGTGGGCTTGTCGACGGGAAAGTATCGCTCCCGCCATCTTGCCGTGTCATTTTACGTCGAGAGTCGATCGGCGATCCGCCTATTGTCGTCGGGCCGCCGATTGACGATCAGGGCTGCGCGGAGTATAGTCATGACGTTTAAATTATTATATTAGCTTGCGCGTTCCGCCGCCGACCCAAGAAGGCCAACAAGGTCGGCATCAGGCAAACCGTCAGGATTTCGCGAGTAGCCGCAGGTTGCCGTTGTCGTGGGCTTGACGGGCATCCCGGCAAGGAACAGAGATCGACGCGATGCATAGGGTTTGTCATTTTTCCGTCCGCTCGTCGGCACTGCTGTTGGTCGTTGCCTTGTTCGCCTGCGGCAAAGCGGAAGTCGCCAGTCAAGCCGTCCGTCCGGTGCTGACGCAGGTGGTCGGAGAGAGGGCCGACGATGATTCGGCGCTCTACTCTGGCGAAGTCCGGTCGCGTTATGAAACGCCGTTGTCGTTCCGCATTCCCGGCAAGCTGACGGCGCGTCTGGTCGATAACGGCAGCGTCGTCAAACCGGGCGACGTGCTGGCGCGTCTCGACCCGGGCGATACCACCTTGGTGGCCACGGCGGCGCTGGCCACCCTTGATCAGGCGCGCTCGGATCTGCAGCGCTACCGCCAGTTGCGCGAGAAAAATTTCGTCAGTGAAGCGGCGCTGGAAGCACGCGAGACGGCGTTCAAGGCCGCGCGGGCGCAAGCCGATCTGGCACGCAACCAGTCGTCGTACACCGTCCTCAAAGCCGAGCAGGCCGGAGTGGTCGGTGTCATTTCGGCGGAAGTCGGCCAGGTGGTCGGCGCTGGGCAAGCGGTGATGCGCCTGGCACGCCCTGAGACGCTGGAAGTGGCGATCGCCATTCCCGAGTCACGGATGCCGGCCTTGCGCTTGCAGCAGCCAGCGGAAATCGGTTTATGGGCCGATCCCAAGGCGCATTACCCGGGGCAACTGCGCGAGCTGTCACCAGTGGCCGACCCGGTGACGCGCACTTACGCGGCACGGGTAGCGATCGATCGACCGGACCAGCGCTTGCGACTGGGAATGACCGCCAGTGTGCGCTTTCGGCAACCGGCCGAGGAAAACCGCTTGAGCGTGCCGCTGACGGCGGTTTTTCAGCAGGACGGTCAGCCGGCGGTATGGGTGGTCGGCGCCGATCAGCGGGTGGCCTTGCGGCCGGTGCGTGTCGCCGCCTACCGTGAAAGCCGGGCGCTGCTCGGCGGCGGACTGCACAGCGGTGAAAGGATCGTCGTCGCCGGCGTGCACAAATTGACGCCGGGCGAAACGATCCAGCTCATCGACCCATCCGGCACACCGGCGGCGGCGAGCGTCCCCGGAGCAGCCTCCCCGGCCGCTGCCGCACGATGAGCCTGCCCAATCTGTCGGAATGGGCGCTGCGCCACCGTTCACTGGTGGGTTACCTGATCGTCGTGCTGTTGCTCGGCGGCGTGCTGGCCTATTTCAAGCTCGGTCGCGCCGAGGACCCGGATTTCACTTTCAAGGTGATGGTCGTCCGCACGCTGTGGCCGGGGGCGACCGCTCGGGAAGTCGAACTGCAGGTCACCGAGCGGATCGAAAAGCGACTGCAGGATGTGCCGTGGGTCGACGTCGTCCGCTCGCAGACCCGCGCCGGCGAATCGCTGATCACCATTCTGCTCAAGGACTACACGCCGAAGAAGGACGTCCCGGAGGCCTGGTACCAGGTGCGCAAGAAGCTCGGCGACCTTCGCAACACCCTGCCGGCGGGCGTGATCGGTCCGTTGGCCAACGACGAGTTCGGCGACACCTTCATCACCATTTTCGCGCTGACCGGCGACGGCTTCGATCTGGCGGCGCTGCGCCACCACGCCGACCGTCTGGCCCGCGAATTGCGACAGGTGGCCGATGTCAAGAAAGTCGAACTGGTCGGCGTTCAGGACGAAAAAATCTACATCGAGATTTCGCACGCCAAGCTGGCGACGCTGGGACTGAATCCGCTGCTGATCTTCGACGCCTTGCAGAAGCAGAACGCGATGACCCCGGCCGGATTCTACGAAACGCCGTCCGACCGGATACGCATCCGGGTTTCCGGCGACTTCCGCTCGGTGGACAGCATCCGCGAAATCGGCATTCAGGCCAACGGCCGGCTGTTTCGTCTTGGCGACATCGCCCAGGTCAGCCGCGGTTTCGCCGATCCGCCGTCGCCGCGAATGCGGGTCCAGGGCTCCGATGCGATCGGTATCGCCGTGGCGATGAACAAGGGCGCCGACGTGATCGGCCTCGGTCAGCGCCTACAAGCGGCCCGGGAACGCTTGCAGCAGCAATTGCCGCTGGGCATCGACATCCATGTCGTTGCCGATCAGCCGCAGATCGTCCGCCAGTCGATGGAGCTGTTTCTCTCGTCGCTCGGCGAAGCGGTTCTGATCGTTCTGGCGGTTTCCTTTCTCAGCCTCGGCATGCGCACCGGCGCGGTGGTCGCCTTGTCGATACCGCTGGTGCTGGCGGTGACTTTTCTATTGATGGCCGTTTTCGGCATCGATCTGCAGCGGATTTCACTTGGCGCGTTGGTGATCGCTCTCGGGCTGCTGGTCGATGACGCGATCATCGCCGTCGAAATGATGGTCGTCAAAATGGAGCAAGGCTGGGACCGGTTTCGCGCCGCGACCTTCGCCTACACTTCGACGGCCTTTCCGATGCTCACCGGCACGCTGATCACCGCCATCGGCTTCATGCCGGTCGGTCTGGCGCGCTCGGGCGCCGGCGAGTACACCTTCTCGATTTTCGCGGTGGTCAGCATCGCCTTGCTGGTGTCGTGGATCGTCGCGGTGTTATTCACCCCATATCTCGGATACTTGGTGCTCAACCCCGAACGCCTGGCGGCCAAATCCCGCCAGCACGGTGACGACATTTACGGCTCGCCGTTCTACCTTCGGGTGCAGTCGACCATCGCCTGGTGCCTGCGTCGCCGCTGGCTGGTCATCGCCGCCACCGTGCTGTCCTTCGCCGCCGCGCTGGCGGCGCTGACCTTCGGCGTGCAAAAGCAATTCTTTCCGGCGTCGAGCCGGCCGGAATTGCTGGTCGATCTGTGGTTGCCGAACGGCTCGTCCCTGCAGGCGACCACCACCCAGGCGCGCCGGGTCGAGGAGATGCTCGCCGAGCCGGAAATGGCTCGTTCGATCAAATATTTCGCCAGTTATCTCGGTAACGGCAGCCCGCGCTTCTATCTGCCGCTCGATCAGCAGTTGTTCAACGACAGTTTCGCGCAGTTGGTGATCACCACCCATGGCATCGCCGCGCGCGAAGACCTCAAGCAGCGCCTGGAACAGCGTTTCGGTGATGCGAGCGGCGCCTGGAGCGGCCTGCGCACCCGCGTTTTGCGTCTGGAGAACGGTCCGCCGGTTGGTTTCCCGGTGTTGTTCCGGGTTTCCGGCGACGATTTGCCCGAATTGCGGCGCGCGGCCGCCGAGGTGGCCGCGATCATGCGCGCCAATCCGCACCTCAAGGAGGTGAATTTCGACTGGAACGAAATGAGCAAGATGATAAATATCGAAGTCGACCAGGATCGCACGCGCGCGCTCGGCATCAGCTCGCAGGAATTGTCGGCCTATCTCAACGCCTTGCTCACCGGTGTGGCGATTACCCAGTTACGCGAGGGCGACCAGTTGATCGACGTCGTCGCCCGCGCCGCCGGCGACGAACGCAGCCGCCTGGCGGAATTGGCGGACATCGACATTCCCACGTCCAGCGGCCGCTATCTGCCATTGGCGCAGCTGGCGCGCATCGATTACGGTCTGGAGGACGGCGTCATTGCCCGCCGCAACCGTCTGCCGACGATCACCGTTCGCGCCGACATCCGCGACAACATCCAGGCACCAGTGGTCACCGCGCAGATCGATCCGCAGCTCGACGCGCTGCGCGCGCGACTGCCGTCCGGTTTCCGCATCGAAGCCGGCGGGGTGACCGAAGAATCGGCCAAGGGCGAAAACTCGATCCGGGCAGTCATGCCGTTGATGCTGATCGGCGTGATCACTTTGCTGATGATCCAATTGCAGAACGTCGGACGGACCGTGCTGGTGCTATTGACCGCGCCCCTGGGGCTGATCGGCGTCGCGCTGGCCTTGCTGCTGTTCAAGGTGCCCTACGGCTTCGTCGCCAACCTGGGTGTCATCGCCCTGTCGGGGATGATCATGCGTAACGCGCTGATCCTGGTCGACCAGATCGAACAGGACGAAAAGGCCGGTCATACGCCCTGGCAGGCGGTGGTCGGTTCGGCGACCCGCCGTTTCCGGCCGATCATGCTGACCGCCGCGGCTGCGATCCTGGCGATGATTCCTCTGACCCGCAGCGTTTTCTGGGGACCGATGGCGGTGGCGATCATGGGTGGCCTGATCGTCGCCACGCTATTGACCTTGCTGTTCCTGCCCGCCTTGTACGCCGCCTGGTACCGCATCGCGCCGCCCCCGGAAAACGCTCCCCCTTTATCGACGACCCCCTGATTGATCGACGGCACTCGCCGGAGATGGCCAACGCGGCGTCAGTCTGTCGCCGGATTCCTGCGGAGCGGGATGTGCGTGATCGCGATTTCGGTTAAACTTTACTAAAACACTCGGATATCATCGACAAGGAGATCAAACCCGTGGCCGTGACCATCGACGCCGTCAAATCGGTCCTGCAGACAGTGACCGATCCGAATACGCAAAAAGACCATCTAGCCACCCGCTCGGCGAAAAACATTCGCGTCGACGGCGCCGACGTTTCCCTGGACATCGAGCTCGGTTATCCGGCGAAGAGCCAGATCGCCGAACTGCGCCGGGCGGTGATCGCCGCGCTGTCGACGATCCCGGGAATCGGCAACATCAGCGTCGGCATGACCGTAAACATCGTTCCACATACCGTGCAACGCGGGCTGAAGCCGCTGCCGGGCGTCAAGAACATCATTGCCGTCGCCTCCGGCAAGGGCGGCGTCGGCAAAAGCACCACCGCGGTCAATCTGGCGCTGGCGCTGGTCGAGGAAGGCGCCCGCGTCGGCCTGCTCGACGCCGACATCTACGGACCGTCACAACCGCAGATGCTCGGGCTGGCCGGCCAGAAACCGGAATCCACCGACGGCGTATCGATGGACCCGCTGGAAGCGCACGGTCTGCAGACGATGTCGATCGGCTTCATGATCGACATCGATTCGCCGATGGTCTGGCGCGGGCCGATGGTCACCCAGGCGCTCGAACAGCTGCTCAAGCAAACCGCCTGGCGCGATCTCGACTACCTGATCGTCGACATGCCGCCGGGAACCGGCGACACGCAATTGACGCTGGCGCAAAAAGTGCCGGTGACCGGCGCGATCATCGTCACCACCCCTCAGGACATTGCGCTGATCGACGCCCGCAAGGGACTGAAAATGTTTGAAAAGGTCGGCATCCCGATCCTCGGCCTGGTCGAAAACATGAGTCTGCACATCTGCTCGCAGTGCGGGCATGAGGAACATATCTTCGGCCACGGCGGCGGCGCCCGGATGTCCAGCGACTACGATAGCGAGCTGCTCGGTGCGTTGCCGCTGGAAATGTCGATCCGCGAATTGACCGATTCAGGCCGGCCGACCGTCGTCGGCGCGCCGGATTCCCGGGCGGCGGCAATCTACCGAACGATCGCCCGCCGCGTCGCGGTGAAGATCGCCGAACGCGCGCGCGACATGAGCAGCAAATTCCCGAACATCGTCGTGCAGAATACCTGAACGGATCCTGAGCCAGTCGGACTCGAACGGCCGTTCCGGCCGAGTGGCCGCGCCAGAAGGTTTTCCCCGATTTTGGCGCATGGATCGGCCTATCTCACGAGAAATCGGGGAAGCATGGACCGCGCCTCCCGACGGCGCGGTAAATCCGTCTCCCGTCAGGCGCCTAGCGGCTGAGCTCACGCCTGGACCAACGACAAGCATGCGCCGGACGACGACGAAAAACCCCATCGCCAGCCAGCGCCCTCTGTCAATAGGCCCGCAAACAGCGTCTGAGCACTGCCGAGCTTGATCGACCATGTCAGTACCAAGCAGTGGGCTGAGTGAATTTTGGCCATGGAAGATCGGCACCGGTCAACGTGGCTGCCGTCCGGTGGTGGCCTGCCGCCGCCAGCAGGCGGGCTTGTGCAGGGCTGAAATATCCAGACGAGGGGATGAAAAAATTTCCTGCGCCATTTCCCAACGATTACGCTCTTCCCTGGAAAAACCGGCCAATTGCTCGAACCATTTCTGTAAGCGATTCATGATGACTGACTCCTTCTTGACGATGGATGAAGAGGTTTCGCCGCGACGGAGTCAAGATTAACGAAATACTGTATTTTTGTACAGATATTTTTTCACGAATCGATTGCTTCCCCGCCGAGACGTCGTCCATCCAGCCACCAACGGTAGGCGACAGCTCCATTAATTGGTTTAATGGGTTTTTGAATAGTTCATCCCGCCATCTGGCGTTTAGCCACGACGGCTGTCCAATCCAGTCCGAAGCGCGCGAGGAATTTCCGCAGCCGGTCGGCATCGTTGGCCTGGCTTTTCTGTAAGCGCGATACGGCGAACAACTGCCGGCCGGCGGCGGACAGGCTGTCGGCACGACGACAGACGGCGATCACCAGATTGAGCTGAGCGCGGTCGAACAGATCGAGCGCGTCGGCGGCCGTTTCACCGAGCAGTTGCCGGGCGGCATCGTCGGCAACGGCGGCCCAGCCCAGGCGCAAGCGGTCGATTTCTTCGTCGACTTCACTCTGGGTGATCCGGCCGGCGTCGGCGAGTGTCGCCATTCGGGTCACGGCGGCCGACAATTCACGGAAATTGCCGCGCCAGGGCGCTTGTGGTGAACAGGCGAAAGCCAGGAAGCGTTGCCGCGCTTCGCGGTTGAAACGGACTTGCCGGCCTTGCTCGCGAGCGTGGCGCTCGAGTTCGAAGTCGAGGTTCGGCTCGATGTCTTCCGGACGCTCGTTGAGCCCGGGTAGGACGAAGGTCCACAAATTGATCCGCGCGAACAGATCTTCGCGGAAGCGGCCTTCGGCGACTTCGCGCCGCAAATCCCGATTGGTACCGGCGATCAACTGAAAATCGCTGCTCACTTCCCGATCGCTGCCGAAGGGCAGAAAGCGTTTCTCCTCGATCGCCTTGAGCAACATCGCTTGCTCGTCGAGACCGAGTTCGCCGATTTCGTCAAGAAACAACAAGCCACCTGCCGCCGTCCGCAACAGTCCCGGGCGCTCACTCTGCGCACCGGTAAACGCGCCTCGTGCGTGACCAAACAGGGCGGACATCGCCGCGTCACCGCGCAGGGTGGCGCAGTTGACGTCGACAAACAGACCGCGCAGCCGTTGCCGTTGCCGTTTCAATTCATAGATCCGGCGGGCGAGAAAAGACTTGCCGGCACCAGTTGGACCGACCAGCAGCAACGCCGCCGACGAACGGCTGGCCACTCGTTCGATGCGTTCGATCATCGCGTTGAACGCCGGGTTGCGGGTGGCGATGCCGGCCTTGAGATAACGCAGCGTATCGGCATGCTCCGATTGAAAACGCTGCGCGATCTTGTCGTAACGCGACAGATCGAGGTCGATCAGCGCGTGGCTGCCGACACTGCCCGGGGTTTCCTTGTCGCGCGGCGGCGCGGTCTGCAGCAACCGTGCCGGTATCGTCCGGGTTTCCGCGAGCAGAAACCAGCAGATCTGCGCGACATGGGTGCCGGTGGTGATGTGCAGCAGATAGTCTTCATGCTCGATATCGAAGGGATAGGCGCGCGCGAAGTCGCGCAACACGGTGTAAACCTCCTCGAAATCCCAGGGATCGCGCAAAGTGATCTCGACCTGCCGGACCTCGGTGGCCGGCGAAACGGCGGCAATGTCCGAGCGAACCTGCTCTGCCAGCGGCCGGCTGCGCTGGTCGTGCAGCAATTCCAGACGATGCACCGGCAAGTCTCCCTGCTGACATAACGCGACACTCGGTCGCCATTTATGCCAACGCGCCATGCCGCGCCCACCGTAATCCAGTTGCGTGCCAAGAAAACCAATCACCACCGTCTGCTTCATTCCCTATCTTTCCAGATAATTTTTTATCTTGAATTCTAACATTATTAGCAATCGACCGACCCTCATTCAGCGCCTGTTCGTCACTAATTATTTTAAAAACATAACGTTGAATAACAGACACACGGATGGGGCACATCTGGCATGGCGTTCGCTAGATACTCCGCGGGCGTCGATGCGCCGTCAAGGCCGACGGGTTGGGGGTGAACTCCCCGCCGGTGCGCAACGGCCGGGTGTCGACCTGTGGTTGCTGCGTATGCCGCCGCGGCGCGGACGTCCTCATGACGACTCTGGTGAGAACGCGAAAGCGTTCGCGGGTTCGATTCCCGGTTCGTCAGTCTGGATAGCTCAATGGGTAGAGCAACCGTTTCGACGGTCGGTCGCAGGTTCGACTCCTGCTCCACAGTTGTGGCAGTGATGGCAGTACCCGCCGGTGGCGAGTGGCGCAAGCGCTCGCCGCCGGGTGGCCCTGACTCCGGCCCCAGATTTCCGGCACGGCGTTCAGCAGGCACCGATGGCGAGGCCGGGTCCATGTTCGCATGGTCCGGAAAATCGCCGCCGGCGCACCGGACGCTTCCCCGGTTTTCCCGGACCGGCGGCCCGGTCACCCGGCGCACACCGGCCATTCAAACGAAAGGAAAGATCATGTGGCGACGTTTCATCGTCAAAAAAAATGAATGCGGCGCCTTGCTGCGCGACGGCGATTTCGAACGCCTGTTGCCGGCGGGACGTTACCGCTTCGTGGATCCGTTTCATCGTCTGGCGCTGCAAGTCTGGCGGCTCGATGCGCCGATGAATGACCTAACGCTGGTCGAGTATCTGCAGCGGCACCAGCCGCAGAGCGTCGCCAAGCACCTGCTGCCGATGTCCGTCGGTGAAGATCAGGTCGGACTGCGCTACGAGGACGACGTGCTGGTCGAGATCATGCCGCCCGGCGCGCGCGCCTGCCATTGGCAGGGTGTGCTGACGCATCGTCTCGAACACATCGACCTCGCCAGCGACGTGGCGCTGTCGCCGGAACTGGCCGCGCGTCTGGCGCAGCCGGTGCTGCGTAAACGACCGGTCGATGGACTCTCGGGGGTGTTGATGGTGCCGGTGCCGGCGTACCACGTCGGGGTGCTCAAGGTCGACGGTCAGGTTCGCCAGTTGCTGCCGCCTGGGCTGGCGGCGTTCTGGCGCTTCAACCGCGACGTCCAGGTCGAACTGATCGATACCCGCCTGCAGACGCTCGAAGTCAGCGGTCAGGACATCCTGTCGCGCGACAAGGTCGGTCTGCGCTTGAATCTCGCCGCCACCTGGCGCTACAGCGACGTGCTGCTCGCTCACCGGCAGTTGAACAAGCCGCTCGACCATCTCTACCGCGAACTGCAGTTCGGCCTTCGCGCCGCGGTCGGCACGCGGACTCTCGACGAGTTGCTCGACAACAAACAGTTGATCAACGAAGTGGTCGGCGCGCACGTCACCGGCAAGCTCGCCGAACTCGGCATCGAGGTCAGCGGCGTCGGCGTCAAGGACATCATCCTGCCGGGTGAAATGAAGACCATTCTCGGCCAACTGGTCGAAGCCCAGAAATCGGCCGAGGCGAACGTCATCCGCCGGCGAGAAGAAACGGCGGCGACCCGTTCGCTGCTCAACACCGCCAAAGTGATGGAGGATAATCCGACGGCACTGCGCTTGAAGGAACTGGAAACGCTCGAACGCGTCGCTGAACGCATCGACCGCATCTCGGTCTTCGGCGGCCTCGAACAGGTGCTGACCGGCCTGGTGAACATTCCTCGCCCGGCGGAGAAGAGCGATGCGCGCGCCAGGCAAGCGTAGCGGCAAGCAGCGGCGGGTGGCGATTCTCAGCGCCCGCCGACAGCGCAAGAGTCGCCGGCTGGCGCGAGCCGCGCTGGAAAACCAGCGCCTGGCGCCTGTCGGCAGCGTGCCGGTCGCCCCGCAACAACTGCTCGCCGATGCGGGCCACGACGCACCGGAATTCGTTCGCCGGGGGTACTACCTCGACCTCGCCTTCCGTTGTGTCGATTGCGGCGCTGAAGGAATTTGGCTCGCGGCCCGCCAGAAATGGTGGTACGAAGTCGCCGGCGGCCATCCGTTCAGCACCGCCCGGCGCTGTGCCGCCTGCCGGGCCAGGGAACGGCAACGCAAGGCGCTGGCCCGCCAGGGCGGTCGCCAATCATGCACGATATCGATCACCGCCAATGCGGCGGAAAAGGAGAACCACGATGAACCAATGGGCTGACGAACGAGATGAGCTCGGTGAAATCATCCACCCCGGCGACGGAGTGCCGATCAAGATGTGGACCCGCGGCGTGCCGGTCGAGGAGGACGCGCGTCGGCAACTGATCAATACCGCCCGCCTGCCGTTCATCTTCCGTCATCTGGCGGTGATGCCCGACGTGCACCTGGGCAAGGGATCGACCATCGGCAGCGTCATCCCGACGCGCGGCGCGATCATCCCGGCGGCGGTCGGCGTGGACATCGGCTGCGGCATGATCGCCTCGCGCACCACGCTGACCGCCGGCGATCTGCCCGACAGTTTGCGTGCGCTGCGGGACGCGATCGAACGCGCCGTGCCGCACGGCCGCACCGTCGGTCGCGGCCAGCGTGACCAGGGAAGCTGGCAAAACCCGCCACCGGCCATCGATGCCTTGTGGGCCGGGCTGCTGCCGCGCTTCAGACGCATCGTCGCCAAGTACCCGAAACTCGAAAAGACCAACCATCATGTCCACCTGGGAACGCTCGGCACCGGCAATCACTTCATCGAAGTCTGCCTCGACGAAAACGAACAGGTCTGGCTGATGCTGCATTCTGGCTCGCGCGGCGTCGGCAACGCCATCGGCACCACCTTCATCGAACTCGCTCAGGCGGACATGCGCCGCCAGCAAGCGAATCTGCCCGACCGCGACCTGGCGTATCTCGAGGAAGGCAGCGCGCATTTCGCCGATTACGTCGAAGCGGTCGACTGGGCGCAGGATTACGCGCGCTGCAACCGCGCGGCGATGATGAATCACCTGATCGCCGCCACGCGTCAGGTGATCACCAAGCCGTTTGCCGTCGACCTTGAGGCGGTGAACTGTCACCACAACTACGTCCAGAAGGAAACGCATTTCGGCAGCGAGGTGTACGTCACCCGCAAGGGCGCGGTATCGGCGCGGCGCGGCGAACTCGGCATCATCCCCGGCTCGATGGGCGCGCGCAGCTACATCGTCCGCGGACTCGGCAACCACGAGTCGTTCTGTTCGTGCAGCCACGGCGCCGGCCGGACGATGAGCCGCAATCAGGCGCGCCGCCAATTCACCGTCGCCGACCAGGAGCGCGCCACCGCGCACGTCGAATGCCGCAAGGACAGCGCGGTGATCGATGAAATCCCGATGGCCTACAAGGACATCGACGCGGTGATGGACGCGCAGCGTTCGCTGGTCGAAGTGGTGCATACCCTGCGGCAGGTGGTCTGCGTCAAAGGGTGAACGCCTTGCTCTGCGCGTCCGCGCTTGAGGAGTAACCCTGACGATGCAAAGTTCCACCCCGGCAGCGCGGCTTCGCTCGTTCGTCGGCGCCGGCGGGCGACCGGCCCGGCGCCGCCAGTCGCGCAAGGTGACCGCGAAAAACACCGAACGTCACGGGCCGCCGGCCGACTCCCCGTTCGCCGCCCAGGCCCGGAACAGTCGGTGCAAGGCGGGCAATCCCTGGCGGATCGCCACCGGTCCGGGCGTGAGAATCAGCGCCGATTTGAGTTCATGGATCTGTCCGTCGGCCACCGCCGGCAGATCCTGCCAGCCGGCGCGGGCGGCGACTCGCGCCGGACGGAAGTGCTTGCCGCACCACGAGCCGATGATGATTTGCGGCGCGCGGCGGACCACTTCGAGCGGGTCGGCGATGATCCGCCCGCTGGCCGACGGCTGCGTTGCCCGCTCGGCAAAGACGTCGTCGCCGCCGGCGATGGCGATCAGTTCGGAAACCCAGCCGATCGCCGTCATCGGTGGCTGATCCCATTCCTCGAAGTAGACCCGTGGCCGGCGCGGCAACGTCGCCGCCGACCGCCGGATCTCGTCGATCAGCTGGCTCAGCTCGGCGACCAGCGCCAACGCCCGCGGCTCGGCGCCAACCAGTCGGCCTAGCGTTTCGATCATCGCCAGAATGCCGTCGACCCGGCGTTGGTTGAAGGCGTGCACCGCCACACCGGCCCGGATCAACTGGCCGACGATCTCAGCCTGCAAATCCGAAAAGGTAAGCACCAGATCGGGGGCAACGGCAAGAATCCGTTGCAGATCGCCGCTGGTGAAGGCGAACACTTTCGGCTTTTCCTGACGCGCCTGTGCTGGATGGACGGTATAGCCGCTGATGCCGACGATTCGCGCCTGTTCGCCGATCGCGTACAGCACTTCCACCGTTTCGCTGGTCAGGCAGACGATGCGCTGCGGCAGACGAGGTGAATTCATGGCCTAGGTCGACGCGCGCGCGCCGATTCCAGATGCTGACAAAGCCGCTCGGCACCGTCGAGCAGCCGTGGCGTATGACGTTGGATCAGATCGGGAGGCACGAAAAACAGATTGCCGCGCGCCACTGCGGTGAGCGCTTTCCAGGATCGCCAATCGTCCAGCCATTCCGGACGCGCCTCGTCCATGCCGCTAGCAACGATCGCCTCCGGATTGGCGGCGAGCACCGCCTCGACGCCAACCGTCGGCGCCATGCCCGACAATCCGGCGAAAACATTCTCGCCGCCGCACAACGCGATGACGTGGGAGATGATCTGCTGGCCGCCGACGGTCATCAGCGGCTGCTTCCAGATTTGGTAAAAGGTCCGTACCGGTGGCCGCTCGCCGTAACGTCGCTGCAAAACCGCCAAACGCTGACGAAACGTGTCGGCGGCGTGCCGGGCCGTCGTCGCACTGCCGGCGAGTAGACCAAAACGCTCGATTTCGCGGGCGATGTCGTCGATCCGGTTCGGTTGTGAGAGGTAAATCGGAAAACCGAGTGCGCGCAGCCGGTCGAGGTTGGCAGCGGCGTTGCCGCTTTGCCAGGCGACGATCAGGTCGGGCTGCAAGGCGGCGACGCGTTCGAGGTCGACCCGGGAATAGGCGCCGAGACGAGTGATTTTCGCCGCCGCCGCCGGGTAGTTGCTGTAATCGACAGTGCCGACCAGCCGCTCTCCGGCACCGGCGGCAAACAGCGTTTCGGTGAGATGCGGCGCCAGGCTGACGATCCGCCGGGCTGGCTGCGCCAAGCGCAAGGTCGCGCCGCTGTCATCGATGACGACGATTTCGGCATGGCCCAGGCCGAGACCGGCAATACACAGCCACACCAGACAGGCGAACCGCCTGACTCGCCCGAAGAGGACGGAGCGTCCCTTGGCGAGGAAGGACGTCACGCCGGCGCGTCCTCGCCGCGCACCAGCAGCAAAGAAATTTTCGCCTTGCGCACCAGCCGCTCGGCCGTGCTGCCGACAAAAAACCGCTCGACGCCGCGATGTCCGTGCGAACCGGCGATCAGCAGATCCGCCTGCCACTGCTGAGCCGCCTCGAGCAGCATGTCCGAGGTCGGCTGCCTCTCCGATTCGACGACCCGGATGTCGGTGTCGATGCCGGCGGCACGCGCCGTCTCGGCGTGTCGTGTCAGAAACGCTTCAGCCCCCAGCCGCAGGCGCGCCTCGGTTTTACCAACACTGTTCGGCAGCAGCATCGCCACCTCGCGATGCGCCAGAATCGTTTCGTCGACCGCGTGACAAAGCGCCAGCCGGGCCTGCGTCGCCTGGGCCAGAGCGATTGCTGCCGCCAGCACTGGTTCGGCCATGAAACTCTGATCGAGGGCAACCATGATTCGTTTGTACATTGTGGTTTCCTTATCGGACACGAGGGATGGAATTCATCGTCCGCCCGGCGATGCCGACTCGCCGGGCGGAACGGCGGGCGATTTCAGCACCAGCGGTAGCCCGGCGGCGACCAGGGTCACCTGCTCGCAAACCGCCGCCAGCCGCTGATTCAATCGACCCTGCTCTTCGGCAAAACAACGCGCGATGGCACCCATCGGCACCACCCCGCAACCCACTTCATTGGACACCAGAATCTGCCGGCCCGGGAGCACCGGCAGGCTGTCGAGCAGTTCCCGGATCGCCGACCGCAGGCGCGGGCAATCCACCGTTTCATCCGCCTCGGCCTGGCGGGCCGCGTCGCCGGCGAACAACAGGTTCGACAACCACAGCGTCAGGCAATCGACCAGCAGACAGACATCGTCGGCCGCCTGCCGACGCAAGACACCCGCCAGTTCCAGCGGCTCTTCGATCACCTGCCAGGTCGCCGGTCGCCGTGCACGATGGTCGGCGATCCGTCGCGCCATTTCGCCATCCAGCGCCTGGGCGGTAGCAATGTAAATCACCCGCAGGCCGCTGTCGCATGCCCGCTGTTCGGCCAGACGGCTCTTCCCGGAACGGGCGCCACCAATAATCAATTCTCGCATGCGAACAAGCTTAGCACGCCAACGCAATGGGATAATCGGCGCCTGACCAGCAACGGATCCCATTCCTCATGTTCTCGATTCGACCCCCCGCGCCGCTACCCGGTTTACAGGCGTGCATCGACGGCAAAACCAAACCACCGGGATCGCTAGGCCAGCTCGAACGGCTGGCGCGACAAATCGGCCAAGTCCGCCAGACGCTGACGCCGCGCCTCGGCGAGCCGCAACTGCTGATTTTCGCCGGCGATCATGGCGCCGCCCGCGCCGGCGTCTCGGCGTATCCGCAGGACGTCACCTGGCAGATGGTCGAAAATTTTCTCGCCGGCGGCGCGGCGATCAACGTCTTTTCCCGTCACAACAATCTGCGATTGCAGGTCATAGACGCCGGAGTGGCCCACGATTTCGGCGTCCGTCCTGGGTTGGTCGACGCCAAAATCGCTTTCGGAACGCAAAATTATCTCGAACGCCCGGCGATGACTGCCGCCGAATGCCAATTGGCGATCGAGAGGGGCGCGGCGATCGTCCGGCAGCTTGCCGAGCGCGGCGTCCAGGTGGTCGGCTTCGGTGAAATGGGCATCGGCAATACCGCCGCCGCCTCGCTGCTAACACAGCATTTCACCACCACGCCGCTCGCCGAATGCGTGGGACGGGGCACCGGTCTCGACGACGCCGGTCTGGCGCGAAAGAAAGACTTGCTGGCTCGCGCGGCGGCACGCGCCAACCTGCCGGCACACGCCGAGCCGCTGCGCGTGCTCGCCGAATTCGGCGGTTTCGAAATCGCCATGCTCTGTGGCGCGCTGCTCGCCGGCGCCGAAGCGGGCCTGCTGTTGCTGATCGACGGCTTCATCGTCACCGCCGCCGTGCTGGTCGCCATCGCCCTCGCCCCGGCGGTCCGCGATTACTGCGTGTTCTGTCACCGTTCAGCCGAACCGGGCCACCTGGCGCAACTGCGCGCGCTGGACGCCGAACCGCTGCTCGACCTCGGGCTGCGTCTGGGAGAAGGAACGGGAGTCGCCCTCGCCTGGCCGCTGGTGCGCGCCGCAGCGGCGTTCCTCGATGAAATGGCCAGTTTCGCCAGCGCCGGAGTCAGCGAACGGCTCTGATCGATGCCCCTCCGCAGATCACCCGCTCGCGGCAAGCACCACCGATGCCAGCCTCGAACCGCGCCCACCCCGGGAAGAGCGGGGACAGCGCCTGGATCGGCAGGGGTCCTCTAGACCGAACTTTGGCCCACTGATCAGGCCGTGACCCAGCATTCATGCGGGTTTCGGCCTTTTTCTGGCCTCGATATGTACCCATGTAATATGACACTTTGTTGTTGATTGCTCCACTCACATCGGCTATCCTGTTCGCCCACGTACATTGAGTCCGTCCCCAACCGGAACTCTCCCCCCGCGGTCCTTCTGCGCGAGTCCTACCGAGAGGACGGCAAGGTCCGCAAGCGCACCCTGGCCAACCTGTCGTGCCTGTCGTGCGAGGTGATTGAGGGTTTGAAGGTGTTGATGCGCGGCGGCGTGGCCGTACCCAGTGCCGAGTCGGTGTTCGTGGTCGAGCGCAGCCTGCCCCATGGTCATG